>NZ_BCNQ01000048.1 GCF_001515525.1 Piscicoccus intestinalis NBRC 104926 | reverse complement strand
CACCGCCTCCAGGTCGACCGCGACCGACCCCAGCCGCACCGCGCGCGTGGCGAACGCGGCGCCGAGCACCGCGACCTCGTCCTGCTCGCGGGCGGCCCGGGCCAGGGCACGGGCGACGTGCACGTCGGCGGCGCTGAGCAGCCCCGCCGCGTTGAACCGGGCCAGCGCGCCCGCGGCCCCGAGCGCCAACCGCCGGTCGTGCGCGTCGACCGGCTCGAAGATCTCCAGCGTCATGACGCGCCTCCCCGCCGAGCCGTCGTCCCGGCCCCGCCGACAACCCCGACCTCGCCGACAGCGCCGCCGACAACGCCGGCCCCGCCGCCACCAGCGCCGTCGAGCAGGTCGGACACCGCCTCCACGAGGGTGACCGGCGGCCGCCAGGAGAACACCCCGCAGGGCTGCCCGTCGACGACCGGGGTGTCGGCGCCGCACATGCCGCGCACGTACAGGTACAGCACGCCCCCGAGGTGGCGTTTGGGCTGGTACCCGGGCAGCCGCCAGCGCAGGAAGCGGTGGGCGACGACCGCGTACAGCAACGCCTGCAGCGGATACGACGAGTGCCCCATCGCCTCGACCAGCGCCTCCGGCCGGTACGCGGCGGCCGTCAGCGGGGCGTCGGGGTCGCCGATCGGGCCGAGCCAGTTCGTCTTGTAGTCGACGACGAGGTAGCGCCCGCCGGTGCGCAGCACGACATCGACGGAGCCGGTGAGGTACCCGCGCAGTTGCTGCTCGGCGAGTGCGGGTTGGGCGTCGAGCACGTCGGCCCAGCCGCGCACCGGGTCGCCGGCGGCCAGGTGCGCGCGCAGCAGCGG
This sequence comes from Piscicoccus intestinalis NBRC 104926, assembly GCF_001515525.1. Lineage (GTDB taxonomy): Bacteria > Actinomycetota > Actinomycetes > Actinomycetales > Dermatophilaceae > Kineosphaera > Kineosphaera intestinalis. The sequence continues at coordinate 33,932 of NZ_BCNQ01000048.1, read as the reverse complement.
CGCGAGGTCGCCCAACAGGGACGCCCCGGCCGCGGCCCCGGGGGCAAGGGAGGCGCTGGCTGCAGCCGGGGCGCTGGCTCCCGCTGCGGCGCCGACCGACGCTTCGACCGACTCTCCGGCCGACACCCCGCGCGAATCCCCACCCCCGAGCGGCAGTTCGAAGTCCAGCTCGCACAGCCGGTCACCGATGCCGATGTCGCGCAACCGAACTCCGGAGGCGAGCGGCCCGAGCGGCGACTCGCACACGGCGACGAGGGCGTCGGCGAGCGCCCCCGGATCGGCCGCGACCTCCTCCACCGGCCAGCGCACGAGTTGCTCGGTGACGTGCGCCAGCAACTCCCCGCGCAGGTCGGGCGCCTGCGGGTCGGCGTGCTCGAGCACCGCGTGCACGAGGGAGCCGAACGTCACCCCGACCGGCAGCGCGGCCATCGGGGAGGGCACGTCGACGCCCGCCAGCGCCAGCCCCGGCAGAGTGTCGCCCTCGACGGGCACGGCCGCCTCCGGCTCGTCGTCGCGCGGTACCGACTCCGGCTCGCTGCCGACGCCGCCGGTCGGGGCGCCGACCTCGAAGCCGTCTGCGTCGCGGGGTGTGCTCAGCGCCGTGTAGGAGGTGCGCCGCCAGTCGTGGTCGATGCGGCGCGTGAACGCCCCGATCGCCAGCGCCGGTGCCCGAGCCGGCTCGCTCACCGGCGTCAACGCGGCGGGTACGGCGTCTTCGAGGGTGAGCGCCCCCGCGGTCTCCCAGCGCGCCAGCCACTGCCCCACGTCGTTCTCCGGCCGCAGCGGCGCGCTGTCGGGGACCACCGGATCCTCGGCCCGGCGCCCGAGCAGCATCCGGTGCAGCGGGGAGGCGGGCGTGTTGCGATCGGCCCCGGCCCACCACAGCACGACCTGGCTCTGCGCGCGGGTCAGCGCGACGTAGAGCAGCCGCAGCGATTCCCCGCAGTCCTCGGCGCGGTGCCGTGTGACGGCGTCGGACCAGAACGGCCCGCCCGGGCCGCCGACGTCGAGGCACCGTTCGCGACCGGGTGGCGCCTCGTGGAAACGGGCGATCGGCGGGTCGTTGGTGCCGGTGAAGCGGTCCCACAGCGTCGGCAGGTAGACGACGGGGTACTGCAGGCCCTTGCTGCCGTGCACGGTGACGAGCTGCACGGCGGTCGCGTCGCTGTCGAGGCGGCGGGTGCGGGCCCCGGCGCTCTGCGGACCGGCCTTGGCCATCTGCGCCCGCAGCCACGTGATGAGCCCGGCCAGCCCGACGCGCCCCCGGTCGGAGGCCTCGTGCAGCAGCTCCGCGACGTGCCGCACGTCGGTCAGCTCGCGCTCGCCACCGACGAGCCCGAGCACCCGGTGCGGCAACCCTGCCACCGCGAGCGCCTCGAAGACCGCCGCGATGCCCTGCCGGGTGTACACATCGGCGAGCGAGCGCAGCTGCCCGGCGAGTTCGTCGTCGAGGGCGTCGCCGCCCGCGTCGAGCTGCGCGGCCGAATAGCCGAGCAGCGCGGTGAGCGCGGCCGCCCGCGCCAGCGGCCGCCGGTGCGGGGCAGCCATCGCTTCCAGCAGCGCGAGCCAGTCGTGCGCGGCGCGGCTGACCAGCACGTTCGACCCGCCGGTGGTCACCGAGTGGATGCCGACCTCGTGCAGCGCCGCCTGCACCTCCAGCAGCCGCGCGTTGGTGTGCGCGACGACCGCGATGTCGCGGGCGAGCAGCGGGCGCGCATGGTCGTCGCCGCTGTCGTGGCCGGTGTCCTCGCCGCCACCGCCACCGTCGAAGCTGTCGCCCCGCTGCGCGAACGTCGCGCCCGCCGCCAGCAGCGCCGCGATGTCGCGGGCCAGGTCGGTCGCGATGTGCTCGCGGATCGGCCCGACCCGCATCGGTCCGCGCACGTGCTCCTTGCGCACCATGCGCAAGCGCACCGGCTCCGGGTGCGGGGCGCCGCGCAGCCGGGAGCCGGTCAGATACGGCTCGACCGCCCGCACCTGGATCGCCGGGTCGCCGAGCTCGGCTCCGCGCAGCATGACGTCGAGGCTGCGCACGAGCGGCTCGTCGCTGCGGTAGTTGCAGGGCAGCGTGCGCCGGTGGTCGGCGGTGGCGGCCGCCTCGAGGTAGGTGACGACGTCACCGCCGCGGAACAGGTAGATCGCCTGCTTGGGGTCGCCGATGAGCACCATCGCGGCGTGCCCGGTGAACGCGCGGTCGAGCACCTGCCACTGCACCGGGTCGGTGTCCTGGAACTCGTCGACGAGCACGACCTTCCAGCGCGCCCGCATTCGCGCTCGGGCCGGCGCGTCCTCCGGGGCGAGGGCGGCGGCCAGCTGGGTGAGCAGGTCGCTGTAGTGCATGACGCGCAACCGGCGCTTGCGCACGTCGAGTTCGGCGCGCACGGCCTTCGCGAAGCGGGCCCGGCGGTCGGACGGGGAGCCGGGTTCCGCGGCCGTCGGGCAGATCGCCGCGTGCACGTCGTCGACGGCGTCGCGGGCGATCTGCAGGGCGACGGCGCGGCTGAACGCCGGCTCGGCCTCCGTGGCGAACCGCGCGAGGTAGAGGTCGTCGACGACCTCGACGAGCAGGTCGTCGAGATCCTCGACGAGCTCGGTGTCGGGGTCGGTGTCGCCGGCCACGCCGAGGCCGCGCAGCACCTGCTGGCAGAACTGGTGGGTGGTGGCGATCGTCGCTGCGTCGATGTCGGCCAGGGCCGTGCGCACGCGCCGCAGCCGGGTCACCCGCTCGTCGTCGTCGACGTCGAGCAGCAGCGCCTCCAGCGGGCCGCGGGCCGCGGCGGGCGGGGGATCGGCCAGCGCCGCGGCCGCCTCGAGGAGCTGTTCGCGCACCCGGGCGCGCAGCTCCTGGCTCGCGGCCCGTCCGAACGTCACGACGAGCATCTGCGGCAGCGTGACGACGCCCTCGGCGACATACCGGGTGACCAGCGCCGCGATCGTCCACGTCTTGCCGGTGCCGGCGCTCGCCTCGAGCAGCGTCGTGCCCACCCCGGGCAACGGGTCGGCGATGTCGAAGTGCGCGACGTCTGGCGCGCTCTCCGGGGGGCGCGCCGGGGCGCCGGTCGCCGGCGTCGCGTTCACAACCACACCTCCCGCTCGTGGCCGGTGATCGGACCGAACACGCGCAGCGCGTACTGGCCGAGCCGGCTCGTTGCGCCGCGAGTCCACAGCTCGTCGGGCCGGGGCGTGCCGAGGACGTCGCTCAGCGGAGCTCGTTCGCCGTAGGCGACGACGTGCGCGGGCGTGTCCTGCTCGCCGGGGATGCCCTTGAACTCGTCGGTCTCCCAGGCGTGGCGGGCCTTGTCGTCGGCGGTGCGCACGTCACCGTCTCCGAAACCCTGGGCCCAGGCGGCGGACGTCTTGGGAGACAGCGGGATCGGCTCGCGCATGCCGCGGGCCCACACGTCGACGAGATGATCGAGCCGGGCCAGCGCCGCCTCGGCGTCGAGCGGCCCGTGAAACACCCGCACCGGCGACTTCAGCCAGCGGCCGCGGCTGCGTCGGCCCTTGTGCCCGATGACGTGGCTGGAGGCGAACGGGTCGCCGGTGGCGGCGAGCACGAGCGCGGTGAGCCAGGAGGCGAGCCGGTGCTTAGCGGCGATCGTCGAGTAGGTGACGGTGAGTGCGCTGAGGCTGGGAAAGTACGGCACGATGCCGCCGACCGTGCCGACGAGGCGCCGGCCGCTGGGCAGCGCGAGATCGACGTCGCGCGACTCGAACCGCACCGGCTCACCGGGGTCGGTCAGCCGCAGCTGGGCGCGCACGCCGGCCGCGAGTGCCTGCGCCTTGGCGGACTCCTCGGCGAGCACCCGCTCGCCGAGCGTGTGCGGCGGCAGCTCACCGCGCCACGTCTCCCATCGGGCCAGCTCGGCGGGATCGCCGCCGGCGAGCCGGCCGTCGAGCAGCCGGGTGCCGATGCTCCAGCGGGCCAGCCCGTCGGGGTCGAGCGGGATGCCCTCGACACGCTCCTCCGGCTCGTCGGGCAGCACGATGCCGAGCCGGGTGCGCAGGAACGAGCCGACGGGGTTGGCGAAGAACCGCTGCAGGTCGAGCAGGTCGACGTCGTCACCGGGCTCGACGGGGAGCGCCTCGTCGAGCAGCGCGGCCGGTTCCCTGCGCTCGGCCACCAGCGCGCGTCCGCCGAGCAGCGCCACCGGGTCGTAGCTGAACGGCGCCCCGTCGGGCCGGAGCCCGACCGCGGCCGCCTCGCGCTCGGCGAGCCGCCCGGTCGTGCCCGCCTCATTGGCCAGCGACTCGAGTGCCGCCGCCTCCTGCGGGTCGGCCCCGCCGAGGTTGCGCGGATCGTAGGGCTGCAGCGGGTGGTGGGTGACGAGCCGCCGCACCGGCTCCCCGGAGGCGGTCACCCGGGCCTGGTCGATGAGCTCACCGAGCGGCACGGCCGGCGGGCGCGGGGCCCCGGTGTGCTCGTCGGCGCCGGTGTAGGTGACGACGAGGGTCTGCCGGGCGGCCATCACCGCGTCGAGGAGCAGCTGGCGGTCTTCGGAGCGGGGGTCGCGCTCGCCGGTGACGGGCCGGCGGGCCAACGCGTCGTCGCCCGCGGGTGTGCTCGTGCGCGGGAAGACCCCGTCGTCGAGGCCGACGAGGCAGATCACGCGGTGCGGCACCGAGCGCATCGGCACCATCGTGCATACCGTCAGCGTGCCGGTCCGAAAGTTCGACCGGGTCGGCCGCCCCTCCCGATGCTCCTCCAGCAGCGCCCCGACGTCGGCCAGCCGCAGCGTGGGGGTGGCGCTGCCGCGGGCCGCCGCTTCGACGCGGGCCAGCTCGCGGTTCATCGCGGCCACCTGCCAGGCGTCGCGCTGGGACGTGGCGGTGAGGTCGAGCACCCCGCGGCGCAGCGCACTCATCCACTCGCCGGGGGTGCGGCACTCGCCGAACCGTTGCAGGCTGGCGCCGAGGCGCTCGACGAGCTCGGCGAGACGACCGGCGAGGTCGATGTCGCCGCTGTCGAGGTCGTCGAGGGCCAGCACCGACCCCAGGTGGGTGACCTGCTGCCCGTCGAGGGCCGCGCCGACGACGACCCGGTCGACCCCCCACCGCCAGGTGTTCTGTGCGATGTTGTGCAGCCCGAAGACCTCGCGGGCCGCCGCGTCGAGGCCCCAGCGCACCTGCGCGGCCTCGACCCACGCGGCGACGCGCTCCAGGTCGTCCTCGTCGAAGCCGAACCGGGCCCGCACGGCGGGCTCCCGGCTCAGGTCGAGCACCTCGCCGGCGGTGAGTCGCGCGCCGGCGAGCTCGACGAGCCGGGCGGCGAGAGCGAGTAGCGGGTTGGTCTCCTGCGGCGCGCGGTCGGCCAGGCTGACCCGCAGGCCGTGCGCGGGATGGGCGGTGTCGAGGTGGTCGCGCACCACCTCACCGAGGCCGAAGCCGGCGTGGACGAGCGGCGCGTAGGCGTCGATGTCGGGGCACATGACGAGCACGTCGCGCGGCTCCAGGCTCGGGTCGCGTTGCAGCAGGTCGGTGAGCACGTCGCGGACGACGTCGACCTGTCGGCCACGGCCGTGGCACGCGTGCACCTGCAGGCTGCGATCGTGCGGATCGAGGTGGCGCGCTGCGATGTCCTCCTGGTCGGGTTCGTGATCGGTGCGGATGTCGTGCTGCAGCCACCCGAGCAGCGTCGTCGGCGCCGGCTCCGCCTCGGTCTCCTTCTCCGGCGCCGCGGGCCGCTCGTCGCCACCCGCGAGCGCCAGCGTGCGTTGCAGCTCCCGGGCGTCGCGCCCCAACGAGGCCAGCAACGGGTGCCGCACGAGCAGCGCGGAGCGGTCGTCGTCGCGCGGCACGGGGCCGGCCGCGGACTCGGCGGCGAGGCGTTCCCACGCCGCGGGGGAGGCCTGCGGCAGCCACAGGTGCACGTCGCGGTGCCGCCCCAGCGCCGCGAGCACCTGTAGTTCGCTGCGGGCGATCCGGGTGTGCCCGAACAGCGACAGCCGACCGGGCAGGTCGAGACCCTCGGGCTCGGCGTCGGACTCGAGCCGCGCCAGCACGTCGGCGAGCCGCTCGTCGGGAGCCGGTGCCGCGACCCGGCCCAGCACCTCCCGCCACAACCGCGGCTGCCAGGCGAGATCGGCGTCGAGCACACCGCCGAGCCCGTCGCCGTCACTACCGAGCCGCCAGTCGGTGAGCATCGCCGGCCGCTGCTGGGCGTACGAAGCGAACAGCGTGGCCAGCCGCCGCGCGACGGCGAGTCGGCGCCCGCGCCGCAGGTCGCGTTCGGACTCCGCGAGCGCGCGATCCTCCCCGAGATGGGCCGCGAGCACGCGGGCCCACGGCTCCGTAAGGCAGGCGTCGACCGCCTCCAGTACCGGCCACATGAGCTGCGCCGGGTGCCACGGGTCGTCGCGGTCGACGCCGAGCACGAGCGCGACGAGCGAGTGCGGCGAGAGGACACGGATGCCGGCCGCGACCCCGTCGGAGCGCCCGGGCTTGGCCCCGAGTCGGTGCGAGAGCCGCTGCGCCAGCCACCGCTCGACCCCGCGGGCCGGCACCGCGACGACCTCTTGCGCGAAGGGGTCGGCCACCGGCTCCGCGAGCAGCGCCGCGAGACCATCGGCCAGATGGTCGCTCGCGGTCGCCCGGTGCACGGAGAAGGTCACGCGCCAACCCTAGACACGACCTCCGACAAGCTCGGGACGCCTTGCGGCACAACCCCCTCCACGGACATTGGGGAAGTAGGTGCGCTTACTGCATCTACTGTCTATAGTGTCTATATACAGAAGGGAGGGGAGATGCGGATCGTCATCGCGAACACCTCGGGGCAGCCGATCTACGAGCAGATCGCGACGCAGATCAGGGCGGCGATCCTCGCGGGGGAGCTCGCGGAGGGGGAGCAGCTGCCGTCGATCCGGGGGCTCGCGCGCGACCTGCGGGTGTCGGTCATCACGACCACGCGCGCCTACTCCGATCTCGCGGCGGAGGGCTTCATCGCCAACGTCCAGGGCAAGGGCGCGTTCGTGCTGCCCCGCGACAGCGACCTCGTGCGCGAGCACATCGTCAGCGAGGTCGAACGCCACCTCGGCGCCGCCATCGACGCTGCCCGTCTCGGCCGCCTGAGCGACGACGACGTGCGCGCCAGCCTCGACGCCCTCCTCGCCGCCGCCGAGGAGAGCGCAGCCGAAAGCACACACGACGACCCAGCCGAGGCGACCAGCCAGAGCTCGACACGACAGGGAGGCACGACATGAACGCGGCACTGCACCCGCACCGTGCGGCCGACCCGACCTGCGCACTGCAGATCCGGGGGCTGCGCAAGCACTTCGACGGCTTCACCCTCGACGGCATCGACCTCGACGTGCCGCGCGGCTACGTCGTCGGCCTCGTTGGGGCCAACGGCTCGGGCAAGACGACGACGATCGGCGCGGCCATCGGCACGGTTGTACCGGACGAAGGACACATCGCGATGCCGCCGATGGATCGCGTCGGGGTCGTGCTCGACACCCCGTACTTCCTGCGCTCCTGGACTCCGCTGGCCATCGAGAAGGCCGTCCGGCCCTTCTATCCGGCGTGGTCGGGCGATCGCTACCGGAGCCTGCTCACGCGCCTGGGCGTGCCGACGGACACCCGCCTGAAGGACATGTCGCGCGGCACCGGCATGAAGTTGCAGATGGCGGTCGCGCTCGCGCACGAGCCGACGCTGCTTGTGCTCGATGAGCCCACCTCGGGCCTCGACCCCCTCGCCCGCGACGAGTTCATCGACCTCGTCGCCGAGTTCATGCAGGAGGAGAGCCGCGCGGTGCTGTTCTCGACCCATATCACCAGTGACCTCGAGCGCATCGCCGACTATGTCGCGGTGCTCGACCGCGGCCGGCTGCTCACCAGCGCTCCTACGCCGGACCTGCTCGCCGACTACCGACTCGTGGGCGGCGGCCCCGACGACCTCACCGACGCGATGCGCGCGTCGATCTACGGGCTGCGCGAACACGGAGCCGGTTTCGAGGGCCTGGCGCTCGCGCACGAGGCCGACGGCTGGAGGGGCGGCCTCGTGCGCGAGCAGCCGACGCTCGAGCAGATCGTCGTCGGCATCGCCAGAGGCAGACGGTCATGAGCGCCCGGCTCGTCGACGCCGGGCGCCCGGACCGCGCAGGGGCCGGTGGCGTCGGGGCGGCGCTGCGCTTGGACCTGACGGCGCTCGATGCCCGCACGATCTGGACGGCGGCGGCGTTGGTGTCGGTCGGGGCGCTGGCCACCGTCGCGTTCGACGCCGCCGGCATCCTCATCGGGCTCGTCGGCATGTGGGCCCTGCAGTTTGTGCTGGCGCCGTGGCGGGTGGACGAGACCGATCACGGGTCACGCCTGCGCAGCATCGTCGGCCTGTCCCGGCGAACGGTCGTCGCCGCGCGCTACGTGTGGATGGGCCTGCTGCTCACGACGATCGCGGTGGTGTTCACCCTCGCGATCTGGGGCGTCGGTGCGCTGCTGGACCGGCCCGTCTCCGAGTACTTGGCCACCCTGTGGATCGGCAGCGGGGCGATCCTGTTCGCGCTCGCCGCCGGCGTGCCGGCCCGGATCCGACACGGCGACTCCACCACCTACGTGGTCATGCTCGCCGCGGGGCTGCTGTTCGTGGCCGTGATGATCGGCGGGGTGGCGCTTGGCGCGGCGCCCGACACCGACGGGGTGCGGTTCACGCTCGTCTCGCTGGTCGTTATCGGCGCGGTCGACCTGATCGCCGTGCCCGCCTCATACCTGACTACCCAACGTTGGTACTCGAGGAAGGACGTGTGATGAGCGCTCACGCAGTCGTGCTCGATTCGTCTCTACGACATGACGGACGCGCGATGTTCAAGGCCCTTGTGCTGGATGCACGCATCAACTCCGGCCAGTACCGGGTGCACGCCGCGATGGCGGCGGTCGGTCTCGTCGGGTGTGCCTGGTGGGGCGTGCTGAGCCCGTTCTGGCTCCTGGCGGCCCTGTGGCTGGCCGGGCTGGGCTCCGCGCACCGGGACCTTCGGCCGCTCGGCGACGTCGGCGGCCTGCAAAGCGTGCTCGGCGTCCCTCGTGCGGAGGCGGTCCGCGCCCGTTATCTGGGTCTGGCCGGCACGGCGGGGGTCGTCCTCGCGGCCACCGGCGTGGTCGCCCTCGCGTGGTCCGCGCTCGGCTGGAACCTGGCGACCGCTCTGGTCGTGCCGCCGCTCGCGCGGCGGTGGTCACCGTCTCGGCCGTCCGGCTCACGCTGGGCTACTGCGCCTCGCCGGCATGGCAACAGGCCGTGACCGTGACGCTGATCGGCCTGCTCATGGGCATCGGCACCGTGCCGTTCGTGGGCGGCGTCGACCTGTCCGACTCCACGCGGGGGCTGGTCGACCTGCTCTACAGCGGGCCCGTGCCGCTCGTGCTCGCCGTCGCCGCGGTCGCGGCCCTCGTGATCGGCTGCCGGCTCGCCGAGCGGGCGCACGCCCGCACCGACCTCTGACACCCAGCCCGGGCGCGCGGACCCGACATCAGCGCGCCCGGGAGCGGGCAGAGCACCTACCGCTGGGCGCCCGGCGCGTACGCCGCGTAGTTGACGCTCCCGAAAACCCGCGCGTCGACCAGCTCCAGACCATCGCAGGCCCACCCGTCGGGGAACAGCCGCCGGCCGCGACCCTGCACGACCGGGTAGGTGAACAGCCGGAACTCGTCGACGAGACCGGCTCCGATGAGCGTGTGGCACAGCCGGATGCTGCCGGTGACGACGACGTCGCGCCCGGGTAGGTCGCGCAGCCGGGCCGCCTCCGTCACCGGATCGCCGCGGAGCACCGTCGTGTTCGACCAGCCCGGCTCCTCAAGCGTCGAGCTGACGACGTACTTGGGCACCGCGTTGAGAAAGTCGGTGATGCCGGTGGCGTCGTCGGTCTGCTCCGGCCAGAAACCGCGGAAGTCCTCGAACGTCTGCCGCCCGAGCAGCACCGCGTCGCAGCGCTCGTCCTGCTCGTGGGTCAGCGCGAGCAGTTCCTCGTCCTGGGCCGTGGGGTCGAACCAGTCGCCGAGCATCTCGGCGACCCCGTCGACGGTGAGGTTCTGGGTGATGACCAGTCGCATGGCTCTCCTTCGCGTCGTCGCGTCCGTCGATGTCGACCGACGAGGCACCCCGGCCTCATCGCTCCGGCCGCGCTGGCGTCGGGCCGGCCCACGAGGGGTCGTGCGGCAGCGGCCCCATGGGATCGGCCCGGCGCGGGTCGCCCCCGCCGGCGGCCAGCGCCCGGTCGATGGCCGCACGCAGCGGCAGCAACTGATGCCCGGGCGGCAGCAGTGCCTCGACGAAGTCGTCGTCCGCGCAGACCATGTTGTGCTTCAGGCTTGCCACAAGTGTGCGCACCGTCGAGGGTGGCGCGTCGGTCATCGCGGTGAGCGCCTGGGCGGCCAGCTCGACCGGCACGAGCGGCACCCGCACCCGCGGTCGCGGCGGCCTGCCGGTGGCCTGGGCGACCAGGTCCATCAGCTCCGAATAGCGGAGCCGGTCCGGCCCGCCCACGTCGAACGACCGGGTTGCGGTGGGCACAGTCAGGGCCCCGATCAGCGCGGCGAGCACGTCGACGACCGCGATCGGTTGTACCAAGGAGTCGGTCCATTCGGGGACGACCCGCACCGGCAGCCGATCCCGGGCGCCGGCCTGCCGCGCGATCTCGAACGACGTCGAACCGCTGCCGATGACCACCGCCGCGCGCAGCGTGACGACCGTGGCGGGGGCCGCCGAGAGGATGCGTTCGACGTCCAGCCGCGAGGCTATGTGCGCCGACAGCTGCTCTTCCGGCACGGGCGGCACGAGCCCGGACAGGTACACGACGCGCGCCACGCCCGCCCGCCGCACGGCGCGGGCCAGGTTGCGGGCAGCCGCCCGGTCGGTCTCCTCGAAGTCGAGGCCGCCCATCCCGTGCACGAGGTAGTAGACCGCGTCGACGCCCTCGCAGGCCGCCTCGACGAGCGCGGGAACGGCAGCCTCGAGGTACACCGTCTCCAGCCGCCCCGTCTCCAGCTGCTCGGACCACCAGGCGGTCGGGGTCTGCTCGCCGCGGCGGGTCACCCGCACCGTGTGCCCGGCCCGCAGCAGCTCGGGCACGAGCCGGCCGCCGATGTATCCGCTGGAGCCGGTGACGAGCACTCTCATCGTGCGACCTCCGTTCGACTCGGCGGGCGCGCACACGCCCGCTGCCTCGACGGTACGGAGGGTGGCGGGGCGACGCATGGCGCGGCGCGCTTACGGTGGCCGGGTGACCCACCGCCCGCTGCTCGTGCTCGTGCACGGCACCCGCTTCGACACCCGCGAATGGGCCGGCTACGCCGAACTCGTCCCGGAGGCCGACCTGCTGCCCGTCGACCTGCCCGGGCACGGCACGCGCGCCGGCCGCCCGTACTCCACCGACGCCGCCGTCGCGATCATCGAGCAGGCGGTGGGGCAGGCGGAGCCGGGTCGCCCCGTCGTCCTGGCCGGCCACAGCCTCGGCGGCTACGTGAGCGCCGCCTACGCCCATCGCCACCCGGACGACCTGGCGGGCCTCGTGCTCATCGGGGCGGCCGCCGACCCCTCCCGGCACCCGCGCCTGACGCGCCTGTACACCGGTTTCGCCGGCCTGCTGCCGCGGGTCGGCGCCGACCGCATGAGCCGGTTCGCCAACTCCGTCATGCGCCGCCTCGGCACCTCGGCCGACGACCTTCCGGACGCCACCGGTTACGCCGTGACCCCCGACGCCTGGGCCGCCGTCGTCGCCGAGGCCCGCGCCGACCAGCTGACCGACGTGACCTGCCCGATCTACCTCGTCGCCGGGCAGTTCGACCAGCTCGGCATCGACCTGCGCACGTACGCGCGGTACTGCCGCGACCCGCGGGTGCGGGTCATCAGGCGCGCCAGCCATCTCGCCCCGCTGACGCACCGCGAGCAGGTCGCCGACGTGCTGCGGGAGGCGGTGCTGGCGGCCGCCGCGCGGTGAGCGGTGCGATCCTCAGTCCCTGGTGATCTCGCTGACCTGGCCGTTCTCGAGGTGCCAGCGGCGGGTCAGCCGCACCGTCTCCAGCATGCGCCGGTCGTGGGTGACGAGCAGGATCGTGCCGTCGAAGGTGTCGAGTGCCTGCTCCAGCTGCTCGATGGCCGGCAGGTCGAGGTGGTTGGTCGGCTCGTCGAGCACGAGCAGGTTCACACCGCGAGCCTGCAGCAGCGCCAGGGCCGCCCGCGTGCGCTCACCGGGCGACAGCGTCGCGAACGGCCGGTTGACGTGATCCCCGACCAACCCGAACTTGGCCAGCAGCGTGCGCACGTCGGCGTCGGAAAACGATGGTAATTCTGCCGCGAAGACGCGGGTCAAACTCCCACTATCCCGACCACCCCCGGCGGTCGAGCCGGTCGAGCCGGCAGCCCAGCCCTCCAGGGCCCCGCGCGCCTGATCGATCTCGCCCACGAGCACGCGCGAGCCCAGCGCGACCGACCCGGCCTGCGGCGCGATGCGTTGGAGCAGCAGGCCGAGCAGCGTCGTCTTGCCCGAGCCGTTCGGCCCGGTGATCGCCACGCGGTCCCGCAGGTCGAGTTGCAGATCGACCGGCCCGAGCGTGAAATCGCCGCGACGCACGAGGGCGCCCCGAGCGGTCGCGACCACGTCACCCGATCGCGGCGCCGCCGCGATCGAGAACTGCAGCTGCCACTCCTTGCGCGGTTCCTCGACCACGGCCAACCGCTCGATCATCCGGTCAGTCTGCCTCGCCTTCGCCGCCTGCTTCTCCGACGTGGCGACGTTGTGGTGCCGGATGAACTTGTCCTTCTCCCCGCGGCGGGCCGCCCGCGAGTTCGCGGTGCGCACGCCCTTGTCCATCCAGGCCCGCTGCATGCGCGCCCGTTCCTGCAGCTGCGTGCGCCGCGCCGCGTACTCCTCATAGGCCTCCCGCGCGTGCCGACGGGTGATCGAGCGTTCCTGCAGATACGCGTCGTACCCGCCGGAGTACGTCGCCACGCGCTGCAGGCTGCGGTCGATCTCGATGACGGAAGTGACGGTGCGGGAGAGGAACTCGCGATCATGGCTGACGAGCACGACGGGCGCGTCGAGGTCGAGCACGAAGTCCTCCAGCTGGTCGAGGCCATCGACGTCGAGGTCGTTCGTCGGCTCGTCGAGCAGGTACGCGTCGTAGCGCGACAGCAGCAGCGCCGCGAGCCCGACCCGGGCCGCCTGCCCGCCGGACAGGCTCGACGTCGGACGGTCCAGGTCGACGCGCAGGCCGAGCCGGTCGGCGACCTCCTCGAGGCGCTCGTCGAGGTCGGCGCCGCCGAGGTGCAGCCACGTCTCGAGCGCGCGGGCGTAGCGCTCGTCGGCGCGGGCCCTGAGCCGCTCGTCGGTCTGCCCGGCCGCGTCCGCCAGCGCGATCGCCGCCGCGTCCATCTCCTGCAGCGCCGCGGCCACCCCGGTGCAACGGGCGAGTTGGGCGCGGATCGTCTCCGGCCCGCGCTCCGGCTCCTGGGTGAGCAGGCCCAGCTGGGCGTCGGTGGGGGAGACGGTGACCCGCCCGGTCTCCGGCGCCCGCACCCCGGCGAGGACGCGCAGCAGCGTCGACTTGCCCGCCCCGTTCGGCCCGACGAGCCCGATGACGTCGCCGGGAGCGGCGACGAGGTCGAGCCCGGAGAACAGCTCCCGGTCGCCGAACCCGGCCCCCACCCCGACGGCCTGGATCGTCGCGCTCATGGCCTCAGTCTCACCGCGCCGGCCGGAGCCTGTCGAATGGTTTGTGTGCCAGGTCACCGGCCGTCAATCGTTCGATGGGTGCCCGAGGTCAAGGTTCATGCCGCGGCCCGATGCGCCTGCCGGGTGATTCGTCCGAGAGTGGTGACATGTCCGAACCGCGCGCCACAAGCGCCTTCCCGACCAACGACCACCGAAGGAGTGGGGGCGTGACCGGTCCGAGACGACCGGGCCGCTGGAACGTGCCGCTGCCTCGGCTGCTCGCCGTCGCGCTCCTGGGGTACATCGGCTTCTTCCTGCCGACGCTCGTGGCGATCGACGGCGCGGCGAGCATGCCGACCCGGATGGCGATCGGTCTGGCGCTCGGCGTCATCCTCTTCCTCGTGTTCATCCGCGGGACGCACGAGGACTTCGGGCTCGGCTCCGTCGGCGCCCGCCGGTTGCTCGCCTGGGGTCTCGGCGTGGGGATCGCGCTGCAGATCGTTCTCGTGGTCGCCTCGCGGGTGGTCGGTGGCGAGTGGGTGCCGGGCGTCGATGCCAACATCGCCTTCGGTGCGCAGACAGGCCTGCTGGCCACCACGCTCGACGCGAGCGGGGAGCCGGTCGCCGTCCAGCCACCCACGCCGGTGTCGTTCACCGGGATGGCCGCGGTGGCGCTCGGCAGCGCGGTGCTCGCGCCGATCGTCGAGGAGGTCTTCTTCCGCGGCCTGATCTACCGGGCCGTGCGCGACAGCATCGCGCGCCGTTGGGCGCCCGCGCTGGCGATCGTCGTGGCGGCGCTCGTTCAGGCGTACCTCTTCGTCGTGGCGCACCCCTCCGGCGGGCTGCAGGTGGCGATCATCCTGCTCATGGCGGTCGCCTACGCGGTGGCGTTCGAGGCCACCGGTTCTCTGGTCGTGGCGATGGTCGCGCACTCGATCTTCAACTCGATCTCGTTCCTCATCGTGCTCGTCGGCCCGCAGCGCCCCGCCGACTTCTCGCCGGCCGCGGTGCTCGTGTTCGTCGCCGCCCCGCTCGTGACCTGGGGGATCGCCCGGCTGCTGCGGTACCTGCCGTTCGGGTCGCGCTCGGTCGAGGTGCCGCTGCGGGCGCGCTGAGTTAGCGTCGCCGGATGCTCTGCACCTCCTTGGGTGACGCCGCCGGCTCCCCTGCATTCGCTCGGTGGGTCCGCTGCGCGCGCCTGCTCGCGGTCGCGGCGCACGGGGCGGTATCGGGGGTGGTGCCGGGTCGGCCGCGCGCCCGGCCCGGCTCCGGTGCCACGGCCTCCGCGGCCGGCGACTGGCTGCACCGGCGGCTCTACGAGGGCATCGGGCTGCTGCCACCGCGGGCGGCCCAGCGGGTGCGCGGGGGGTTCTTCGACACCCTGTTCGCCGTCGCCCCAGACCCCTGGAACTACGCGGACCGGCCCTATGAGCTGCGCAAACGCGAGGCTCTGCTGCGGCAGGTTCCGCCCGACGCGGGCGTGGTCGTCGAGTTGGGCTGCGCCGACGGTCACAACCTGCGGGAGCTCGGCACTCGGATGCCCGGCTCCCGCGTGATGGGACTCGACATCAGCGCTCGCGCGGTCGCCGGGGCGCGCCGACGCGTGGCCGACGTACCGAACGTGCGCGTGCTGCGCGGCAGCGTGGCCGGCGCCGGCCGGGTGCTCGACGCCGCCGGTGTCCACGAAGTCGACGTTCTCGTCGTCGCCGAAACCTTGTACTACCTCGGTGCCCCAAGCGTCGCGACCTCCGAGATCGCGGGCCTGGCCCGCGTCCTGGCTCCGGGCGCACGGATCGTGCTCCTGCACCCGCCGTCCGACGCGCGCCGGTTTCACGAGCCGGTGTTGCGGGCCCTGCGGGCGGAGCCGGTGACGCACGACGCATTCGCCGACCAGGAGCGTCCGTTCGTCATCGACGTCGGGGTTGTCGGCGATCGTTGCGACGCAGCGTGATGCGGCTGGGCGCCGCCGGGCGCGGCCGGGCGCCTCGTGGCGCCTCGGGTCCCGCCGAGATCCGAGCGGTTCGAGACGCCGGCTGAGGGGCATGTAGCGCCCGCCGCTGCGGGTCTTGTCGGTGCTCGGCTCTAGGGTGCTCGCCATGTTGGAGGTCACGCCGAACGGACCCTGGGGCACCGAGGTGCACCCGTCGATGCCGATCTCGCTGCCGGAGGTGCTCGCGCAGGTGCGCTCGTGCCTCGTCGCGGGCGCCGACTCGGTGCATCTGCACGTGCGGGATGCCTGCGGTGCCGAGACCCTGGATCCTGCTCTCGTCAACGAGGCGTGCGTGCGCGTGCGCGAGGTGGCGGCCGAGCTGGGGGTCGACCTCGAGGTCGGGTTGACCACCGGCGCGTGGATCGTGCCCGATCTCGCGGAGCGCATCGCGATGATCCGCGACTGGGAGGGCGTCGACTGCGCGACCGTCAATCTGTCCGAGCCCGGGTTCGAGCGGGTCATGGCGGCCATGGGCGATGTGGGCATCGGGGTCGACATCGGGCTCTGGGCGCCCGCGGAGCTGGGCCGGCTGTACGCGTCCGGGGTGCTCGCCGACGCCTACCGCGTGAACATCGAGCTCGATCCGGGCGAGCCGTACCGCCTCAGCGGTGACCCGGTCGGCATCGCGCGCGAGCTGTGCGAGGCGCACGACGGTGCCGAGTCTCGGTGCCCGCGCCTGATCCACGGAGCCGGTGCCTGGACGTGGCCGCTCGTCGAGGAGGCCTTTCGACGCGGCGACCACACGCGCGTCGGCTTCGAGGATTCGGTGCTGCTGCCCGACGGTCGGCGGGCGTCCGACAACGCCGAGCTGGTCCGGGCGGCGGTGCGGCTCCGTGATGGCAAGTGACGCAGATCACATCGTGAAGTTTGATCGAATTTGACTCTCCCGCAGTCGATCTCGCGTCGCGCGCAGACGGGTTTGAATCTCGTTGTCGCTGAGGCTAATTCGCCACTCCGAGCGGTGGTCAAAATACGTGAGTTCGATAAAATAGAGGCATGGACTTCACTCCTGACTGTGATGTCACCGACGGTGCTGCGGCACCGGCCGGTGGCGTCGATGTGTGAATCGTGGCGGTAGGTGTCGTGGCTTCGGCGCCGTTTAGCGTCCAATGAGCAGGGCTTCCTGGGCGGCGTCGACGGCCTCCGGGGTGAGGCGAGTGTGCTTGTTGATGTCGAGGATGCGGTTGACCTGGGTGACGAGCCGATCGGCCAGGCGAAAGTTCCCGTTGGTCGCTCGGACGATCGCGGCAAGAGCTGCCGTGTGGGCGAGACCCGCGTCGTCAGGGTCCGGGTCCGGGAGGCGCTGTGCGACTACTGCGGTGAGTTCGTCGTTTCTGAGGGGGCGATATTCGTGGGCGAAGCCGATGCGGCTGTAGAGCTGAGGATAGCGGGCGAGGCGCTTCTCGATACCGGGCATGCCGATGAGGATGACGCCCATCCGGTGGCGGTCGTAGAAGTCGCGGACTTGTTCGAGTCCGGCGGTCTTGAGCCGGTCGGCTTCGTCGATGATGAGCAGTTCGGTGTTCCCGCTGTATTGGGATTCGGCGTGAACGTAGGGGTCGACGTGGCCGTGCTGGGCGTAGTCAATGGCCCACGAGATGTGCTGGCAGGCGCGGGGCAGGCCCTGGTCGATCTGCTTGATAGTCGCGGCGACGGTTGGGGTGAAGAACGCGGTTCGGCTCTGTTGGACTGCTTCGGGCACGGGCGGCAGCGCTCCCGCGCTGCGCGAGAGCGGGTGCCATTGCTCCCATTCGTCGGTGCCGGCGTAGTGGCGGGCGGAGAGCGTCTTGCCGATCCCAGGTGGCCCGTAGCAGAGGCCGATGTAGCGGTGTGACCGGACGGTGTCTGCGAACTCCGTGAACCGGCGGTGCTCGCGTGTGGTCACGAACGCGGGCCACGTGTCTGCGTGGGGTGGTGGTGCTTCTTTGAATTCGTCGAAGTGGCCGCTGAGGAACCGGCGCCCGTCGTCGCCTGGTTCGAAGAGGACGGAGATGGGTTGGCCGTCGTCTGGCTCAGTCGTTGGCATAGGTTCTCAATCCGTGTCGGGCCGGGGGCGGCGTTGCGCGGTCGGGTGCACTCTCCGGTACAGCCGCGACTTCGGGGCGGTGGCGGGTGTCTTCAGGTAGTGAGCCAGCGTGGGTGGTGAGCTCGCGGAGCTGCTGTTTCAGGGCGCGGCGTTGCTTGTTCCTCGCCGCCTGCAGGTCCGTGAAGGACACGGTCTCGGAGGAGCGTTCGGGCGCGATCGCACGACACAAGAACGTGTTGTCGTGGAACACCCGCACCTCGCCCAGGTCGCGGGGGTCGTAACGCACCGTGACGTCCTCACCGACGTATGCGGCGAGGACCGGTGAGATGTATCGGGTCGATGCGAAGCGGATCCCGTCGCGTTGCACACGCCGCGTTGCCGTGGCAGTCAGCAGGAGCGAATCGAGGTCTTCCGGGTGGGCGGGCATTCGAGGGATAAAGCTGTCGCTCCGCCATCGTGCGTGCGGGGCCTCGCCAGTCGCTGAATGTGGTCGTTCGTTGTACTCGTTGACGATGAATCGCTCGAGCACGTCATCGAGTTGGTGCAAGGTCAGGCTGGGTTCGCTGACGGGTGCCCCGCCGGTGCCGTGAGGGATGAAGCCGGGCAGGTGCGGCAGCAGCTCGGTCGTGATGGTGCGGTAGAACCGTTCGATCTTGCCGCGGCCCTGCGGAACGCCGACGCGGGAGTGGATCAGGCGCACGTGTAGGTCGAGGCAGACGTGTTCGATCCTGGTCGAGGTGAAGTCGGACCCATGATCGCTATAGAGGATGTCCGGGAGCCCGGACACCCCCCACGCCGGGTTTCGTTTCCGAGCGACGGCCTGATGAAACGCCAGTGCGGAGTTTTCGGCCGTCGGTGCTGAGACGCCCACCGTGTAGCCGGCGATAGCTCGCGAGTAGTCGTCGAGCACGATGGTGAGCCAGGGTCGGACGGGCTGCTGTCGGTCGTTGAGGATTATCACATCGAGCAGGGTGTGATCCATCTGCCACTGCTCATTCGGGGCAGACGTCTTGCGTCGGTAGACCAGCTCGAATCTGTCCCGGTACGCCGCGTCCCCGCCGTCAGCGAGAGTCGTAAGGCCTGGGTCAAGCGCGCGCACGATCTCGCGGACCGTGGTGTATCCCGGGGCTGACAATCCACGGTCCCGGGCAATGTCACCGATGCGACGGTGAATATACGCGATCGTCGGCGCGGGCCGGCGCACAGCAAGCGCCTCGATTGCGGTTACCAGTTCGGCGGCAGTGCGCGTCGATCCCTTATCACGGCGAGGGGCCCTCGCGAGCTGACCCGTCTCAATCCGAGCTGCCCAGCGTTGCAGGGTACGCACCGCAACGCCGGAGTGCTCCGCAAGCCGCGTCCACGGCACCCCGTCCTGGTGTTGGCGCACAAGCTCGGCCTTTTGCCGGTCGCTGAGGTGCGCCATGATCCCTCGTCAGGCCCGCTCGACGTGCTCGGCCAAGTGCCGATAGATCGTGGGCCGGGACACCCCGAACGTGTCGGCGATCTCCTGCACGGTGTGGCCGCCCTCGTCGTACATCGCCCGGGCTTGCCGAATCTTCGTCGGCGTCATCTTGAACTTCGGGCCGCCTTTCCGGCCCCGCGCGCGGGCGGCCGCGAGGCCGTCGTGGGTGCGCTCCACGATGAGGTCGTGCTCGAACTCCGCGATCGCAGCGAGCATATGAAAGAACAACCGGCCACCAGGCGTGGTGGTGTCGATGCCCTGCGACAGGGCTTTCAACCCAACCCCACGCTGCTGAAGCTCATCCGCGACTTGCTTAAGGTTTCGCACAGACCGGCCGAGCCGGTCAAGCTTCGTCACCACGAGCGAGTCGCCCCCTCGCATATACCCGAGGGCATCCGTCAGCGCCGGCCTCTTCACCAGGGTGCCAGACGCGTGCTCGACAAAGATCTTGTCGCACCCCGCAGCTTCGAGCGCATCGGTCTGGCCGTCCGGATTCTGATCCCGGGTCGAGACGCGGGCGTAACCGATCGTGGCCATGTCTAAGCGTATCGCGAACGCCGCCTGCTTTACATAGATCGTAGACACGAGTCATGAGACACGACTCGCCGAACCGAGCGAGGAGAGCGCCGACTGACTCATGAACGGTCGATTGCGAACAGGTGCACGACCACAGTTGGCTCAACCTGCCGATGCGGTCACGGTGTCCCATGCCGAGTATGCAGCTGATGGCGCGATGTCGTTCCAGCACTCGAGCCATGTTCGGCGGAGCATGGCGGGTCGCCAGGGAGAGCGGCGCAGGTCGAGGGGGATGAGGGGGTCATCGCGGAGCGCGGACTCAAGGGCGTCGGCGAGCAAGATGCGTCGGACGTCGGCGTGGGCGGTGGGGTCGTCTTGCCTGATGGCTGTTGCAATGACGTCGTATGCGGAGTCGATGGGCTCGGCGGGCCAGAGTTCTTCTGCGATCGTCCGCGGATCTGTGACGCCTCGAATGTTGAGATCCCTCGCGGTTGCTGAGATCACGTACCGCCCCATGGCAGGGTCCAGGTGTGGTCGGAGATCGTGGGGGCTCAGAAATGTGCCGGTGGCGAGTGAGGCGGCGCCGGACGCGAGGAGGGTCCGGCGTAGGGAGTCGCGGGCGGCGCGCTCGCGCTCTGGCGCGCCGATCGCGTAGAGGTTCCATGAGCCGTCCCACGGCTCTTTCTCAGCATCTTGTTTGAACGCTAGGGCGAGTGCGGATCGATCTCGGTCTATGCGCTCCCGTCCGGTATCCGTGAGTTCGAGCGTGCCTGAGCGTCCGCGTCCGATTTGTGTCAGCTCGTCGGCTGCCTGCATTCGACGGATTGCGAGACGGACGGGCTGGTCGCCCGTGCCGAGGAGGTCGGCCGTGTCGTATATGCGGGCGAGAGGCGCCTTCCCGCGCATCGGGAGGAACGCTTCGACGATGGTGCGCCCTGCGATCCGACTGCTCACTCGTCGACTCTCCGCTCCATGGTTAGATAGCGATCGAAACCGTACACGCTGGAGAGCGGGCCCAGCGCCCCGGCCGAGACCTGTTCGAACCCGCGACGTCGATACAACGCTTCGGCGCGAGGGTTCGTGTCCACGACCGACAGGCGAACAGAGCGCAGGCCCTCGCTACGGGCGAGCTCGACGGCCGCCTCAAGGAGGGCGGTTCCCGTTCCCCGACCCCGGCTCGCACCGTCCACACAGATCCCATCGAGCACCATCGTGTCATCCACGTCTCCACGGGCTAGGGGGCTGAGTACGAGTGCGGCCCGTGCCGCGGCAAGCCAGGGCAGGCTGGCCCGCAGGGAGTGCCAGGTCACAGGCACGGCGCCTGCGCCGTCACGGTGGAAGCCGCACATCCCTACGAGATCGTTCCCAGACCGGGCGATGAGGGTGCGGTCCGACCGGAGCGACGCCGTCACAACACTCAGGCCGCGTTCCGCTGAGACGAAGGCGGGGCGGAGTTTGCGCCGGAAAGCCGCCCAGTAGAGAGCCGCGACTCGATCGCGCTCCGCCGCGGCAAAGCCGTGCCCGATGATGATCTCCATCCCCCGAGTCTATCGCATAGTGTACGATCGTTCACATGAAGAGAAGTATCCGGTGGATGGCCATCGTTGCCAGTGTCGTCCTCGTTATTGCTGCAGGTGCAATTGGGGTCGCGCTGGTCGGCAACTCGTATGCGTTCGATGAGCGGCACGTCGAGATTCCGATGACCGGTGGCAACCTGTCGGGCGTCTTGACGACACCCAAGAGCGGCGAGGCTCAGGGAGTCGTTGTGATGGTGCACGGGGACGGTCCCGTCGACGCGACGCAGAACGGTCTCTACGACCCGTGGTTTGATGGCGCGGCCGCCAGCGGATACGCGACGCTCTCGTGGAGCAAACCCGGCGTCGGCGGGTCGGATGGCGACTGGCTCGCGCAGAGCCTTCCCGACCGAGCCGCAGAGGTAGGCGCTGCGATCGACTGGGCTGCGGCGCAGCCAGATGTCCCGACGTCGACGATCGTCCTGTGGGGTGCGAGTCAAGCGGGCTGGGTCATTCCCGAGGTGGTCGCCGACCGCGACGACATTGCCGGCGTTGTGGCAGTCGGTACCGCTATCAACTGGCTGAGACAAGGACAGTTCAACCTTCAAGCGGAACTCGATCACGAGGGCGCAGATGCCGAACAGCGCGCCCGCGCCGAAGCCGCAAGCGTCAGCACGAATGCGCTCCTGGAGCGCGGGGCAAGCTATGAGGAGTATCTCGGTGAGACCACCGAGGTCGACCCCATGACCCGCGAGCGGTGGGGATTTGTTCAGCGCAACTTCCGCGCCGACGCCACCAGCGATCTCACCCGAGCGGCCACACATCACATGCCGTGGCTACTCCTCGCCGGCGAGCATGACCGAAACGTCGACGTCCACGAAACTGCCGAGGTCTACCGTGGGATCTTCGGCAGAGACGTCGAGGTCACATGGGTTGACGCGGTGCACTCCATGGCGCGCCCAATGGTCGATGATTCCGAATTCATCGGCTTCGTGACGGGAGTGTTCTGGCCGCGCGCGCTCTTGGCACACGGCGTCATCGACTCATACCGCGGATTCCTCGATCAGGTGACAGGCTCCCACTGAAGCATGGCTCGACATGCAAACCGATCGCTTGTGAGCCCGCGGGGCGACACGACAACCCGCGACGGCTATCACCGCCGAAGACGTGCCATCTAATTCCGCGACTCACAGCGTCGATGTGTCGGGAGGCGGGGTGGCTGCGCCGGTAGGGGAGGCGCTGCTGGGGCAGGTTCAGGCGGCGCGCGCGGCGTTGTCGGGGTTGCCGGGTCTGTTGGCGCGGGTCGGGTCCGATGAGTTGCCGGAGCTGGCTGCCGCGGCGGCGGGTGCGGTGGCTGCGGCGTGTGCCGCGCAGGCGGCGGTCGTTCTTGAGGCCGAAGACCGTGGGGTCATCGCGGAGTCGGATCATCCGCGGGTACCGGCCTGGGTGCAGCAGTCCCATGTCGAGGCCGGGGTGCCGGTGTCGCCGAGTCGGGCACGCGCGTTGGGGGCGATCGCGCGGATCTGTGATCGGCAGGACGCGGCGCCGCTGCGCGAGGCCGTGCTCGAGGGACGGGTCACCGTCGAAGCCGCGGACCTGCTCGCCGCCACCTACCGGCGGTTGCAGGGGTCGATCACCGTCAAGTCCTGGGACGGCGTGATGGACGCGCTCATCGGGTTGGCTGCGCACGGGGTGAACCGGCGTGAGCTGGCGGCGATGGAAGAGCAGTTGATCGGGCAGTACGGCACCGAGGGCGAGTACGAGGAACGCGAACGGCGGTACGAGCGGCGTGACTTCACGGAGCTGACGCTCAACCCGCGGACCGGGATGTATGAGGGCCGGGTGCGGCTCGACCCCGCGTCGGCGGCCGTGGTGATCGCTGCCATCAACGCGTTGAGCGCGCCGCGGCCGACCAAGCCCGCCGGCCGTGACTCGCACGGTGTGACTGACGCAGACGCCGCGGGCGCCGCGGATGGTGCCGATGACGCAGGTGCCGCCGGTGCCGCAGATGGCGGGCCCGCCGATGATGAGGACGACGCCCGTGACGCGGCGACCGCCGGCAAGCCCGAGCCCGACCTGCGCACCGCGGGTGAACGCCGCGCGGACGCGCTCGTCGCGCTGGCGGCCCACGCGGCGGTCCCGGACAAGAACACCCCCGGCACCGGCGCCAAGGCCAAGGTCGTCGTGACCATCAAGCTCGCCGACCTGGTCGCCGGGCAATCCGAGGCCCTGCCCGGTGTGTTCGCCGACCTCGTGCGCACACACCGCGAACGCACCGGCGGCACCGGGTTCCTTACCGACCACAACCACGGCTGCGGCACCACCGCCTTCGGCCACACCCTGACCCCCGGCCAGGTCCGCGTCCTGTCCTGCGACGCCCAGATCATCCCCGCCATCCTCGGCACCGGGCCCGAACCCCTCGACCTCGGCCGCGGAAAACGCCTGATCACCCCGGCACTGGCCACCTACCTGGCCATGCGAGACGGCGGATGCACCTTCCCCGGCTGCTCCATGCCCCCGGCCTGGTGCGACGGACACCACTTAGTGAGCTGGCTGATGGGCGGCCCCACCGACCGCCACAACACCGCGCTGCTGTGCCGACACCACCACACGGTCGTGCACCGGTACGGATTCGTCGGCGTCGTGGTCGTCGGCGAAGTCAGATGGTCCAGAGCCGACGGCACCCCCATCGGCAACCGACCACGCGCCGGCTAACGCCCCGGCCCGCCGGATGCCCGGCCGCAGCGCCAGTCGCCAACGGCGGCGGGCCGCTTCGGCTCGTCGGCTCGTCGGCTCGTCGGCTCGTCGGGCGCCCAGACCCCCTGCCCCTCAGGACGCCTCCACACCAGACCCCGTCGCGGCGGGCGACTCACCGGCCAGCGCGTCGATGACCGCGAGCAGCGCGGGGTTGGACTCCGAGCTCGCCCGCCACACCGCGTCGACGCGCCGCACCGGGGCCGGCTCCACCGGCACGGCGCGCACCGAGGCCGGCAGCGCCGGGCGGGCCAGCCGGGGAATGAGCGCCGTGACCCCGCCCGCCTCCACGAGCGCCAGCTGGGTCGAGAAGTCGTCCACCCGATGCAGCACCCGCGGGTTCGTCTCGGCGCCCACGAACAGGCGCTGGAACCAGTCGTGACAGGCGGTGCCCGGCGGCGAGGTCACCCACGTCGACCCCACGAGGTCGCGCCCCGTCAGCGAACGCCGCTGCGCCAGCGGATGATCCGAGCGCACGATGACGTCACCCACGTCGGTGTGCACCGCCCGCGATCGCACCCCCGTGGGCAGCGGCAGCGCCACCCCGTCCATGTCGTGCACGAGCGCGAGTTCCGCCGCGCCCGACGACAGCGCCGACGCCGCCTCTGCGGGGTCCAGCTCGTCGATCGCCAGGTCCAGCGCCGGAAACGCGGCCGCCAACCCCGGCAGTCGCGGCGTCACCAGTCCCCGCACCGCGGTGGAGAACGCCGCGAGCCGCAACGTGCCCGCCACCGTCGCCGACCGGCGCCGGGCCGCGTCGCCCGCCCGCTCCAACGCCGCGAACACCTCCGGGGCCGCGTCGACGAGCGCCTGCCCGGCCGGCGTCAACACCACCCCACGCCCCACCCGCGCCGTCAACGGCACCCCGACCTGGACTGACAGCCGCTTGACCTGCTGCGAGACCGCCGAGGCCGTGAACCCGAGCTCGTCCGCGGCACCCGCCACCGAACCTGTGAGCGAGATCGCCGCCAATGCGCGCAGGGCCTGCGGATCGAGCATCCGCCCACCCTACGGCGATGAAGCGACCTTTCCGAATACACGCCAGAAAGGGTTGCTGGACGTGTGCAATCTCGCCGGGCACCCTGAGACCATGACGACACCCTCCCGCCCCTTCGGCAGCGTGCTCACCGCGATGGTCACCCCCATGACCCCCGACGGGGAGGTCGACCACAAGGGCGCCCGCGACCTCGTCGAACACCTGCTCGCCACGGGGCACGACGGCATCGTCGTCAACGGCACCACCGGTGAGTCCTCGACCCTGAGCTTCGACGAGAGCGTCGACATGATGCGCACGGTCGCCGACCAGGTCGGCGACCGCGCCCACGTCGTCGCCGGCGTCGGCTCCAACGACACCAAGCACTGTGTCGAGATGACCAAGGCGGCCGGTGAGGCGGGCGTCGGCGGGCTCCTGCTTGTGTCGCCGTATTACAACAAGCCGACCCAGCGCGGGCTCATCGCCCACTGCGAGGCGGTCGCCGCCGCCACCCAGCTGCCGATCATGCTCTACGACATCCCCGGCCGCACCGGAATCCCGTTCGCGCCCGCGACCCTCGCCGAGCTGGCCGCGAACCCGCGGATCGTCGCCGTCAAAGACGCCAAGGGCGACCAGTGGGCCGCCACCAAGCTGATGGACCAGACCGACCTCGCCTGGTACTCCGGCGCCGACGAGGACAACCTCGCCTGGCTCGCCCTCGGCGCGAGCGGCGTCATCAGCGTCGTCGGCCACGTCGCCGGAACCCAGTACCGCGAGATGGTCGACGCCGTCGAGGCCGGCGACCTCGACCGGGCCCGCGCCGTGCATCGTCGGCTCGTGCCCGCCGTCGAGGCGATCATGACCACCTCGCAGGGCGCGATCATGGCCAAGGCCGCCCTCGTCGAACTCGGCGTCATCCCGCACGCCAGCGTGCGGCTGCCGCTCGTCGAGTCCACCGACGACGACCTGGAGATCCTGCGCGCCGGGCTGAGCGCCGCCGGCATCACCGGCTGAACCGTCGGCGACCGGCCGCTCAGCCCAACGGGTTTCCGTCGATGTTCGCGACGATGCCGCGGATGATGTTGGTCCCGTCCTCGCCGCGCAGTTCCTCGTACCAGGCCGCGGTGGCCGCCGGGTCGACACCGTGCGTCACGTCGCAGCGGCGCCGCGCCCGCAACACGAGATCGCCGGCCCGCCTGCTGCGGCGATCCTGGTACCGCACGAGCGCGTCCTCGACACCGAGGGTGTTGGTCTGCAACGACATCGCGAGCACGACGGCGTCCTCCATCGCCTGGCAGCCGCCCTGGCCGATGTCGGGCGACGTCGAGTGCGCGGCGTCGCCGAGCAACGCGACCCGGCCGGACACCCATGTGTGGAACGGCTCGATGTCGTGGATCTCCACCCGGTTGGTGCGCGCCGGGTCGAGAGCCTCGATGAGCCGCTGCACCGGCTCCGCCCAGCCGGCGAAGTACCGGCGTAGATCGCCGCGCAGGGTCTCGCGGTCCTCCGGCAGCCCCGGCGGCAACGGCACGTCGAAGAAGAAGTAGAACTGCCCGTCCGCCACCGGCATGAGCGAGACCCGCTTGCCCTCACCGACGAACGTCGTCCACTGGTCGCCCGGCGCGAGTCGCTCGTCGATGTCGACGAGCCCGTTCCAGTTGACGTAGCCGGCGTAGCGCCGCGGCGTCGGCCCGCCGAGCACGTACTCGCGGACGGTCGAGTGCGCCCCGTCCGCCCCGACGAGCAGGTCACCGGAGTCGCTGCCGCCGCCCTCGAAGTGCGCCGTCACCACGGCGCCGTCGTCCTCGACGCCGACGAGCTTCTGGCCGAGATGGATGCGGTCCTCGCCGAACTCACGCCGCAGCATGGCCTGCAGCGCGGTGCGTGACATCGGGTACGGAGCCTGACCGACCTGCTGCACGAGGGGGACGAGGCTGAACCCGCACATCGTCTCCCCGGTCGACCCGTCGATGTAGGCCATCCGGTGCATCGGGCCACCGAGGGCCGCGGCCTGCTCGGTCAGGCCGAGGTAGTTGAGGCACTTGACGCCGTTGGACCACACCGAGATCGCCGCGCCCGCGGGCCGGCATTCGGTGACCTTCTCGTACACGGTCACGTCGTGACCGTTGTTGCGCAGGGCGATGGCCGCGCACAGGCCGCCCATGCCGGCTCCGATGACGATGACCTTCATGCGCGACTCCGTTCAGGGCGGGGGCGGGGCGGGGTGGGGTGCGTGCGCAGCGCACGCTAACAACGACGTGTTACCCCGTCGCGGCACGGTGTTTCGCGGGTGTTGCGGGCCGGTCCCGGCGCCGGGCGCCCGCAGCCCGAGACGGTCGCTCGGTAGCGTGCCGCAATGACCAGCGAACGAGTCGGCGTGCTGAGCTGGATCTACGCGTCGGGGCCGCTGTTGCTGTGCGTGGCGGTGCTGGGCTGGTCGGGCAACTTCGTCGTCGGTCGCCTCGTGGGCGGGCAGGTGCCGCCGGTGCAGCTGGCGCTGGCCCGTTGGGTCATCGCCGGGGCCATCCTGCTGCCGTTCGCGTGGCGGCACCTGCGGGCGGACGCGCGGCGGCTGCGGCGGCACTGGCGGGTGCTCACCGTGCTGTCGGTGACGGGCGTCGCGGTCTTCAACACGCTCGTGTACCGCGGGCTGGAGACGACGACCGCGGTCAACGGGCTGCTGCTGCAGTCGGTCTGCCCGGTGCTCATCATCGTCGTCACGGCGCTGCTGCACCGGGAGCCGCCGCGCGCGGTGCAGCTGGTCGGGCTCGTCGTCTCGCTGGCCGGAGTCTGGCTCGTCATCACGCGCGGTGAGCCTTTCGGCGGCCTCGGGCTGCGGGTCACGGTCGGCGACCTGTGGATCCTGCTGGCCGTCGCGTCGTACGCGGTGTATACCGTCGCGTTGCGCAGCCGGCCGCCGGTGCATCCGCTGTCGCTGCTGGTCGTGACGTTCGGCGCGGGGGCGCTCGTGCTGCTGCCGTTCGCCGCGGTCGAGGTGGCGGGCGGCCGAACGATTCCGCTCACCCCGGGCGCCCTGGCGGCGGTCGCCTACGTCGCGGTGATCCCCTCGATTGTGTCGTACGCCTGCTTCAACCGCGGGGTCGAACTCATCGGCGGGGCGCGCGCGGGACAGTTCCTGCACCTCATGCCGGTCTTCGGGGCGGTGCTCGCGTTCGTGTTCGTCGGCGAGCGGCTGTGGTGGTTCCACCTCGTCGGCGCCGCGATCATCGCCGCCGGGTTGTGGCTCTCGGGCCGATCGGGGCGGCGCGTCCGGTCCGCCACCGACGGCAAGCCCGCCTGACAGCGGGGCGATCGGCGAGCACAGTGGTGGACATGAAGGTGCTCATCGTCGACGGCGCCAACGTCGTGGGCTCGCGCCCCGACGGCTGGTGGCGCGACCGCCCGGGCGCGGCGCGCCGCCTGCACGACCGGTTGGTGCGCAGGCTCGCGGCCGGGGCACTCGCCGACGAGGTCGTGCTCGTTCTGGAGGGCAAGGCTCGCGCCGGCGTGCCCGAGGGCATCGACGGCGGCGTGCGCACCGTGCACGCCCCGGGCGAGGGCGACGACGAGATCGTCGCCCAGGCCCGGCAGGCGGTCGCCGCGTCCGGGCCCGGAGACGAGGTGCTCGTCGTCACCGCCGACCGCGCCCTGCGCGCCCGATGCGCCGCCGCCGGGGCCGCCGTCGCCGGGCCGTCCACGGTCTCTTAGGGGCCCGCTCTCGCCCGACATCACCTGTCTGGTCGTTGCGCGCTGCTTCGTTGCCCAGCCGGTCGAGGGTGACGAGGTTGCATGCCACCGGTTCGCGACGCCGCCGTGACCGGCGACAATACACGCGAACCCGGCCGGGCGGCCGCGATAGTCTCCGCCTCGTGGTCCGTCCCCAGCGCCCGCATGAACCGACGTCCGAACGAACCCCCGATCCGGCCCCCGAGCCGGCGTCCGGTGCGCGCTCCGGTTCGGGCTCCGATCCCGATCGAGCGGCCGGCCGGTGGGCCCCGGCGCGCGTGCTCGCCTACACCGGCCTGGTCGTCGTGCTCGGGGTGCTGGCGGGGCTGGGGGCCGCGCTGCTCACGTGGATCCTGCACGCGACCGAGGAGATCGTCTACGGCCACGGCGAGGAGCACGGCCAGGTGCTCACCAACGGTGTCGAGGCGTGGCGGATGAGCCTGGGTGTCGCGGTCGTCTCGATCGTGCTGGCCCTCGCGTGGTGGCTGCTGCGCCGGCGCGTCACGCTCGTCGGCGTCGAGGGGATGGTCGCGGGCAAACCGACTCCGGTGTGGGGAACGGTGGCCAACGCGGCCTTTCAGATGATCGGCGTCGGCGCCGGGCTGCCGGTGGGTCGTGAGGTCGCCCCGCGCGAGCTCGGTGGTCTCGCCGGCGAGCGGCTCACCGCGCGGCTCGGGAACCACGGGCTGACCGAGCACGATCGGCGGGTGCTCATCGGGGCCGCGGCCGGAGCCGGTCTGGCCGCCGTCTACCAGGTGCCGCTCGGCGGCGCGGTGTTCGCGATGGAACTGCTGCTCGCGCAGATCTCCACGACGATCGCGGCTACCTGCCTGAGCATGTCGGTCATCGCGGTCATCGTCTCCCGCGTCGTCGTCGACCCCGTGCACCAGTTCGCCGCCCCGATGCTCGACAGCACCGACTGGCACCTGCTCGTGTGGGCCCTCGTCGTCGGCCTCCTGCTCGGGCCCTTCGGCGGCTGGTTCGGCGACGTCGCCGACCACGTCAAGGCCACCTCGCAGCGCGGCAACCTCACCCTGCTCACGTTGCCGCTGGCCGGGATCGCCACCGCCGTCTACGCCTGGTGGTTCCCGCTCGTGCTCGGCAACGGCCGCGCCGCGATGCAGACCGCCTTCCTCGGCATCGGGCTCGGCCTGGCGCTCGCCACCCTCGTCGGCAAGTGCCTCCTGACGATGCTCACGCTGCGGGCCGGAGCGGTCGGCGGCACCCTCGCCCCCGGTTTCGCCGCCGGGGCCCTGTCCGGCGCGATCCTCGGGCATCTCGCTCAGCTCGCGCTCCCCGGCATCGACGTGCCGATCGCGTCGCTCGCCGTGCTCGGCGCCGCCGCCGTGCTCGCGACCTCCCTGCGCGGCCCGGCCACCGGCATGCTCATGATCGTCGGCATCACCGGCCAGGGACACGACGCGTTCGCCGCCCTGGCGCTCGCCGTCGGCGCCGCCTACGCGACGAGCGCCCTGCGCCCCAAGCTGCCGGGCGTCCCGCGGCCCCGGCCGTAACCAGGGCGGCGGGTCAGGCCCCGACCCGCCGCAGCCGCACCCACGTGGCGGCCAGCACGGAGGCGGTGAGGCCGCCGAGCACGCTGATCGCCGTCCACCACGCGGAGGCGGTGTGCTCCCACAACCCGTCGTGCGCCACCCGCGGCACCGACAGCGCGTCGACCGTCGCGGCCGACCCTGCGTACCCCCACCGGCTCGGCGCGGCCCACGCCAGCTGCTCGAGCACGGCCTGGTCGGCGACCGGGATGAGGCCGCCGCAGAGCACGAGTTGGGCCATGATCGCCACGACGAGCAGCGGCATGACCTGCTCCGACGTCGACACGCACGCCGAGATGAGCAGCCCGAGGGCGGCGCTGGCGAAGGTCGTCGCCGCGACCGCGACGAACAGCTCGGCCGAGCCGCTGCCGAGCACGAGGCCCGCGCTCGGCGGGTCCGTCACCGCGAGCACGACCGCGACGAGCACCGCCGACTGCAGCAACGCCATGCCCAGGTACACGAACACCTTGGCCGCCAGGTACGCCATCGGGGAGAGACCGACTCCTCGCTCGCGGCGGTAGATCGGGCGTTCGGCGACGAGATCGCGGGCGCTGGAGGCCATGCCCATGAACGCGGCGCCGACGATGAGCACGACGAGCAGCTGGAGCTTCTCGGTGGGCCGGTCGGCGCCCGGCGGCCCGAACCCCGCGCTGCCGGGCACCGCGAGCACGAGCAGCGCGAGCACGATCGGCAGCACCGCGAGAAACGCGGTGTACGAGCGGTCGGCCCCCAGCACCCGCAGGTGCCGCGCGGCGAGCGTGCCGACCTGCCGCAGCAGCGGCTGCTGACGCCGCGGCGGATCGGGCTCCGGCGCACGGCTGCGTGGCGCCAGATCGCGGTTCGGGTCCTCGCGGGCGGCGTGCCGGGCGAAGCGCCGCGCCACCTCGTCCGGGTGGGCGGCGACGATCGTGAACACGTCGGAGTAGTCGGTGCACGCGAAGTACGACAGCACCGACTCCGGGGGCCCGAAGTAGGCGACCTTGCCGCCGGGCGCGAGCAGCAGCACCCGGTCGCACATGCCGAGGTTGGCGACGCTGTGGGTGACGACGATCACCGTGCGGCCGCCGTCGGCGAGCGTGCGCAGCGTCGTCATCACCGACTTGTCGAGCCCGGGATCCAGGCCCGAGGTGGGCTCGTCGAGGAAGAGCAGCGAGGGCTCGGTGAGCAGCTCCAGCGCCACGCTCGTGCGTTTGCGCTGGCCGCCGCTGAGCCGGTCGATGCGGGTGTCGGCGTGCTCGGTCAGCTCGAGCTCGGCGACGACCTCGTCGATGCGGGCGCGCCGTGCGGCCGGCTCGAGGTCGGCGGGAAAGCGCAGCCGCGAGGCGTATTCGAGCGCCTGACGCACGGTGAGCTGAGGGTGCACCACGTCGTCCTGCGGCACCAGGCCTACGCGCCGGCGCAGCTCGTCGTAGTTCTCGTACAGGTCGCGCCCGTCGAACGTCACCGTGCCCGCGCTGGCCCGCCGGGAGCCGGTGAGCGCGCCGAGCAGCGTCGACTTGCCGGCTCCCGAGGGGCCGATGACCGCCATGAGGCTCGACGTCGGCAGCGCGAGGTCGACCCCGTCGAGCAGCGTCTTGCCGCCCGGCAGGACCACCCGCAGGCCGTGCGCGGACAGGCTCACCTCGCGGCGCTGCCGGGTCATCACGAGCGTGCCGTCCTCGACCCGGAAGTGCCGCTGCCCGATCGTCAACAGGTCGCGCGGTCCGAGGTACGCGGCCGTGACCGGGTGACCGTTGACGTACGTGCCGTTGAGGCTGCCGAGATCCTCGATCCAGAACCCGTCGCCGTCGCGCGTCGCGCGGGCGTGGTGGCGCGAGGCCTGCAGGTCGTCGATCGTCAGCGTGTTGTCCTCGGACCGGCCGATCGTCACCGTGCCGTCCGCCGTCTGCGGCACGAGGTGGGCCGGGCCGCGGTCGGCCCCAGAGCCGGCCGAGTCGCCCGGCCCGTTGGTGGCCGTGCGCACGGTCAGGACGGGGGAGGCGGTGCCGGGCCCGAGGTGGATCGCCGTGCCGGGCGTGAGGCGCACGGTCGTGATGCGTCGGCCGCCGATGTAGGTGCCGTTGACCGACCCGAGGTCGGTGAGCAGGGTGTGGCCGTCCGGGGAGACCTCGACGACGGCGTGCCGGCGGGAGACCTCGGGGTGGTCGATGTGCACGTCCGCGTCGGCGAGCCGGCCGATGAGCAGAGTCGATGTAGTCGATGTAGTCGATGTGGCCGTTGCGCTCGGCGAGGCCGACGGGCTTGGCGACAGCGGCGACAGCGGCCAGGTGCGCTCGCCCATCGTCAGGGTGAGCGGCGGCCGGTCGGGGTCGCTCGGCCGAAGCGGGCGGGTCTCCTCCGAGACCGAGCCGGCCGAGTCGGCCGTCGAGTCGGCCGCGCTCGCGTGGTCGGCGGCAGCGACCGGGTCCCGCCCGGCCGTGCCGAAGCCGCGCGGAGCCTGACCGCGGGCGTGCTCCTGGGCCTCATCGCGCGCGTGCGCTCCGTCGGGCGCGTGCGGATGGCCGGCCGCGCGGTGTCCGCGCGCCTGTCCGGAATCCCCGTTTATCCCCATGGCCCCCAGCCCCTGAACGACGATCTGGTAGCGTACCGGCCGCCGGGTGCTCGGGGCGCACCCGAGGGGGGAATTTCCATGAGCGTCAAGACATGTCGCGTGTGCGGGGCAGCCTTTGCGGGGATTTTCTGCGGTTCGTGCGGTTCCTCCGCCGGGTCCGCGGGAGCTGCTGGGTCTGCGGGGTTTGCGGGGGCTGAAGGCCCGGCCGGCGCCCCGCCCTCGACCGAACCGTCGAACGAGCCATCGACCGAGCCGTTGACCGTCGCGTCCTTCGCACCGCCGGCCGTCGCCACGGCCTCGCGGTCATCGGGCGCGCCGGGCGGCTTCGAGGCGCCCGGGACCGCTCCCTTCGGTGGGTTCGACAGCATCGACACCGTCGTCTCGAATCGCTCCCGCAGCGCCGCGCCTGCCGCCGGCCGCGCTGCCTGGTCGGAGGCCGACACGCAAGCGACCGTGTTGGGTGCCGGGCGCCGACCGGCCGACTCCGGGGGCTTCGCGGGCGGCGACCGGGCCATCGGAACGAACGCCGGCTTCGGTGGCGCGGGCCGGAGCGCCTCGACCAGCGCCTGGGCGTACGCACCGGGCTCCGCGACGCAGCCGGTCGACCCGGCACTCCGCACCTCGACCCACCCCGGCCCGCGGCGCCGCGCGGTGTCGACGGCCGGGCTCATGGGTGCCTC
This sequence comes from Piscicoccus intestinalis NBRC 104926, assembly GCF_001515525.1. GTDB lineage: Bacteria > Actinomycetota > Actinomycetes > Actinomycetales > Dermatophilaceae > Kineosphaera > Kineosphaera intestinalis. Next base: position 556 of record NZ_BCNQ01000048.1, on the reverse strand, counting down.
GGCGCTGGTGGCGGCCCTGCTGCTCGGCGGGGCGTGGTGGGCCGGAGCCCACGATGACCGCGACGACGCGGCCACCGACCCGGCTCCGGCGTCGCCGAGCGCCACCTCGCCGGGCGTCGTGACGTTCTCCGACGGCTCGGTGCCACCGGCCCAGCGCGCGGCGGTCGGCGCGGGAGCGTCGGGAGCGTCGGCAGGGCAAGGGGCCACCCAGGTGCCGGTCCCGCGCGGCACCGCGGTCGCGCCGAGCGCCGTCGGCGCCGGTGCCGGTGTCGCCGGGTCGACCCCGTCGATCGACCGCGCCGGTGCCCAACGGAACCCGGGCGCTTCGAGCGGGAACTCGCTGGTGACATCGGAGCAGGTGACGTCTGAGCAGGTGACGTCGGAGCCGGTGATCACCGACCCCGTGCGGCCCGCGCCGCCGCCGGAACCCCCGGCGCCCGAGCCGAAGGCGCCCGTTCCCCCGGAGGAGGGGGCGGCTCCTGGGCCCGTCGATCCGGTTCCCCCGAACCCGCCGGCCAACCCGGCTCCGGCCGAGCCGGCTCCGGCCGACCCACCG
>NZ_BCNQ01000047.1 GCF_001515525.1 Piscicoccus intestinalis NBRC 104926 | reverse complement strand
CCCCGCCGCCGCGATCGGGGCGGCCACCATGACCGGGCCCGCCCAGGGTCGCCGGGTCGGAGGCAGGCTGCGCAGGCCGGTGGTGGCCAGCCCGAGGGCGCCGATCGCCGAGGCGGCGGCCAGGGAGGCTCGCTCCGGCCCCGAACCCCGGCCTCAGCCGGCCCAACTCGCGAGGCCCGCCGAGGCCACGGTGACGGCGATGTCGGTCGCCCCCGCCCGCCGCTTCGACACCAACCGGTCGGGGGTGCCGCCGGCCGACCAGTGGGCGGGCAGGCGCGGCGGCAGAGTGCGCCCGCGCACGGCGTAGTGCGCGACGGTCGCGACCGCGCAGGCGATCGGCAGCGCCGCCGCGGCCTCGAAGGCGGAGTCGGGCGCGGCCTCGAACGGCACGTCCTCGGCGTCGGGCTCGATGAGTCCGACGCGCACGGCGACGGCGCCGAGGTTGAGGTCCCAGCCGAGGCCGACCGCGCGGGGCTGGAACAGGCGCGGGTCCTGGGGGCTCCACATCGAGTCGGCCACCCGCCGGGTGGCCCCTCGCGGGTCGAGCCCGTCGAGCGGACCGCGCCGCGCCTGCCAGGATTCCCGATACCGCTGCACGGCGTCGCGCGCCCGCGGGCTGAGCCGGTCGAGGTCGATGATCATGTCTGCTCCACGATGTTCGTGATGGCGGCGTCCACGGCGCGCCAGGTGCCGGCCATCTCGGTCAGCACCTCGCGGCCGACGTCGGTGAGCGAGTAGTACTTTCGCGGTGGCCCGACGGGCGACTCCCGCCACACGGAGTCGATGAGACCCGCCTTCTTCAGGCGCGACAACAGCGGATACACGGTGCCGGCCGTGATGGCCAGCGCCTCGTAGTCGCCGAGATCGTCGACGAGTTGGGAACCGTAGCGCGGCTCCCCGGCCAGCAGCCCGAGGACCGCCAGCTCAAGAACCCCCTTGCGGATCTGCGACACCCACGCACTCACCCCTACAAAGTACGGCCAGCTACCTTGCATTGCAAGCATCGCTCTACGCCCACCCGAGGTGTCCGCTACGCGACGCAGCTCCGGCCGCCCGTTCGGACTATCACCGCGGCAACAGATGCGGTCCTGTTTTCGCGAATCCGCAGGTCGTAGGCCTGGGCTCTGTCAGTGGGTCTGCCCGGTGATAGTCCGAACGGTGAATCGCCGAGCAACCACGCCGCAGCCGCCCGGCAGTTTCGGTGGCGGCATCCTGCGAGGCAGGTCCGCTCGCGACTCGGTTGCAATAACCGCTACTCACTAGCTGCAAAAACGGCTAGTGAGTAGCCCTTTTTGCACGGTCACGGGCGTCGACCCACGCGCCGATGGTCGACTCGGACTCATCGCCGGTGCCGCCTGCACAGAAGGCGTAGTTGTCCGCGGCGTCCCAGGACCGGGCAGCCGTCACCCCGGAGGCCGAGCGACCTCGACCGGCCGGCGCAGGGCGTTGACGGCGATCCGGGCGATGGCGCCGATGGCGTTGTCGACGCGGGGCTGATGGATCTCCGGCCGGATCGAGTCGGTCAGCACCGCGACGGCCACCGGGTACTCCTGCGGAAAGTGCACGACGGCGGCCTCGTGGCGCAGCCGGCCGAGGGTTCCCGTCTTGCCGGCGACGTCGACGTCGTCGTGCGGAAAGCCCGACCCGATCCGGTGGCGCCAGGCCTGCTGGCGCATCGACTCCCGCACCCACGCGTAGCGTTCGTCGCCCCAGAGGATCCGCATCATCGACGTAAGCTCCCGGGCCGTGCTCGAACTGGCAAGGGCGGCGTCGTATTCGCTGGTGCCGCGGTCGAATCGGGGGTCGGCCAGGCGAGCCATCGCCTCCGCCTCGCTGCGTCCGCCGGTCTCCTCGATGATGCGGCGAAGGCTGTCGGCCGAGCCGTGGCTGATCGTGGTGTCGGTCAGCCCGTGCGCGGCGAGCCACTGCGCCAGTCGCCCCAGGGAGACGAGACCGAGGACCGCATCGGCGCAAGTGTTGTCGGACACGCTGAGCATGAGGCGCACGGTGTCGCGCTGCGAGAGCTCGACGTCGTCGACGAGCGTCGCGACCCCGGTCGGGCCCGGGGTGCGAGACCCCGACGGCAGCGCGAGCCGGGCCCGCGGGTCGAGCGTGTGCGCATGTGCGAGGTCGGCCCAGGCGGCGGCCAACGGCAACTTGTACAGCGAGGCGATCGCCGTCGGCACCCCGTCGTCCACGGCCACCTCGGGCGGAGCCGGGTCGGGCCCCACTACCTGCGCGTGCACTCGAACGCGCACCCCGACATCGGCGGCGATCGCCCGGATCGCCGCGGCCGCCTCGCGCCGGCGGGTCGTCACAGCAGCTCCTGCAGGTGCCCCATGAGGTCGGAGACGTCGAGACGGGAACGCCGCACGCTCAGGGGTCCGGTCACCAGGCGCAACCGAATCTCGATCGGGTGCGGGCCGGGTGGCTCAGGCGGCCCAGGCGGACGCGGTGTGGCGACCAGGGCCGCGGCGCGGCCGGCGGCCACCCACGCGCGTCGCTCCTGCGCCGTCTCCAGTTCGACCACCGTGGCGGGGTGGCCGCTGCGAGCGAGGGCGTCGACGAGCTGGTCATGGGCCGGTGGGTGAGCGCCTCGCGGCGGAACCGCGACGGGCAGATCGTTGGCCGGCGTGCTCGGGTCTGCGCACTCCAGGTGTGCGGGCGCCGAGACAACCTCGCCGGTGAGCAGCCCGTCCGTGATGACGGGATGCCGCACGAGCGCGACATCGACCTCGCCCTCGCGGGCCAGGTGCACGAGCGTGGTGCTCGGCTTGACGACGGGCATCGGGTTCCAACCCTCCTGCGCCAGGGCTTGCAGCACGTGGCCCCACCCCTCCAGCAGGTCGTCGGCGATACCGAACCGCAGCGTCGCTCGGGGCCGCCACGCGCGGCCGGAGGCGACCCAGGAGTCGGCGTCGGCGAGGAGCCGACGGGCGGTGGGCAGCAGGTCCGCGCCGGCTGCGGTGAGCTGCACCCGCCGGGCGTCGCGGTCGAACAGCCGCACGCCGAGGTGCCGCTCGAGCCGCGCGATGCCCTGCGACAGCGGCGGCTGCGCCATCCCGAGCTCGTCGGCGGCGTGTCCGAAATGCAACTGGTCGCTCACGGCGACGAAGAAGCGCACGTGCCGCACGATGTCCATCCAGGGAATATATCGAAAGTCTATTGAAGGGGGATATTCATAGTCTTTGACTCTCGTCAGGTGGCTCCTCAGCATGAGTCGCGGGGGATCCGACTGAACGGGAGGGTGATCGGTGAGGGTCGGCAGGCTGGTAGCGATCGTTGTCGTCGTGGGCGTTGTTCTCGCGGTCGGCGCGTATGTGTGGCTGGGTCAGGACGTGCGGCGCGAGGCGTCGGCCTCCGCCTACGCCCAGCAGGCTGCGCACAGCCTCGCGACGGGGCAGGTGCCCGACCCGATCGCCGGTGACCGGGGCGCGGCGCAGGCGCGACTCGCCACGACCCTGGCCGGCATGGGCGCCATCCCGCACGCGGTCACCGTCGAGGCGGTGGCGCTCGACGAGGCCAAGGGAGCCGGATCGGTCACCTTCGAGCACACCTGGACCGTGCACGCCGGTCGGCCGTGGACCTACCGCACCATGATGCCGCTGACCCGTCACGACGACGAGTGGCGCGGCACCTGGTCGAACGGCGTCGTGGCGCCCGGTCTCGCCGACTCCGAGCGGCTCGGCGCCACGAGGGTGAACGCGACCCGCGGCCGCATCCTCGGCGCCGATGGCGCCGCCCTGGTCGCCGACCGCCCGGTGTACCGGATCGGCATCTCCCGCCCGAAGGCGGCCACGAGTGCCGAGGCGGTGCAGTCCGCTCGCCGCCTGGCCGCGCTGGTCGGCATCGAGCCCGACGCCTACGCCGCCGCGGTCTCCGGGGCGGGGCCGCAGGCCTTCGTCGAGGCGATCGTCTACCGCGACCGCAGCGCCGACCTCGCGACCGCGATGGCTGCGCTGGGCGACATTCCCGGTGCCGAGGCCATCGCCGACTCCGCGCCCCTGGCCCCGACGACCGCCTTCGCGGCACCGATTCTCGGCCGGGTGGGGCAGGCCACCGCCGAGATCGTCGAGAAGTCCGGCGGGCGGGTGCGGCCCGGGGACACCGTGGGGCTGTCCGGTCTGCAAGCCGCGCAGAACGAACGCCTGGCGGGGAGAGCGGGCTACACGATCGAGGCGATCCCGCCCCAGGGGCGGCCGCGCGAACTGTTCGGTGCGCCGCCCACCAACGGGCGTGACGTCACCGTCTCCCTGGACCTGCGGGCGCAGACCCTCGCGGAGTCGGCGCTGGCGAAGGTGTCGCCGGCGAGCGCGATCGTCGCGATCCGCCCTTCGGACGGGCACGTGCTCGCTGCCGCCAGCGGGCCCGGCGGGCAGGGGTATTCGACCGCACTGCTGGGGCAGTACGCACCGGGCTCGACCTTCAAGACCGTCACCGCCCTGGCGCTGCTGCGGGCGGGGCTGACCCCCGAGTCGCGGCTCGCCTGCACGGCGACGGCCGCCGTCGATGGGCGCGTCTTCAAGAACTACGAAAACTACCCGAGCGGGCGCCTGGGCCGGATTCGGTTGCGCGAGGTGTTCGCCAACTCGTGCAACACCGGGCTCATCGCCGCCCGCGACCGGCTCGACCCCGACTCCCTGGCCCAGGCGGCCGGCGCGCTGGGCCTGACCTCGACCCCGGCGCTGGGTGTGCCCGCCGAGCTCGGGTCGGTGCCCGCGACGACCGGCGAGACGGACCTGGCGGCCGCGCAGATCGGACAAGCCCGGGTGCTCGCCTCCCCGCTGGGCATGGCGACCGTCGCGGCGTCCATCGCCGCGGGCCATCTCGTGGAGCCGGTGCTGGTCACAGACCCGCCGACCCCGCGGCCGACTGGCTCGGCGAGCCCGGGCTCGACACCGCCCCGGCTGACCGCCGAAGAGGCCGAGACGCTGCGCGGGCTGATGCGCGAGGTGGTGACGAACGGTTCGGCCACGTTTCTGCGCGGCGTACCCGGCGGCCCGGTCCTGGCCAAGACCGGCACGGCCGAGTACGGCAGCGACTCCCCGCCACGAACACACGCCTGGATGCTCGGGATTCACGGCGACCTCGCCGTCGCCGTCTTCGTCGCCGACGGATCCGGCGGGGCCCGCACCGCCGGCCCGATCCTGCAGAGCTTCCTCACCGGCCTCGCGGAGCCGGGCAGGTGACGGCCGCACGGGCTGGTCGGCAGTCTCGGGTAGGCCGGTTGCTGATGCCGCAGGCTCAGGAGTCCATCGAACTCTCGTGGGCGGCCGCGCCGTGCTGACGGGTCAGGTGCTGGCCGAGTTATCGCCATATCGACTATCCCGATCGGCTGATGTGCGCCCGCGCGCGGCGATGCCGCAGGTCAGGGGATCGCGACCCGCGGCGCCTCAAAATCGGCGTAGTCGTTGTGGCAGTTTCCTTGCTAGGAGAAATTCACGATGACCGCCATCGGCCGGCCCGACCGCGGGCCACGCGCAGCCCCGGCGCGGGCACCCCTGCCCTAGCGTGATCGACATGGCGTATCCCCCGGAGAAGCTGCCCGGGCGCTATCGCTCGATGGCGATTCTCGAGGTGCTCAACGCGCTCGTCGTGTTGCCTCTCGTGGTGGTCAAGCTGGGTATGCCGGCGACCGCCGCGAACCTCGGCGGTGCGCTGGCGGTCGCGGTGCTCCTCCTCGTCGGCGGCGCCTACTGGTGGGCCAAGCTGCGTCAGCTGCGGTCCGGAGATGAACTCCCGGAGGGCCTGGCATTCTTCGCGGCGGCCCGGCTCCCGTGTTGGCTGCTCGTCGTGGGCACACTCGTGCTCGCCGTGGGAGTCGGGCTGGCCGGCCCGACGTTGGCCCCGGGGTTCGGGGGTGACCGGCTGGCGGGCTGGCTGCCGGGTGCGGGCCTGGCAGCGTTCGCGGTGCTGGAGCAGATCAACTACTTTCACGTGCAGCTCTCCCACGACAACCGCTACGACCTGCAGCGGCTCTTCCGCAGCGGCCTGCGGCGCGCCAAGCTCGCCCGCGACCTCGACGCCTGGGCCGCGCGCCCGCGCTGACGGGAGTTGTCGGCCGGCTCGATCATGACGGCGGCAGGATGCTGCTGCCTAGGCTGGGATGGTGACGCACCAGCGTGGTTTCCAGCGGGGTCCGGAGTCCGCTCGTCGGCTCGCGTCCGCGGGCGGCCAGCTCCTGGCCGGCGCGGACGACACTCATGGCCGTTACACCCTGATCCGCGCCACCTCGCCCCCCGGCGACAGCACGCCACTGCATCGCCACACGGCCATGGACGAGTCGTTCTATGTGCTGACGGGAAGCTACACAGTGACCTGCGGCGATGATCAGTTCGAGGTGTCGGCGGGCGAATTCGTCCACCTGCCGGCGGGGCTCCCGCACAAGGTCGAAGCGGGCCGCACCGGCGGCGAGAAACTCATCCTCGGGCACCCAGCAGGGCTGGAGCGCTTCTTCGCCGAATGGGACGCCGGTGCCGACGACGTGCACGAACTCGGCCGTCGGCACGGGATCGAGTTCTTGGAGTAGGAGCGTCGGTGCCGATCGTGGGCTCGGTTCGCCGACAACACGTCCGCACCCGGCCCACCGGGTTCACGGCCGCCGTGAAGTGTCCCGATCCGCGGTGATGAGGCGGACCGGGCCGACGTAGACGCCGTCCGTCGCCTCCGGGGGTACGACCAGGGTCGCCCGCCTCAGTGTCGCGAGGTCGAGGCCCAGGTCGCTCAGCCGCACGGAGACGGTCGACAGCGTGGGCTCGGTCGCGGGCACCGGCAGGAACGCCGCCAGCTTGGTGAACTGCCCGGGCAGGGGCGGCGGCAGCCGCAGCGGCACGCGCGCGGTGCGGCCCGAGGCGTCGGCCGCCTCGAGGGTCAGCTGTTCGTCGCGTGTGGCGGTGTTCGCGGTGTTCGCGGTGGCCAGGTCGAGGGTCAGCCGCGCCGCCTCGGTGACCGTGGTGAGCCGTTCTCTCGGAACCTCCAGGCGCGCGCCGGCAGCGACGTTCAGCACCGGCACGTCGCCGGAGCCGGTCCGGCTGGGCAACACCGTCCGCTGCGCGGTGGCGGGTGTGCCCGATGCCACGCCGGGGCCGGCGATGTCCGTACCGTCCCCGCGGGCGACCTGGTGGCGGACGGCGACCCGCGGCGACCAGGGTGCGACGTCGGCCTCCTCGACGTACCTGGCGTTGGCGTCGCGGCCCTGCACACCGAGGTCGAGGAAGGCGCCGACGTAGGCGGTCGCGAGCGCCTGCTGCTGCTCCGGTTCGAGCAGGGGCGCGGTTGCGAGCACGCCCCGGGCGGCCCCGAGGGCCCCGTCGTAGCGCCCCCACCGCGTGTTGAACTGGCTGTGGTTGGCGGCGTCGAGCAGCACCGCGGTCTTGCGCCGGCCCGGCCCTGGCTCGGTGCGCGCGAATTGGCGGGCGCCGGCGAACGTCATGACGTCGGCGTCGTAGGAGCCGGCGAGCGTCAGGTAGTCGATGCCGCGCAACCGCACGGGCTGACCGGCGGGCTGGTAGAGGCCGTCGCTGGGGGCGATCGCGACGACGGTCCGCACGGTCGCGCCGGTGTCGATGGCCGCGGCGGGGTCGTCGGGCCAGGTGCCGGCGGCGTTCAGCGCGGCGGCCGTGGCGACCGCCTCCCCGCCCCGGGAGTGCCCGACGAGACCGACCCGCTCGACGTCGACGCGCCCGGCGAACGGACCGTTCGTCTGCCCGGCCCACGCCGACCATTGCCGCAGGTGAGCCAGCACGAGCCAGGAGCGGGCGGCGTCCAGACCGCCGACGGCCGGGCCGAGCACGCCGGGGTTGAGGAAGTTCTCGTCGATGGCCGCGGCGACGTAGCCGCGCGACGCGAGGTGCTCGCCGAGGTAGGCCAGGCCCGCCTCGGAGTCGGGCACGGTCGAGCTGCCGTGCACGAGGAGAACGAGCGGAAAACGCCCCGCCTCGGCCGGCATCCACACCGTGCCGTTGAGCGGCACGGCGCTCGGGTCGAAGCCCCACGCCTGGGTCATCTCCGGCGGCCAGCCGGTGATGACGGCGGAGGCGTCGACCGGCTGCGTCACGACCGGCACGCCCGGGCCGTAGCCTGCCGACGGGCCGGGCCGACCCGTGCCGTACCGCAGCGTGCGCACCTCGTGCGGCCCGCGGGCCACGGCGGCCTGCGCGGACCCGTCAGCGTTCGAGCCGGCGGGGCTCGGCGAGGTCGCCGGAGCCGGTCCGGCTCCCGGCCAAACCAGGAACGCGGCCGTGAGCAGCAGCACGACCGCCGCCGCGATCCCCGCGAGGAGCCCGAACCGGCCGATCCGCTCGCCACCTGCGGTCGACTCGACGCGACCACGGGTTCGCCCGCGTCGCGAGAACGCTGCACCGAGGAGTCCGCCGAGCAAGGGCACGCAGACGAGCAGGACGGCGACGAGCGCCCACCACCCGCGGGTCGCGGCGGCGGCGCCCATCGTCGCCAGCAGCACCGCCGACCCGAGCCACGTCGTGATCCCCAGCCACGGGGCGCGGCGTCTCAGCAGCGCCGCGACCACGCAGATCAGCGTCGCCGCGCCGGCCCCGACGCCGTACGCCAGCGCCGGCTCCAGCGCCATGACCTGCCAGGTGGCGAGCTCCCCGCCGGGCACGACCCGCCCGGCCGCCCGCCAGGCCCAGAGCGCGATCGCGACGAGCACAAGCAGCGCGCTCGCCGCGGCCGCTGGTGTGCTCGGCACGAACTGCGCGCGTACTCGTGAGGCGAAAGGCCCTGGCATTGGCGACGTTTCGCGTCTGACGCTGGGGGTCGTCATGCGCCGAGCCTAGGTGCGGCACCCGGGTCCGGCCGGCGTCACGGCCGCGCGTTCACATCCTGCCGTCCGCGCCGATGCGCAGGGCGGCGACGAGCTCGGCGTACAGGGAGTCGGTGGCGAGCAGCTGGGCGTGGGTGCCGACGGCCCGCACGCGACCCGCCTCCAGCAGCACGATCGCGTCGGCGTCCATGACGGTGGAGAGCCGATGGGCGATCGTCACCACCGCCCCGCGTCGTGCCTGGCGCCGGATGCCGGCGGCGACCGCCGCCTCGGTGAGGCCGTCGAGCTGGGCGGTCACCTCGTCCAGGAGCAGCAGTTCGGGGTCGGCGACGAGGGCACGGGCGAGAGCGACGCGCTGGCGCTCGCCGCCGGAGAGCACCGCGCCGGAGACCTCGGTGTCGAGGCCGTTCGGCAGGCTCTCGACCCGGGCGGCCAGGCGCACCGTCTCCAAGGCGGCGTGGATCGCGTCGGGGGTGGCGTCGGGTGCGGCGTAGGTGAGGTTGTCGCGCAGCGTGCCCGGCACCAGCGGGGTGTCCTGCTCGACGTAGGCCAAGCGGCGGCGCAGCTGGCCCAGCGGCCACTCCTCGAACGACCGGCCGTCGAGCTCGATCGACCCCTGCTGGGGCTCGAGGAACTTCAGCAGCAGGCCGAAGATGGTCGTCTTGCCGGCTCCGGACGGTCCGACCAGCGCGACGTGGCCGCGGCTCGGCACGCTCAGCGACACTCCGTCGAGCACCCACGGCCCCTCCGGTGAGTAGCGGAAGCGGACGTCGCGAAGCTCCAGCGCAGGCGCGTCGGCCGCGGGTCGGGTCTCGGGTTCGGTTGGGGGTTCGGTTGGCGCGCTAGGCGGCTCGTGCGGCTCCTGCGGCAGTGCGGTGATCTCGTGGATGCGGGCGGCCGCCGCCAGGCCGGACTGCAGGGCGGTGAGTGCCATCGTCAGCATCGACACCGGACTCATCAGCTGAAACAGGTACAGCAGGAACGCGATCAGGGTGCTGACCTGAATCGCGCCGCTGGCGACCCGCCAGCCGCCGAACCCCAGCACGACGAGCACGGCGAGGTTGATGCCGCCGCCGGTGATCGCCCAGGCGTAGTTCTCCAGGCGCACCGCGCGCACCGCCATCCGCGCCGACCGTGCCGCGTGGAGGCCGATGCGTTCCGACTCGCGCTCCTCGGCGCGGCTCGCCTTGACGGTGCGGATCGCCCGCAGCACTCCCTCGAGGCGCCCGCCCATCCGGCCGACCTCCGCCTGCGCCTGTTGCTGCGCCCGGGCCAGCTGCGGCATGAGAAGCACGGCGGCGAGAGCGACGATCGCGATGACCACCAGCGTCGTCAGCAGCAGCGGCACGTCGAGCACGGCCATGAGCACCACCGACCCGACCAGGGCGATCACGCCGTTGATGCCGTGCACGATCGTCGTGGTCGTGGCCTCGCGGATGAGCATCGTGTCGGACGTGACCCGCGCGACCATCTCCCCGCCCGCGCGGCTCGCCACGTCCGGCACCCGCGCCCGGAGCAGGTGGCGCACCATGCCGGTGCGGGTCGACAGGATGATGCGCTCGGCGAGGGTGCCGAGCATGATGCCCTGCACGAGCTGGATGACGGTGCCGGCGACGAGCAGCACGGCCAGGATCGTCACGGGGGCGGCCAGCGACGCGTCGACCTCGAGCCGGTCCAGCACGTTCTTCGTGACCATCGGGGTGAGGAGTTCGGCGGCGGTGCCGATGAGGCCGAGCAGCACCCCGAGGGCGAGCAGGCGCCGATGCGGGGTGACGTAGCCCGCGAGCAGCCGCAGCTTGGTGCCGGTCGGCAGGTCCGGGGTGGATCCGGGGTCGGGGGTCGGCTCCGGCGTCGCGTACGTCATCTTGTCCCCTGGGTCCGGCGATGGTCTCGGCGCGCTCGGCGCCCGCGGATGCGTCGATTCGATCATGCGGGTCCGGTCGTCGCCATCGCGTTTCCGCAGGCCCGCGTCAGCTCGGCGCGCGCTCACACCTCCGGGGCGGCGTCGATACGGATCCGCGGTTCGTGGTCGACGGGAAAGTTCACCGAGCGGGCGATGAAGCACAGCTGCGGAACCCGCTGGTGGAGCCGCTCGGCGAGCCGCGAATCGCTGCCGGCGCGGATCGTCACGTCGGGTCGCAGGGTGACCCTCGTGAAGTGCCCCGACCCGTCGGGCCCGGTCCTCATCGTGCCGCGCGGGCGGTCCGCGTAGGCGGTGACGACGATGCCGGCTTCGGCGGCCAGGTGCAGGTACCAGAGCATGTGGCACTGCGACAGCGAGGCCACGAGCAGCTGCTCGGGGTTCCAGCGCGCGGGGTCGCCGCGAAACGCCGGGTCCGCGGAGCCCGCGATCGGCGGTGGTCCGTCGGCCGCGACGATGTGCTCGCGCCCGTACCCCCGGTAGGAGGCGGTGCCGTCGCCGTGGTTACCGGTCCACTCCACGGTGACCTCGTAGGTGTGCTCGCGGTCGCTCACTGTGCCTCCTCGCTCATCGCGGCGGGCGCGATCGACCGCTCCAAGGCTTGGGAGACGGTGACGAACCGGTAGCCGCGGGCGTGCAGTTCGTCGATGATCGGGCCGATGGCCTGCTGGGTCGCGGTGCGCCCGTTCCAGGGGTGCAGCAGGATGATCGAGCCCGGGCGGGTCTGGTCGACGGTGGCGCGGGTGATCTCCTGCGGACTGCGCGTCGCCGGAGAAGTCTTCGACGGCCACGTCCCACATCACGGTCGTGCGGTCGTGCGCGGCGAGGTACCGCGGGAGGCCCGACGAGCTTGTCTCCGTAAGGCGGCCGGAAGAGCGGGGTGCCGGGTTGGCCGGCCGCGCGGATCCCGTCGTCGGTGGGCGCGAGCTCACGCTCGATCTCCTGGTCCGAGACGAAGACCATGCGGCGGGGGTCCCATGTGTGATTGGCCAGCTCGTGCCCCTCCTTGACGAGTCGCTTGCCCGCTCCGGGTCCTGCGACAGCGCGGACCCGTTGACGAAGAAGGTGGCCGGCACGCCGCGTTGGCGCAGCGGGCGCAGGATCGCGTCGAGGTCGGCGGGAGTCGGGCCGTCATCGAACGTCAGCGCCACGACCTTCTCGTCGGTCCCCAGATCGGAGACGAGGTGACCGGTGACTTGCCACGTGCGGGAGGTCATCACTTTGTAGCAACCAACTACGACAAGAATGAGCGCCACGAGGGCCGCCGCGATGATGATCGGCACACGGGCACGGCGGGCAGTCACTCCGCGATGCTCTCATCACGGGTCGGTGGCGGCGCTTGCGGCGGCCATGACATCCCGCGTTCGAGCAGCCGGCGGCCCATCGGGCGGATCGTCTCGTCGGGTCCGCCGAGTACCGCGACCCCGAGGCAGACCGCCCAGCCGGCGGCCCGTCGCCACAGCGGGTCGTCCAGCGTGACGCCGTACGCGGCAGCGAATCCCGGCAGCGCCTCGGGCGGCAGCAGGGAGTGCAGCGCTCCGAGGTCGGAGGCGGGGTCGCCGGCGGTGATGTCGCCGAAATCGACGACGGCGCTGAGCCGCCCGCGGTCGACGAGCATGTTGTGGGCGTGCGGGTCGCCGTGCAGCCACAGCGGAGGCCCGGGCCACTCCGGCTCGACCGCGTAGGTGGCGACGCGTTGCCGGATCCGGGCCGTCGGCAGGTCGGTTTCCTCGGCCTCCAGGCGGGTCAGGCGCTCGTCGAGGAACGGCAGTCGGGCGCGAAGAGGTGTGCCACGAAAGGGGTTTCGCGGTGCCTCAGCGCAGGCAGGTACGTGCAGGGCCCGGAAGAAGTGGCCGAGGGTGGTGGCGGCGTCGCCTAGGTCGATCGGTGGGTGGAGCAGCGCGCTACGACCGGGCAGCCAGGGCACGACGGCCCACGGCCATGGGTGACCGGCTCCCGGCTCGCCAGCCCGCAGCGGGACCGGCACAGGCAGCGGCAGACGCGGGGCGAGCCGGGGCAGCCATGTCAGTTCGTGAGCGAGCAGCGGCGCGGCCTGCGCGCGGTGCGGCAACCGCACCGCCAGGTCGTCACCGAGCCGGAAGAGGTCGTTGTCCCACCCGCGTGTGACATGGCGGATCGGGAGCCGCGCGAGATCCGGGTGCTGTTCGGCCAGCAGTGCGCGCACGAGCCCGGCGCCGGGCCGGCTCATGCGCGCATGCCTTCCTCGATAAGGTCTGCGCCCCGGGCGGCGCCGCCCGCAGCCGCGAACTCGTGGGCGAGCGCCCGTGCCTCGCGGCGGTATTCGCTGTCGCCGAGGCAGGCTTCGACGGCGGCTCGGATCCGCGCGGGCGACGGTTCGGCGCGGCGCAGGTCGAGGCCGGCCCCGGTGTGGGCGACGCGGCGCGCGACCATCGGTTTGTCCTCCCCGCCCGGCGCGATCACCAGCGGAACCCCGTGGGAGAGCGAGGCGAGCACCGCGCCGAAGCCGCCGTTGGTGACGACGACCGAGGTGCGTGGCAGCAGCAGGTCGTGCGGCACCCAGCCGGGGGCGATGACGTTCGCGGCGGCCGGCGCGAGCGCCGGATCGCCGCCCGCGACCACCTGGGCGGGGGTGTCGGCCAGCGCCGTGACCGTGCGCTCGACGAGGGTGCTGGTCGTGTCGAGGGTTCCGGCGGTGACGTGCACGAGCGGGCGGCCGGGGTCGAGGTCGGCGAACCAGGCGGGCTCGGCCCCGGTGCGGGTGCCGGCGGCGGCGTCACCGATGTAGTGCAGGAACGCGGGGGCGTCGGGGCGCGGGAAGTCCAGGCCGGCCACGCCCTGGCACAGGTGCAGGCGCCGGGAGTACAGCGAGTCCACGCTCGTGTTCGGCGCCAGCCCGGCCCGGGCGCGAGCGTCGTTGAGGCGCGCCAGCATCCACCGGTTGAAGGTGACGTCGGCGAGACCGCGCAGGGCGGCGTCGCGGCCCCGCCCCAGCCGCCCGCAGCCCGGGCGCAGCGGAAACCCGGCGGGCGGCTGGTGCCGGCTGCTCAGCCCGACGAGCCCGAGCGCGACCCCGACCCACGGCACGGCCCGGGCATCGTGCAGGAACGAGCCCGCCATGCACGTGTCCTCGGAGACGACCAGGTCGACCGGGTCGTCGTCGTGCAGGCGACTCACGTCGGCCAACTGCTCGGGACCGGTGCCGAAGAACAACTGCCCGAAGCTGTCGAGAACCGCGCCGAGCCCGCGTCCGCGGCGCATCGTCGGGAACGCGGCCGCGAGGTTGTTGTCGTCGAAATCCGTTGCCGCTTGCCAGGGCAGCCAGGTCGCGCCGACGCCCTCCGCACCGCCGCCGTACTTCGCGCCGGTGTAGTACGTCACCCGGTGCCCGCGGCGGACGAGCTCGGCGGCGAGACCCCGCATCGGCGGCTGGTGCCCGCCGAACGGCATCGCGGTCATGAGCACGTGCACGACTCCTCCTTACTCGTGTCAGGACGCATCCCGACCGGCGCCGTGGCCGCTCGCTCCTGCCGGTGCTCGCGATCGTTTCACCACATCGACGATCGCGTCGAGAGCCGCGGTCGCGCGGCAAGCTCGTGACCTGCGGCTTCGCGATTCGATGCCCGACGACGCTCCATCGGAGTAGTCGAAACGGCGAATCCTCGGCCGGCATCCGCGACCACGCCGGCGTCCGCGCATAGTCTCAGCTGTCCGACTCGTCGTCGGGCCGGCGCGAGTCGACGTCGTTGTAGCGGATGAGTCGCGCGGGCACCCCGGCGACGATCGCGTTGGCCGGCACGTCCTTGGTGACGACCGACCCGGCTCCGACGATCGCGCCGTCGCCGATGGTCACGCCGGGGGTGATCGTCACGCTCGCACCGAGCCACACGTCGCGGCCGAGCACGATGGGCGCCGGGGTCATGTCGGCGCGGCGGGCGGGATCGAGGCTGTGGTTGAGGGTGGTGAGGGTCGCGTTGTGGCCGATGAGGCAGCCGTCGCCGATCGTGATGCCCCCGGTGTCCTGGAAACGGCAGCCCAGGTTGATGAAGACGCCCTTGCCGATGTGCAAGTTCTTGCCGAACTCGCTATAGATCGGCGGGAAGATCGTCGTCGTCTCGTCGAGCTGCTCACCGGTGAGCTCGCTGACCAGGGCCCGCACCTGGGCGGCGTCCCGGTAGCCGGTGTTGATCCGGGCGGTGATGCGGAAGGCCTCCTGGGAGGCCCCGTGCATGAACTCGTGCAGGTCGGAGCCGGCTGTGATCAGCTCGCCGCGGTTGACGTGGGCGAGGAATTCGTCAAGGTTCACCTCGCGATCGTGACACAGCGGCCGAGGCCCGCACCGTGATCAGTAGCCGCGGTCAGTACCCACCGGAGGTCGCGCCCGCATCGAGGGTCGCTGCCGTTGGCTCAGGTCGAGCCAGTGGGAGACCTACGGGCTCGGCGACGACGCCAGCCCCGCTGAGCGCGCCTACGGCCAGACCTGGCGCGCCCGCGACAAGGTCGTCTTCTCCACGACCCTGCCGACGGTGGAGACGGCCCGCACCCGGCTGGAGCGCACCTTCGACATCCCCACGGTGCGGCACCTGATCGAGCAGGCCGAGGGCGACGTGACGATCGGCGGCCCACGCTGGCCGCCCACGCCCTGCGGGCCGGCCTCGTCGACGCCGTCGAGTTCTACCTCCACCCGATCGTCATCGGAGCCGGCACGCCCTGGCTCCCCGCCGACCTGCGGCTCGACCTGCGCCTGGTCGAACAGCACCGGTTCGACAACGGTGTCGTGCACGTCGCCTACGACGTCCGCTGACCCGAGACCCTCGCCTCCGCGCGAACACCGCGGATACCGTGTGACAACTCGCACGCTCGGTCAGGAGGCAGGCATGCGCAGGAACGAGCGACTCGACGCGGCCGCGCGCTCGACCACGGAACCCTGGCCGCTCGCCGATCCCCGCCAGCACCCCGACGAGCCGCGGCACTGGCGGCACGCCTGCCGAGCCCTCGCCCTCACCGCCTCCCTGCTGTTCGTCGCGGTCCCGCCGGTGGCGTGGGTGCGCTGGCTGGACTGGACCGACCGCGACCGGCCTGCGTTCGCCGGGATCATCGCCGTCGCGATCGTCGCGGTCGCCGTCGTGTTCGCCCGTCGCGACCCTGCGCACCCGGCGCACGCTGCTCACCGCCGGACCGTGGGGCCCGTGGCGCCGAGCTGTGCCGTACGGCACGCACCGCAGGCTAGGGGTCGCGCTGATGTTCATCATCTCGGGGCTGTTGCCGCTGCCCCGGCTCCGACCCGAGTGGAGCGAGGCGCTGGACATCGGGTGGTGGGCGGTCGTCGCGATCGTCCTCGTCAGTTTCGTCGCCGAGCCCGGTTGGGGGCGCACGGCACCCGGCGGTGACGAGGCGGACTGACCGGCCCGCACCCCGCTCGCACCGGCTCGAACCCGGCTCGCGGTCGCGCCGCAGCCAATTCGTTGCCGGGTGGGAGCTGGACTACGGCCGAGAGACCGCCTCGCCCGCCGACCCGTCGGACCGCCCCGCGCCCAGGGCGTCGCGGGAGGAACCGTCGAGCACCGGAGTCGGGCGAGCGGCCTGCGCGCGGTGGCGCACCTGCACCCCGCCGAACTCGTCGCGCCCGGGCTGGGGGTGCGCGTCGAGAAACGCCAAGGCCGCGGCGGGGTCGGCCCAGCGGCTCGTGCGGCTGGCGGCCGGGGGCAGGCTGGGCGCCGCCAACACGCCGAACGCCGGGCGGACGAACATGGCGCCCGGGTGGTCGCGGTGCCGCAGGGCGTGCGAGCGCCAGGTGAGGATCGGGTGCGAGGCGACGAGATTGACGGCCACGATGAACAGACTCCGGTCGACGACCGCGCGGTCGGTGTACTCGTCGGGCAGCACCTCCGCGTTGAGGTACTTGCCGGCCGCCAGCGTCGCGATCGCCGCCGGGGCTCCCTGCGGGGCGTGGGCGTACCCGTAGTTGTCGGCCGTGTACTCCTGCGCTCGGGAGAGCGCCGCGCCCAGCACCGGAATGTTGCGGAAGATGAAGGTTCCCACGATGCGCCAGTACGCGGCGTGACCCGCGGCCAGGTGCCCGACCTCGTGGGCGATGACGAAGCGCAGGGCGTCCGGGCTGCGCAGGTGCCCACCGACCTCGAACATGTCGGAGTTGATGACGACGAATCGCCGGTGCCCGTGCCCCGCGGCGAAGGCGTTGATGACACCCGACCCCGAGACGACGTACGCGTCCGGCACCCGGCGCATCCCCGCGTCGGCCGCGGCCTCGACGAGCATGCGGTAGGCGTCGGGAAACTGGGTGGGCGAGAGTCGGACTCCGCTCGCCCGCTGCTGCGCGTACAGGTAGCCACGCACGAGCAGGAAGAGCACCGGGGCGCCGATGATGAGCACGGCGATCTGCTGCACGTCCGGCGGCAACTCGACGTCGGAGAACAGCAGCGAGATCACCGCCGCGGCCACCAGCACGGTGATGATGACGGCGGCCACCAGCCACGGGATCTCCGCGGGGTGCCGAAGGCGGCGGCGCTCGGCGCGCGGCAGCGTGGTCGTGAGCCGGAGCATCGCCGGGGCGGCCGGCCTGGGTGTGAGCGACACGGCGGCATCGTCGCACGCAGGCTCGCCGGTTGCCGCACCCCGACGCCGACAAGGGCGCCCTGCGAGTGCCTGGCAGGCCCGCGACCCCCGTTGAACAATGCCGGCATGAGCGACTTCGAGCAGATGTTCCCGCAGGGCGAGCCGAACGACGCGTTCGCGCAGTACTTCGTCGGGCAGAGCTATCTCGCGCCGCTGGCCAGCGGCGACGCGACCGCCAACAACGTCACGTTCGAGCCCGGCTGCCGCAACAACTGGCACATCCACCACGGCGCTCAGCAGCTGCTGCTGTGCACGGCCGGCGTCGGCTGGTACCAGGCCGACGGCGAGGCCGCCCAGCCGCTGACGCCGGGCACCACCGTGCTCGTGCCCGAGGGCGTCAAGCACTGGCACGGCGCCGCCAAGGACAGCTGGTTCTCGCACATCGCGGTCATGGTGCCGCGCGACGGCGCCTCCAACGAGTGGCTGGAGCCCGTGGGCGACGAGGAGTACGACGCCCTCTGAGGAGCTGCTCTGTCGGAGGCGGTCCGCTCAGCCCGCGTCGCCGGCGAACGTCGCCGATCGGATCCGGGCGTCACCGGCCGAGTCGACCTCGAAGGTCAGCTTGAAGATGATGCCGTACGCCCCCTCCTGCCGGGGGCCCAGCACGACCTCGGCGCTCGGCTCCGCGCCCGGGTCGACGGAGCACCGCCCCGCGCTGGAGTAGGGCCCGTAGTTCGTCACCTCCGTCACCGCGGACGCTGGGGCGAGCCGCTTCATCCTCGCGGTGTTCCCCGCGACCGCCGCCTGCAGGAACTCCCTGCACACGGCCGTCATCTTCTCGGTGGAGGCCGAGGTCGACACGGAGGCGGTCTCGGTCGGCGTCCGGGACGACTCGGAGGACGGCGCGGGCTCCGTCGAGCTCGTGTCGCTGCTCGACGCGCTCACCGAGCTGTCTGAGCCCGAGTCGTCGCCGCTGATCGCGCGGGTGTCGGTGAGGCGGGCCTTGCCGCCGCTCATCGTCAGGCGCGACCGGTAGTAGTGGAAGTCCGACGCGGCACCCTCGTAGGAGCGCCAGCGCAGCTCCACTGCCTGACCCGATGCCTGCCAGGAGAGCACCTCGGCGTGTTCCTGCTGCCCGTACTCCCCGAGTTCGAGGCTGCCCTTGAGCGTGCCCCCGGGTCCGTAGATCACGAGCACCTCGGGCCACGCCACGCCCCCGGCGGTGCACAGGTAGCGCGCCACCAACTCCTGGGAACCGTCCGAATCGAGGTCCGCCAGCACCGGAGCCGGGTCGTCGACCTTGAGCCACCCCTCGCGCGGCTTGTACTTGTCGCTTGTCACACCGTTGGTGAGCGTCTGCGCGGGCATCCTGCAATAGGCCGGCACCTGCGCGCTGCCGCGCACGTCCGCCACCGTGACCGCACCGGACGTCGACTTCGGTTGCGACGCACCCGAACTGGGGTTGTACGTGAGCGGCGCGCTGGGCGCGACCGTGACGGTCACCGTCGAGCTGGTCGCGGACGACGCCGCGTCACCGCCGGCGCAACCGGCGAGCGCCAACGCGCAGCCGACCATCGCGACGAGCGGCGCCCCGCGCCGCGACACAAATCCGTTCGAACTCCCCACGAACGCCATCGGCGTCCCCTTCCCCCGAGCGAGAGTCGTGCGCCGACGGTCCGCCGGTGCACCTCATCGCACACACCTATCTTGCATCGGCGCGGGCGGACGCGCGCTGAGTCGACTGTTCGATATGGGCGCGCGGGGCATCCCGGGGCTCAGGCGGAGGCGTCGAGCAGTTCGCGCAGCCTGGCGGCGAATTCGTCGGGGCGGCCGGTCATCCCGAACTCGCCGCCGAGGAACCCGGCGTGGTCGCCGGGGAAGACGACCGGCTCCGACCCGAGCTGCGCCGCGAGCGCGGTGGCACCGCGCGCGGCCAGCTGCTCCCCCGACTCCTGGCCGACGCCGATGACGATCGTCGTCGCCGCGCCCGGCAGGGCCGCGACGTCGAGCTCGTGCGGTGAGCAGGTGTGCACGTTCTGACCGAGCAGTGGGTCGTCCCCTGAGCCGTCGTCGGCGCTCGGGAGCCCAAACGCGGCCGGGTCGGGAGCCGGCGCCGACGCGAAGCCGCCGGGCACCGGGCCCTGGTGCACGGTCAGGGTGATGAACGCAGCCATGGCCGGGCCCATCCCGTCGGCCTCGTAGCGCGCCCGGATGCCCTCGCACGCCGCGACGATCGCCTGCCGGTCGGGCAGGAACTGCGCCAACGGCGGCTCGTGCGCCACGAGCGTGTGCACGAGCTCGGGCCGCCGCGACACGAGCTCGAGCGCGTTGATCGCGCCGCCCGAACTCGCGAACACGTCGACGGGACAGCCGTGTTCGGCGGCGATCGCCTCGATGACCGCCGCGATGTCGGCGGCGTGCTCGGCCGGCACGGTCTGGTGCGCCGCGTCGGTGCGCGGGCTGCGGGCGACGCCGCGCGGGTCGTAGGTGATCACCGTCCGGTCCGTGAAATGCCCTGCGAGGGTGGTGAACCCGGTCGCGTCCATGGGTGAGCCGAGCACGAACAGCGGGCGGTGGCCGGCGTCGGCGCCGGGACGCACGTCGTAGCTGATCCGCGCACCGGAAACCTCGACGGTGTGAGTCGTGAGCATGGTCTTCTCCTCGGTCGGGCGAGCGCTCCGGCTGCTTCCGGGCTGTCACGACTACTGACGCGTCCCGCCGCCCGAACTCATCGACCCGGTGTGCCCGACAGGGACGGGGTCACCGTCGGGGAAATCGCCACAACGACGATCGCGATGTGAGCCCCGCCGGGATCATCGCTGGTCAGAGGCTTGACCTAGTCGGCCCGGCGCATCGCGATCGTCAATATGGCGGTTTGCGCCGCTGCGCAGTTCACCTGAGCCCCCCAACCACCGTCGGGAGTGGGTCGGTCGGGTGACCCAGATCGCTCGGATGCGCCCTCAGCACCTCGTCCGAGGGGCCGAATGGCGCCGGTGCCGGATCACCCGGCGTCGGACGTTCGAGGGGGAGAACCACATGTACTTCAAGCGCACCGCTCTGGCCGTGACGGCAGCGATCGCGATGGTGCCGGCGGGCCTGCCCGCGGCGACGGCGGCAGCGCCGGCGCAGGCGCCCCAGCAGGTGGCCGTGCGCGCGGCGGGCGCGACCTCGACGGCGGCGCCGACCGCAGCGCTCCGCCGATTCAAGAACTGCGCGGCGCTTAACCGCGTCTACAAGCACGGCGTCGGCAAGCGCGGCGCGGTCGACCGGGCCGCCGGCAAGCGCAAGGCCAAGCCGGTGCGCAACTTCACGGTGAACACCCGGCTGTACAACGCCCAGCCCCGCAGCCTCGACCGCGACCGCGACGGGATCGCCTGCGAAAAGCACTGACAACCGGACGTTTCGGGGATCGCGGGCCCGGCGGTCGCACGGCGTGCATGCGCGCGCCATGCGACCGTCAGCCTCGCCCCAGGTGCGGCTGTCAGGCTGGGAACCATGACGACGGTGCCACGCGCGAGAGCCCAGCGACCGAACCTGCCCACCTGGCTGCACCGCGTCGTGCCGGTGCTCGTCATCGTCGCGCTCATGTGGGCCAGCGAGATCATCGACTGGATCCTGCCGCTCAACCTCGACTACTTCGGCATCCGCCCGCGCAGCCTCGAGGGCCTGCCCGGCGTCGTGCTCAGCCCGTTCCTGCACGGCGGCTTCGCGCACCTCATCGCCAACACCTCCGCGCTGCTCGTGCTCGGCGCCCTCCTGGCGTGGACGACCCGGCACATGTGGACCGTCACCCTTGGAGTCATCCTCCTCGGCGGCCTCGGCGTGTGGCTGCTCGCGCCGCCGTTCAGCATCACGATCGGCGCCAGCGGACTCGTCTACGGTTGGGCCGCCTTCCTCGTCGTCTACGGCTTCGCCGTCCGCCGCCTCGGGCCCGCGCTCATCGGCCTCCTCGTCGTCGCGCTCTACGGGAGCATGGTCTTCGGGGTGCTGCCGTTCCAGCCGGGGGTCTCCTTGCAGGGGCACCTGTTCGGGGCGATCGCCGGCGTGCTGCTCGGGTTGCGGCTCGGCCGCGCCGATCGGGTGGTCCGCCGTCCCGTGATTTGAGGCCCCGTGATCTGAGGCCGCGCGCGCACCACGTTCGGCCATAGTGGGGAGCGCCCGCTGCAGCAGGAGGAGACGTGTCCGACCAGGCGACGCCGGAGCCCACCCGAGACCGCGAATCTCGTGCCCCGGCGCGGCGCTGGGCCGGTCTGGCCGTCGTGCTGCTCGTCGGTGCGGTCGCGGCGGTGCTGCTCGCGTTGATCGTCGGCGCGCTGAACCCGCAGCTGCCGAGGATCGGCTGGCGCGGCCTGCAGCAGGCCGGTCAGATCGTCCGGTTCACGCTCGTCGCCCTCGTCGTCGCGGTCATCGCGCTGTGGCTGTGGTGGCGCCGCCGCGACTGGCTGCGCTCGCTCGTCGCCGTGACCGCCGTGCTGGCCCTCCTCGGAGGCGGGTACATCACCACCCGGCAGCTCCTCACCGCGCAGGCCGAGGGCGTGAACCTGAACCCCCTGCAACTCGTCGGCCTCGGTGAGCCCGCCACCCGCGCCCCCGACGCCGACGTCGTCTACACCCGGGATCAGGGCGAAGACCTGCGCGTCGCGATCTGGCGGCCCCCGCAGGCGAGCATCCCGGCTCCGGTCGTCGTGTACCTCCACGGCGGCGGCTGGATCATGGGTGGCCGTGCCGACGAGACGGTCGCCGCGCACGCGTCCTGGCTCGCCGACCAGGGTTTTGTCGTCGCCAGCGTCGACTACTCGCTGTCGGGCCCGCAGCGGCACCTGTGGAACGCGGTCGAACCCCAACTGGGCTGCGCGCTGAGCTGGGTCGCCGGCAACGCCGCCCAGTACGGCGGGGATGCCGGGCGGCTGGGGCTCGTCGGTGACTCCGCCGGCGGCAACATCGCCCTGAACGTCGGCTACCGCGCCAACGCCGGCACCCTGGAGTCGGTGTGCGGCGGCTCGGTGCCGCGCGTCGCGGCCGTCAGCGCCCTGTACCCGGTCGCCGACCCGGTGGGCTTTCACGACAACCCCAACCCCGCGACGAGCGAACTCGCGACCACCATGACCGAGCAGTACCTCGGCGGGCCGCCGCAGCAGTACCCGCAGCGCTACACCGCCATCACCCCCTCGACCCACCTCACGGCGCAGGCTCCTGCGACGCTGCTCACCGTGCCCACCGCCGACAGCCTCGTGCCGCCGCAGGGCGCCTACGACCTCGCCGCCGAGCTCGAGCGCCGCCAGGTGCCCGGCCACCTCATCCGGGTCTATCCGCTCGACCACTCCTTCGACCACGCCCTCGGCAGCATCGGCACCCAGACCTGGCGGCAGGCCACCGTCTCCTGGCTGCGCGACCACGGGCTCGGGTAGCGATACCGAAACGACACCCGAGCGATGACATTCGTCATGCGTACCGGGCCGTCGCCGCTGGCACGGTGACCGCATGGACAAGCGCACGATCAGCTTCATCGCCCTCGTCGTCACCATGTGTTTCGGGGTCGGCTTCGCGGTCATCGACGACGGCATCCGCCAGAACTACGCCATCATCGGCGGCCTGCTCGTCGCGATCCTGTGGATGAGCGTCGGCTTCGTCGGCCGCCGCGAGTGCGGCACCGATCGCAGCATGCAGCCGCAGGATCGGACCCCCGCCTCCGGGCGCTGAACCCGAAGCGGCTCACCCGTGGGATCGGTGAGCCCGATCCGACACGACGAGCCAGCCCGCGGCGCCCTTCTTCAACGTGCGTTTGTCGAGGTAGGCCGCGGTGGCGGCGTCGGGTGCGCTCACGCCGGTCTCGGGCGGGTCGTGCAGCGAGGTCATCACGGTTCCTCTCGGCAGGGCGCATACCCGCGGCGCGGAGGCAGACCCGGGTCGATGCACCGAAACGTAGGCTTCGCGCGTTGCCGTCCCGTTACGGCGGTGTTCCCGGCCGGCGCAGCTCTGCGCCGCCCTGCGCCTGGTCCGAGCCGGTCCGAGCCGGTCCGAGCCGTCAGCGCGGGGCCGGGTGACACGAGGCGCTGCCGCGGCGGCGACCCTACGATGAGGCGATGATCTGGGCCTACCTGTTCATCGCGAACGTCGCGATGCTGGCCCACTTCGGCTTCCTCGCCTTTCTCATCGGAGGCGGTTTCTGGGCCTGGTCGCGCCCCTGGCTGCTCGTGCCGCACCTCGTGACGGCGGGCTGGGGCTTCGGGATCGAGACGTGGCACTGGACCTGCCCCCTCACCGAACTCGAGCAGTGGGCGCGGCGCTCGGCCGGGCAGCCCGGGCTGGAGCCAACCGGCTTCATCGACACCTACATCAAGGGCACGATGTACCCGGCCGAACTCAACCCTCAGGTGCTGGCGCTCGTCGCGGCCGTGGTGCTCGCCTCCTGGGTCGGGCTGGGCGTGCGGCTCGGGCTGCGCCGCCGCCGGCGCGACCTCGGGGCGACCGCCGCCGCGCCACCGTCTCCGGCGCGTGACACGCTGGGCGCGACCACCAATCGGCCCGGCGGAGGGAGTCACGTGAACGTCATCGAGGGAACCAACCAGCGCAATGTCGCCGTCGTCACCGGCGCGTCCTCGGGCATCGGCGAGGCGAGCGCCCGCGCGCTCGCCGAGCAGGGCTGGACCGTCGTGTGCGCGGCCCGGCGCACCGACCGCGTCGAGGCGGTCGCCGACGAGATCGGCGGCGTGGCGGTCACCCTCGACGTCACCGACCAGGGCAGCGTCGACGGCCTCGTCGCCCGGCTCGACGAGCTCGACCGGCCGGTCGACCTGCTCGTGCACGTCGCGGGGGGCGCCTTCGGCCTCGACCCGGTCGCCGACGCCAAGGTCGAGGACTGGCAGAAGATGCTCGAGCTCAACGTCGTCGGCTCGCTGCGGGTCGTGCAGGCGATGCTGCCGCTGCTGCGGCGGGCGCCCGCGGCCCAGATCATCATGCTCACCTCGACGGCCGCCGACGTGAACTACGAAGGGGGCGGCGGCTACTGCGCCGCCAAGCACGGTGAGGCCGCGCTGACCCGCACGCTGCGGCTGGAGCTGTCCGGGGAGCCGATCCGCGTCTGCGAGATCGCGCCCGGCATGGTCGCCACGCCGGAGTTCAATCTCGTGCGCTTCGACGGGGACAGCGACAAGGCGGCCGCGACCTACGAGGGCGTCGACCGGCCTCTCGACGAGCACGACGTCGCCCGCGGCGTCGTGTGGGCCGCCACCGCGCCGGCCCACCTCAATGTCGACCTCATGGTGCTGCGGCCGGTCGCCCAGGCCGCCCAGCACAAGGTCTTCCGGGGTCACCTCTACGACGACGACGTGCGCTGAGCGCGCCCGGCCCGGGCCGTGGCTCAGGCGAGCGCCCACGTGACCGCGGCCAGCAGGCACATGAGCACGGTCAGGCCCGGCATCAACCAGACGCTGAGGAGGCGGGCGACGCGCTCCGACCCGGCGGAGCGGCCCGTGGGGTCGACGACCAGGTCGGGGCGCTCCCGCGCCGACGCGCGGGCCGAGACGACCGTGGAGACGACGAGCGCGACCACCCCGACGAGCACCACCGGCAGCACCGGCAGCACGGCGATCGGCGCGCGCCAGGTGAGAAAGACCACGACGAGCACCACGACGAGCGCCGGGCCGGCGAGGACGGCGAGCATCGGCCGCTCGACGATGACGCGCAGCACGGTGTCGGCGGCCGCGAGCACGACGGCGGTGAGCACCGCGATGAAGGCCAGCCCGACGAGGTCACCGACGCTGACCGGCACCCCGGAGCCGGACAGCCAGGCCGTGACGGCCCGCGGCAGCAGGATCAGTCCGACCAGCCCCGCCACCGCGGAGACGGTCACGGCGGGCGAGATGCCGCGCTCGCCGCTGCCCTCGCCGGCCGCGAGCTCCCGGGCGTACGCCGCCGCCGGGCCGAGGGCCTGCGACGCCGACTCGCCGGTGTCGACGAGGTGCGCCTCGACGGTGGCCAGGGCGTCGCCGATGCGATCCCCGGGCACCCCGAGGAGGCGCTGTTCGACGACGAACTCCTCGACCCAGCGCGGATCGGCGTGCGGCGCCATCGCGGCCAGGTCGTTGCCACGCTTGCGGATCATGCGGGGTCTCCTGTCGTCGGCGAGCCCTCGAAGAGCCCGCGGGTGAGGTCGGTGAACCGGGCCCACCGCCGCGCCTGATGCTGCAGATGGTCGCGGCCGGCCGGGGTGAGGGAGTAGACCTTGCGCCCCGGGCCACCGTCTCCCGGCTCCCAGCGCGCGCTCACGTGACCGGCGCTCTCCAACCGCCCGAGCAGGGGGTAGAGCGTGCCGCCCTTGACCGTGCCGAGGCCGGTGTCGGCCAGGTCCGAGGCGATCGCGTAGCCGTGCGCGGGGCCGCGGGCGAGTACCGCCAGCACCGCGGCACCGAGCACCCCGCGCATCCAGTCGCTCGGCCACTCCTGCTCAGTCGCCATACCTAGATAGTGAGCCTTATTAGTCAGTCTGTCAACCTAGTACGGTCGGCGGCGCGCGCGGCCGCCGACCACGTGGCCGCGGCGACCCGGCAATTCCGCTGCCGGACAGGGCAACTGCGGGGCGCAGCGAGAGCGGATCGACACCCCGGTCGCGGTTCCCTGCGGGACCGCGTGCTGCCATGCTTGGCATCGCAGACCGGGTCGCATTCGAGGAGAGTCGAGGAGAGTCGTCATGCCGTCACCGCGACAGCACGGCAGCGACCCGCGCGCCGAGTCGACCGGCTCCCGCACCCGGACGACGCTCGAACAGGGGCAGGCGCACGGGCATCGACCGCCCGCGCCCCGCAATCCCGTCGTGCGGCCGCCGGCCTCGCGGCTGTCCAACCCGCGGCAGTTGCTCAACGGCCCGCCGGGCGGCGCTCGGATCTTCACCCGGGGGGTGCGCACCACCGACACCGGGTGGGTCATGACGTTCGTGCGCCCGTGGTTGGCGCTCACCGGCATCGCCCTGCTCGGTCTTCCCGGCCTCCTCGGCTGCGTCTACGCGCTGTCGCAGTGGTGGGGAAACCTGTTCGCGATGCTCGGGGTCGCCGCGTACGTCGGTGCCCTCGCGGTCGCGACGGCCTGGTTCGCGACCATGGTGCACACCGTGCAGCTGGATGGCCCGCAGCTGCTCGTGCGGCGACTCGCCGGCTCCTCGAGTCTGTCGCTCGCCGCCCTCACGCTCGTCACCGTCGACGGGGCGAACCGGCTGCGCCGCTCGGCCTCCGGGGAGTGGTACGAGGCGCGCGGCACCCAGGTGGCGATCTACGTCAACGACGGCACCGTGCTCGTGTGCGAGGAGCCGCGGTTGGCCAAGGATCTCGCGCGGCGGATCCTGTTGCTGCGGCCCCGCATCGACGGCCGGCGCAGCGAGCGGCCGGCGCCCGCGCTGGCCACCCTGCGGCAGTTCGACGTGGGCCCCCGCAACCGAGTGCGCCGCTGGGGCAGCGGGGTCGTCGGCCCGATCGTGACGACCGTCGTCGTGCTCCTCCTGTGCACCTCGTGCGTCGGGGCGCTCGGGGCCGCGCAGGGGCGGCCGGAGCCGGCCCGGGCGGCCCAGCCGGTGTTCGACGCGCTGCGCTGGCCCGCCACCCT
This sequence comes from Piscicoccus intestinalis NBRC 104926, assembly GCF_001515525.1. Lineage (GTDB taxonomy): Bacteria > Actinomycetota > Actinomycetes > Actinomycetales > Dermatophilaceae > Kineosphaera > Kineosphaera intestinalis. The sequence continues at coordinate 8,370 of NZ_BCNQ01000047.1, read as the reverse complement.
GCCGTACCAGGCGGCGGCGCAGGTCACGCAGGTGAGCATGCAGGACTGCGAAGGCACCGCCCCGCGACTGTGGTCGGCCGACCGCCGCAACGGCGAACTCGCGGTCGACGCGCTGGTCGGGCCGCTGACGGCTCCCCAGGTCGAGGCGATCCGCGACCGCGCCGCGCGGCTCGGGCTGCGCCCCGAGTCCTCACCCGACGACGCGACGACCGTCTACGCCCTCGAACAGCAGGGCGTGCGCTGGGTCGCCGCCTGGCACACCGAGAACGGCGTGCGGGAGGCGCGTTTCGGCGTGTGGACCGGCTGCCTCGACAGCCGCGACCTGCCCGCCGAGGTCGCCGATCACGTGCGGCTGCTGTCCGACTTCGTCCTCACCGGCCGCCCGAACCTCGACTGAGGCGCGGGCTGCCGGCTCCGGTCACTCGGCCGACTCCCGGCGACTCCCGGCGACTCCCGGCGACTCCCGGCGACTCCCGGCGACTCCCGGCGACTCCGACGACTGCGGGCGGCGGCGCCGCGGCGACCTACGCTCGGGTCATGTTCGCCGACTTCGCCGACCAGTGGACCCCCGTGCTGCCGAGCAGCGACGTACGCGCCAAGCCGCGCCGGGTGGTGGTGGCCGGTGAGGCGCTCGTCGTGTGGCGCGACAACGCCGGCCGCGCGGCGGTGCTGCTGGACCGCTGCCCGCACCGGTCGGTCTCCCTGGCGCTGGGCAGCCGCACGCGCGAGGGCGGGCTGGCGTGCAAGTTCCACGGCTGGGAGTTCGGCACCGACGGCGCCTGCGCGTACGTGCCGTTCAACCCGCAGGCCCCCCGCGAGCGCCTGGGCGCGACCGCCGTGCCGCACCGCGAGCTCGGCGGGATGCTCTGGGTGTACACGGGATTCGACCCGCAGACCGAGCCGTACCTGCCCGAGCATCTGCGCGACGACGAGGGCGCCGAGCAGCTGACGCGGTTCTACTACCACGAGGAATGGGACGCGCACTGGACCCGGGCGATGGAGAACATGCTCGACTACCCGCACCTGCCGTTCGTGCACCGCAACACCATCGGCCGGTTCGTGCGGGCGAAGGCGACCCGGTCGTCGCGGCTGATCTTCGACCTCACCGACACCGCGCAGGGGTTCCGCTTCGGCGCCCAGCTCGACGACCACGAGCCGTCGGCGTGGCTGCGCTGGCTGCGGCCGAACTCGATGATCCTCGACGTCGCGCCCGAGCCGCGGATGATGCGCATCCAGACCTACTGCATCCCCGCGGAGCCGGGCCGGGTGCGGATGCTGCTGGTCACCGCCCGCAACTTCAGCCGAAACCCGCTGGCCTCACCGGCGCTCGACCGGCTCAACGTGTTCATCCTGCATCAGGACCGCGCGGTCGTGGAGTCCTCCGACCCCGTGGAGGTGCCCCCGGGCAAGCACGAGAAGTCGGTGCGCACCGACCGGCCGACCCTGGAGTTCCGCAGCTGGTACCTGCGCGAGCTCAAGGGGTCGAGCGCGGCGCCTCCCGCGCCTGGTGCGCCTCCCGCCTCGGCCGCCCGCGCCGGCTCCGGCGAGGCTGGGGGTCGTTGAGCCGGGCGTGCGCTAGCTCGCCCGCAGGTCGCGGCGCATGACGAGCCGCGGCATCTTGCTCGCGACGGCGTCGGTGGTGCCGACGACCTCGAAGCCAGCGTGCTCGAACATCGCGCGGGTGCCGACGAACGCCATCGTCGTGTCCATCCGCCCCGGCGGGTCGACCGGGTAGGCCTCCACGGCGGGCGCGCCCTGCGAGCGCGCCCACTCGACGGCCCCGGCGATGAGGTGACCGGTGACGCCCTGCTTGCGCTGGCCGCCCCGCACGACGAGGCAGATGACGCTCCACACCGGCACGTCGTCGATCGGCCGGATGAGTCGGGAGGCTGTCAGTCTCGGGATGTCCGCGCGCGGCGAGACGTGGCACCAGCCGACCGGGGTGCCGTCGCGGTAGGTGACGACCCCCGGCGGGATCTCCTTGGCGCACAGGGCCCGCATCGCCCGCTCCCGCGCCCCACCGTCTCCCGGGGTGGCGGCCCCCAAGGCCTCGATGTCCTTGACGCGCAGTCGGTGTGACAGGCACCAGCAGTGGTTCTCGCGGCGGTTGGGGTTGACGACGTCGGCGAAGTCGTCGAACCGTTCCGGCGTCACCGGGTGCGTGCGCCACGTCGGAGTGCTCATGCACCGAGCACAGCACGCCCAGCGGACGAATGGCGGCCGCTGTGGGCGGTGTCGTACCGGTCGTCGTGCCGGTGTTGTGCCGTCCTGCTCGCGGGCCTGGGAGTCAGCTACGTCATCTCCGGCGACTACGCCGGCTGGAACGGCGGTCTCGGCGAAGGCGGCTTCGGCGGCCTGGCGATCGCGTTCGTCGTCGTGGCCGGCATGTACCTGGCCATGGTGCTGGGCATGGCCGAGATGAGTTCGGCGCTGCCGGCCGCCGGAGGCGGTTACACCTTCGCGCGCCGCGCGCTCGGACCGTGGGGCGGCTTCGCCACCGGCACCGCGATCCTCATCGAGTACACGATCGCGCCGGCCGCGATCGCCACCTTCATCGGCGCCTACGTCGAGTCGCTCGGGCTGTTCGGCATCACCGACGGCTGGCCCGTCTACCTGGCCGTCTATCTGGTGTTCATCGCCATTCATCTGTCCGGCGCCGGGGAGGCCCTGACGATGATGGCCGCCATCACCGTCGTCGCCCTCGTCGGCCTGATCGTTTTCGCCGTCGCCGCCGTCGGCCTCTTCGACCCCGTTAACCTCGTCGACCTGCCGGTCGACACCGCCGCCGCCGGCGCCTCCCTGTGGCTGCCGAACGGCTGGCTCGGGGTGTGGGCGGCGCTGCCGTTCGCCATCTGGTTCTTCCTGGCCATAGAGGGGGTTCCGCTGGCGGCCGAGGAGGCCACCGACCCCGAGCGCGACGTGCCGCGCGGGATCATCGCCGCGATGCTCGTGCTGGTCGTCACCGGCGCCACCGTGCTCGTCCTCGCCACCGGCGCCCACGGGGCCGCCGCGCTCGCCGGCTCCGGCAACCCACTCGTCGAGGCCCTCGGCACCGGCACCGCCGCCACCGTCGTCAACTACATCGGGCTCGCCGGTCTCGTGGCCAGCTTCTTCTCGATCATGTACGCCTACTCGCGGCAGACCTTCGCGCTCTCCCGCGCCGGCTACCTGCCGACCTCACTGAGCGTCGTCAACCAACGCCGCACCCCCACGCTCGCACTCGTCGTGCCCGGTCTGGTCGGGTTCGCCCTGAGCCTGACCGGTCAGGGTGCCATGCTGCTGAACATGGCCGTCTTCAGGGCCGCCGTCAGCTACGTGCTGATGATGGTCAGCCACATCACGCTGCGGGTCCGCGAGCCGGGAATGCGCCGCCCGTACCGCACTCCCGGCGGCGTCGTGACGACCTCGGTCGCGCTGGCCGTCGCGGTTGTCGCCGTCATCGGCACGTTCCTCGTCGACCCGGTCGCTGCGGGCTGGACCCTGGCGGTCTTCGTTGCCTTCATGGTCTACTTCGGGCTCTACAGCCGGCACCGCCTCGTCGCGGCCAGCCCCGACGAGGAGTTCGCGATGCTCGACCGGGCGGAGGCAGATTTGTCGTGAGCACGTACACCGAGACGATCGGTGGTCGCACCTTCACCTTCCACGGCCTGGTCGACCTCATGGCCAAGGCGACGCCGCAGCGGTCCGGCGACGAACTCGCCGGGTGCGCCGCCGAATCGGAGACCGAGCGGGTCGCGGCCGCGGCCGCGCTGGCCGGGGTGCCGCTGGAGACGTTCCTCGACGAGGATCTCGTGCCCGCCGAGCTCGACGACGTCACCCGGCTCATCCTCACCGGCCACGACCCGCTCGCGTTCGAGCCCGTGCGGTCGCTGACCGTCGGCGGATTGCGCGATTGGCTGCTCGCGATGGTCGTCGCCCCCGACGGCGGCGAGCGGCTCGCCGCCGTGGCGACCGGGCTGACTCCCGAGATGGTCGCCGCGGTCAGCAAGCTCATGCGCAACCAGGACCTCATCGCGGTCGCCCGCGCGGTGCCCGTGACGAGCGCGTTCCGCACGACGATCGGCTTACCGGGGCGGCTGGCCACCCGGCTGCAGCCCAACCACCCGACCGACGACGAGCGCGGGGTCGCGGCCGCCGTGCTCGACGGGCTGCTGCTCGGCGCCGGCGACGCGGTCGTCGGGATCAACCCCGCGGGCGACTCCCCGCAGGTCACCGCCGACCTGCTGACGCTGCTCGACGACGTCCGCACGACCTACGACATCCCCACACAATCCTGTGTGCTCACCCACGTGACGACGACGATCGGGCTCATCGAGGCGGGCGCCCCCGTCGACCTGGTGTTCCAGTCGATCGCCGGCACCCAGAGCGCCAACGCGGGGTTCGGGGTCGAGCTGTCGATGCTCGCCGAGGCGAACGCGGCCGGGCGGTCGCTGCGGCGGGGCACCGTCGGCGAGAACGTCATGTACTTCGAGACCGGTCAGGGCTCGGCGCTGTCGGCGGGTGCGCACCTGGGCAAGGACGGGCGGCCCGTCGACCAGCAGACCCTCGAGGCCCGCGCCTACGGCGTCGCCCGTGCTTTCGACCCGCTGCTCGTCAACACCGTCGTCGGCTTCATCGGCCCGGAGTACCTCGCCGACGGCAAGCAGATCGTGCGCGCGGGGCTCGAGGACAACTTCTGCGGCCGCCTCCTCGGGCTGCCGATGGGCGTCGACGTCTGCTACACCAACCACGCCGACGCCGACTCCGACGACATGGACACCCTGCTCACCCTGCTGGCCGCCGCCGGCACCGCGTTCGTCATCACGGTGCCCGGCGCCGACGACGTCATGCTCGGTTACCAGAGCCTGTCGTTCCACGACGCCCTCTACGCGCGACGCACCCTCGGGCTGCGACCCGCGCCCGAATTCGAGGCGTGGCTGCTCGGCCTCGGCCTCGTCGACGAACGCGGCTTCTCGACGCCCGTGCGGCTCGACCGCTCCCCGCTGCGCTCGCTCACCGACGCGCCGGCCGCGGGGCGCTCGTGACCGCCGGAGGCGCCGGCGAGTCGGGCCGGGCGGGGGCCCGGGTCCCGGCGGCTCGCCGGGGCCTGACCTCCGTCGGACCCCGCGCCGACTCCCGCGTCGATCCTCGCGTCGACCCCTGGAGCCGGTTGCGGGCCACGACGCGGGCCCGGATCGGTCTCCCGCGGACCGGGGACACCGTCTCCACGGGGGCGTTGCTGGAGTTCCGGGCGGCGCACGCGGCCGCGCGCGACGCGGTGCACGAGCCCCTCGACGTCGACCGTCTCTACCGACAACTGGCCGAATTGGGCTGCGGCAACCCGCTGGTCGTGCGCAGCCGCGCCGAGGACCGCGCCACCTACGTGCGCCGGCCCGACCTCGGACGCGAGCCGTCCGACCTGAGCCACCTGTCGAGCGCGCACGCCCTCGACGGCTACGACCTCGGACTCGTCGTGGCCGACGGGCTCTCGCCGCGCGGCGTGCAGGCCCACGCCGCCGCCCTGTGCGAGGCGATCCTCGGCGCGCTGCCGCGGGCGATGACGGTCGCCCCGCCCGTCATCGCCACCCAGGCCCGGGTCGCGCTCGGCGACCACGTGGCCCGCGCCCTCGGCGTGCGCACCCTGCTCGTCGTCATCGGCGAGCGGCCCGGGCTCTCGGTGCCGGAGAGCGTCGGCGTCTACCTCACCCACGACCCCCGGCCCGGCCTGCCCGACTCCCGGCGCAACTGCGTCTCCAACGTGCACCCGCCCGACGGGCTCTCCTACGAGGCCGCGGCGCGCACCGTCGTCTCGCTCGTCGCGGGCGCCCGGCAGCTCGGCACGTCCGGGGTCGCGCTCAAAGACGTGGCGCCCCGCGCCGAGGCCGAACTCGACGGCTGAGCCGGCACGGGCCGGTCGCGCAGGGTGCTCAGACGTGCGCGGCCTGGGCGGAGGCCTCGGCCGAGATCGTGCTGCCGAGGCGGTCGCGGGCCGCGCGGCCGCGATGCTGCGCGGGCACGGTGCCGGTGGCGGCGCCCAACCCGATGCGAGCGCCGTTGGCGTAGATCGTCTCGACGCCGCCCGGGGGCACGACGAACGTCTCGTGCCAGATGCCGACCGCCTCGGGGTGCGCGCGGGCGGCCTTGTTGAAGGCCCGCCACGCCGGCACGTGCGCCCGGTCGCCCAGGGAGGCGTAGGCGTACAGCTGCTCGACGCTGCGCCAGTACTGCACCACCCACGGGCCCTTGCCGCCGAGCAGGGTTTCCGCACCGAGGAAGCCGAGGTCGGTCGCCTCGCCGCGGGCGGCCTCGGCCTTGTTGCGCTCCAGCTCGGCGAGCATGGGCGGCATCGCCGTGAGCACCGGCAGCCACTGGTCCGGACGGTGCGGCTTGCGGATCGTCATCCCGATGTGGAAGACGACGAGGCCGCCGTCGTGAGCGTGCGTGTGCCGTTCCATGGTCATCCCCGATCACTTAGATAGTGTGACTCCCCAATGTTGGATAGTGCTAGTCTCCATTGTCAAGACAGGGAGGTTCGGGGCATGCGGATGGCGGGTCTGGCGCAGGCCACCGGGGTGCCGGTGGCGACGTTGAAGTACTACCTGCGCGAGGGGCTGCTGCACCCCGGCCGCGCGACGTCGCGGACCCAGGCCGAGTACGACGACGGCCACGTCGAGCGGGTGCGCCTCGTGCGGGCGCTGCACGAGGTCGGGGGGCTGAGCCTCGCCGCGGTGGGTCGGGTGCTCGCCACCATCGACGACCCGCAGGCCGAGCGGCTCGGGGTACTCGCTGCCGCGCAGCAGTCGCTGTACGGCGGCGACGAGCCGACCGACCCGCCGCCTGATCGGCGCCAGACGCGGGCGGGCCGGTGGCTGACCCAGCGGGGGTGGCTGGTGGCCCCCGACGATCCGGGCGACCCCGTCGTCGCGGAGCTGGACCGGGCCTGGCGGGCCTGCGACGACGCCGGGATCGGCCTGGACGAGGAGCGGATGGACGCCTACGCCGACGCCGTCGAGCAGATCGCGGCCATCGACGTCGACACCGTGCCCGGCCAGCCCCAGGCGGCGGTGCGGCAGGTCATCCTCGGCACCGTGCTCCTCGACCCGGTGCTCGCCGCGCTGCGCCGGCTCGCACACCAGCACACCTCGGTGAGTCGGCACCACGCCGCGGGTGGAGGCGCCGGCGGCGCCGCCGAGGAGCGCCCTGGGGGAGCGCCCTGGGGGAGCGCCCTGGGGGAGCGCCCTGGGTGAGCGCGCTGGGTGAGCGCGCTGGGTGAGCGCCCGGTGGAGCCCCGGACGCTGGGCCCTGGCCGAGGCTCGGCGGAGGAATCGCCGTAACGACGATCCCGTTCTGGGGCCCTGATCGACCTCAAGGCTGTGACCTGCGGGTTTGCGGTCGTGGCGTGCTTCCGGGGCCGGTTGCGATAGTCGTTTCGGCGAATCCCTTCGCCGCAACGACCGTCCGGCCGACCGACGAGTCGGCGGTGAGCGCGCGCCAATGGCCCGTCAGTGGCCCTTGGTGGCCGTCGGTGGCGGTCGGTTGCGGTCGGTGGCCCCTCAGTGGCCGTCTGGCCCCCTCCTGCGGCCGGTTCCGTGGTCCCCTTGTGGCCCAGCGGCGGCCGGTCAGGCGCCGGAGGGCGGGTCGGGCGGCAGCTCGATGGGCCGGCCGTGCGGGGTGCGGGCCGCGGCAGCGTGCCAGGCGCGTTCGGTGCGGTCGATGACCCCGGGTTCCACGAGTCCGAGCTCCGTCAGGAGATCGGAGAGCGCGGCTTCCCACGCCTCGAAGTAGCCCGCCGCGTCATAACGGGTCGCGTCGTCGACGGTCGGGCCGTTGCCGGTCGGGCCGGTCGGGTCGGTCGTCGGCTGAGATCGCAGACGGTTCCCGAGGGCGGCGGCCCACTGGGCCCACGTGAACACGCCGCGGTCGGCCAGGTGCACGGTCATGGCGAAGACCGTCGCCTGCCAGGGCTCGGCGAAGCCGGTGCGGCCGTCGGGCGGGGCGGGCAGGCCCGGGTTGGCGGCCAGCACCTGCGCCAGCGTGGGGGCGGGGATCACGACACCGGCTCCAGCGAGTGCTGCCAGGCGTCGATGGTCACCGAGCTGGTCGGGTCGGCGTCGGCGCCCCACAGCGTCGCCGCGTCGAACTCGACCGTGTACAGCCAGTCGGCCTCGCCCGGGGCGGGCGTTCCCGCCGGCACCGCGTTGCGCTCGGCAACGACGAACGGGCCGCGCACGGCGACGACGCGGCCGAGGTGACCGCGCGCGTAGCGGGGCACGCGGGTGTGGCCGCGCGGGTGGTCGTTGCGGGTGCGCACCTCGTCGCCGACGGCGAAGGTCGGGGTCGCGGCGACGTCGCGGTCGTAGGGGGTGCCGCGGTCGAGTCCCGCGCGCAGCG
>NZ_BCNQ01000046.1 GCF_001515525.1 Piscicoccus intestinalis NBRC 104926 | reverse complement strand
CGGGGGCCGCCCGGCGCGGGCGTGGGTGGCGCGCTGGTCACGGTGTTGGTCAGCGACCCCAGGCCCTCGACGGTGAGCGTGACGACGTCGCCGTCGACGAGCGGCGGCGGGTCCTGCGCTCCGCGGCGGCCCCACAGCTCGGCGAGGCAGCCGCCGTTGCCGGTGGTGCCGGAGCCGATGACGTCGCCGACGAGCACGCGCGAGTCGCGGGAGGCGTAGGCGATCATCGCCTCGAACGTCCAGCCGACGTTGCTCAGCAGATCCTCCCCCACGCGCTCGCCGTTGACGTCGACGGAGCACCACAGGTCGAGAAAGCCGTCGGCGTCGCGCCGGTCGTCGAGCTCGTCGGCCGTGACGATCCACGGGCCCAGGCTCGTCGCGAAGTCCTTGCCCTTGGCCGGGCCGAGCCGCACCTGCATCTCGCGCGACTGCAGGTCGCGGGCCGACCAGTCGTTCATGATCGTGTACCCGAAGACGTGCTCGCGGGCCTGCTCCTCGCTCAGCGATGTGCCGGGCGCGCCGACGATCACCGCCACCTCGAGCTCGAAGTCGCGGGCCCGGCTCCGCGCGGGGAACGGCACCGCGTCGCCCGGGCCGTAGATCGCGTGCGGGTTGGTGAAGTAGAAGGTCGGCGCGTCGTACCAGGCGTCCGGTACAAGATCGGCACCCTCGCCGGTGGCGCCGTCGACGCTGCGCCGCAAGCCCTCGACGTGCTCGGCGAACGCCACGCAGTCACGCACGCTCGCCGGCCGCAGCGGAGGCAGCAGCCGCACCGACTCCAGGGGCACCGGCTCCGACTCGCGGGCGCGTTGCGCCAACCGCGCGGCGGCGTCGAGCCCGGCGTCGATGACGTCGCGCATCGTCAGTCCGACGCCGAAGGGGTAGACGATCCCGGAGCCGGGGGCGTCGCCGACCTCGACGAGCCCGACCCGGCGGGCGCCGCCGCGGGCGAAGGTGGCGAGTTTCATGCCGCGCTCACCGCGCTCACACCGGCGGCGCGACGAACAGGCCGCGGTCGGGGTCGTTGAACGACTTGGCGGCGACGAACTCGCTCATCGGGTTCGCGGTGCCCCACTGGTCGCTGACCTGCGGGTCGGTGAAGTCGTACAGGTGCGGGTGCCAGGAGTCCTCGTCGAGCAGTTCGAGCTCGGTGGTGTACTCCAGGGTGTTGCCGTGCGGGTCGAGGAAGTAGCTGAACGTGTTGTTGCCGGCCATGTGCCGCCCCGGGCCCCAGACCTTCTCGACGCCGCCGCGCAGCAGCCGGCCGGTGCCGCGCATGTACTCGTCGATGCCGCGCATCTCGAAGCTCGCGTGGTGCAGGGAGGCGTGCGGGCCGCGGGCGATGGCCATCGAGTGGTGCACGGCGTTGGTGCGCAGGAACCACATCATCTCGCCCAGGTGCGGGGAGTACAGGGTGTCGGACAGCGCGAAGCTCAGGTGCTTGTCGTAGAACGCGACGGTCTCCTCCGGGCGGGCGGAGTTGACGACGACGTGGCTGAGCTTGACCGGCACCGACTCCCCCGCCTCGACCTTGCGGTGGCTGCGCACCTGCACGTCGCAGGAGACCTCGATCGTGCGGCCCTCGTTGTCGAAGAACCGGAAGCCGTATCCGCCGCCCGGGGTGGTCAGCGCGTCGGGCTCGCTGACGAGCTGCACGCCGTCGCGGCCGAGGTTCTGCGCGAGGGTGTCGACGTCGTCGCGGTTCGCGGCGCCGAAGCTGATGAGGTCGAGGCGCTTCTCGTCCGCCTTGCGCAGCCGCACCGAGTACTGCTCGGGCGAGCCGGCGGCCGCGAGGAACGCGATGCCGTCGTCGGTCGTCTCCGCCTCCAGCCCCCACATGCGCGTGTAGAACTCGAGTTGAGCGGCGTAGTCGGGCACGGCGAGGTCGACGTGCCGCAGGTGCGTGATGAGCCGGTCGGTCATGTCTTCTCCAAAGAACAGTGTGAAATTCAGGCGGGGGTGGCGAGCATCTGGCTGATGCCGCGCATGAGGCCGGGCACGTCGCCGCGTTCGTGGTCGAGCTGCCACTGGGCCAGTTGCATCGAGGCGTCGACGACGGCCTTGGCCCGCGCGAAGCGACGGTCGGTGAACTCGGCCCACGCGTCCTCGTCGAGGGTGTCGCGGCGCACGATCACATCGGCGAGGACCGCGGCGTCCTCGAAGGCCTGAGCGGCGCCCTGGGCGATGGTGGGCGGGCAGGTGTGCGCGGCGTCACCGATGAGCACGACGCGACCGCGATGCCAGGGGGCGGGCACGACGTGGGTGGAGAACCGGGTGTAATGCACGCGGGAGGCGTCGGTGAGGTTGTCGCGGATCTCGTCCCACGGCCCGTGGTAGGCCTCGGCGAGGGAACGCATGACCTCCAGGCCCTGCTGGGGGCTGAGGCCGGAACGGTCCTGGTAGTCCTCGACAATGTAGGCGTAGAGCGTGTCCTCGCTGGTCGGGCAGTAGCCGGCGATGTAGCTGGGGCCGCCGTAGATGAGGTCGGTGCGGGTCACCGACTCCGGGCGTGGGCCGAAGCAGCGCCAGATGCCCAGCCCGATGCCGCGCGGCTCGACGTCGATGCCGAGACCCCGGCGGGTCTGGGAGTTGATGCCGTCGGCGCCGACGAGCAGGTCGTAGCGGCCGGTGGAGCCGTCGGCGAAGTCGACGTGCACGCCGTCGTCGTCCTGCAGGAACGCGTTGTACCGGGTGCCGAAACGCACCCGCGCGCCGACCTCGGCCGCCCGGTCGATGAGGATCTGCGCGAGCGCCGGGCGGTACATGCCCATCGTCGCGGGCGGGTCGTCGCCGCCGGTGCGCAGCTCGGGGATCTCGGCGATGAGGGTGCCGGCCGGGTCCGGAGCCCGAAGCCCCAGCCCCTCGAACGCGTACCCCTGGTCGCGGCACGCCTCCCACACGCCGAGGGCGCGCAGCTCGCGCAGGGCGTTGCCCTGCAGCGTGATTCCGGAGCCGAGGGCGTTGACGGAGGCGGCGGTGTCGATGAGGTCGACGCGCACCCCGGCCCGCGCGAGGGCGATGGCGGCCGCCGAGCCGGCCGCACCGGCTCCGACGACCAGGACGTTCTGTACTGCTGGCATGCGAGTTCTCCGAGCGTGTGACGACGTTGTCAGGCCAGGCCCCTGGAGGCGTCACGACGTCACCCCTGCGACACCCCAATGGCTCCCCGAGCACCTACGGTGCCGGACACCGCGGGTATCACGGAAGAGCGACTTAGCGATAGCAATCATCGACGCGGTCGATACCCGTCGTACCCTGGGGCCCGTGGCCGACAGCCTGCGCAACCTCGACCTCAACCTGCTGCTGCAGCTCGACGCGCTGCTGCACGAACGCAATGTGACCCGCGCCGCGCACCGACTCGGCCTGAGCCAGCCCGCGGTCTCGGCCGGACTGGCTCGGCTGCGAAGGCATTTCGGCGACGAGCTGCTGCTGCGGCGCGGCAACCGGTACGAGCTGACCGAGCTGGCCGGCCAGCTCGCCGCCCGGGTTCCGGCGGCCGTCGAGGAGGTGCGCCGGGTGTTCGACGCCACGCCGGGCTTCGACCCGAGCACCTCGCAACGCGAGTTCACGCTCGTGGTCTCCGACTACACCGCGACGATCCTCGGCCCACCGCTGGCCGCGGCCATTGCCGCCGAGGGTCCCGACGTGCGGCTGCGGCTGCATCAGCAGAGCCTCGACCACGTCGAGAACGCGGCCCAGACCCTGCGGTCCTTCGATGGCCTCGTGCTTCCGCACGGATTCCTCGTCGACGTGCCCTCGGTGCCCGTGTACGACGACGAGTGGGTCTGCATCGTCTCGCCCGACGCGCAGGTCGGGTCGCGGCTGACGATGGACGACGTCCGCCGGCTGCGGTGGGCGGTCACGTACCACCGCCCGACCGCGTACACCCCGGCGGTGCAGCAGCTGCGCGCGCTGGGCGTCGAGCCGAGCCTCGAGCTGGTCACCGAGAGCTTCCTCGCGCTGCCCTTCGTCGTCGCCGGTACGGATCGCATCGCGCTCATCCAGCGGCGCCTGGCCACCCTGCTCGCCGACGCCGCGGGCGTGCGCGTGCTCGAATGCCCGTGGGACGTCGTGCCGCTGAAGCAGTCGCTGTGGTGGCATCCCATCTACCGGGCCGACCCCGGGCACCGCTGGCTGCGCGGGCTCGTCGCCCAGGTGGGCGAGCGGATCAACGCGGCCGAAATTCGGTGGCTCGTGCGGGGCTCGGACGCCTAATCTGCCGCCATGTTGGTCACCGGCACTGCCTCCCTGCGGCTGCGCAGCCGCTGACGGCGGCGAGCCCTGTGCTCCCCGCCCGCGGATCACCCGCCGGGCGGCGCCTTCGTGGCGCCTCGTGTCGTCTCTTGTTGCCTCGCGACGCCCGGCTCCGACGACCGACGGAGCAGCAGTGCCCACCTACCGACACGGCCGGCACGAGCACGGCCAGAACTTCCTCACCGACCCCGCGACGATCGCCGCGATCGTGCGGCTGGTCGACGACACCGCCGGACCAATCACCGAGATCGGCCCCGGAGACGGTGCCCTCACCGCACCCTTGGCCCGCCTCGGCCGGCCGCTGACGGCGGTCGAGATCGACGCCGGCCGCGCGTCGGCGCTGCGGCGGCGCTTGCCCGACGTGCGCGTCGAGCGGGCCGACTTTCTGCATTACCGGTTACCGGCGACCCCGCACGTGCTCGTCGGCAACCTGCCGTTCTCGCAGACGACGGCGATCCTGCGGCGGATCCTGCACGCGCCCAGCTGGACCGACGCGATACTCCTCGTGCAGTGGGAGGTCGCGCGGCGGCGGGCCGGGGTCGGCGGCGCGAGCATGATGACCGCGCAGTGGTGGCCGTGGTTCACCTTCGAGCAGGCCGGCCGCGTGCCGGCGGACGCCTTCACCCCGCGGCCCGGTGTCGACGGCGGCCTGCTGGTGATCCGCCGCGATCCGGCCCCGGCGATCCCGGTTACCCAGCGGCGCCATTACCAGAGCCTCGTGCACCGCGTCTTCACCGGCCGCGGCCGCGGCCTCGCGCAGATTCTGGCGCGCACAACGTTCGGCTCGGCGCCGGCGGCGCGCGCCTGGCTCGGCGCTCGGGGTCTTGGCGCCCGAGATCTGCCGAAGGCGCTCGGCCGCCAGGACTGGATCGAGCTGTACGCGGCCCGGCCTCACGCGGTGACGAGGTGCCGCGACCGTTAGGACGTACACCGTGAAAAGCCGATGTCTTGACACAAGCACCTGACCTGCGGTGATGCGAATCGGGCTCTTGCCGGGCGCCGACGGTGTACGTCCGAGCGGTGTCCACAGGCTGTGGATAAACTGCTGAGCGCGCCTCAGCGCCGCCCGGGGAGCGTGGCGTCGCCGGAGGGCGCCGGAACGCGCTGCCTGAGCTGACCGGGCGCCACGACGGGTTGCGTGGGCTCGGCCGGAGCGTCGGAACGGGCTCGGCTCAGGCGGTCACAGCCGCGAGCTGGCCGCAGGCGCCGTCGATGTCACTGCCGCGGGTGTCGCGCACGGTGACCGGGATGCCGTGGGCGCGGATGCGCTCGACGAACTGCTGCTCGACGCCCGGGCGGCTGGCCGTCCACTTCGACCCCGGAGTCGGGTTGAGCGGGATCGGGTTGACGTGCACCCAGCCGCTGCCGCGGGCGGCGAGCTTGGCGCCGAGCAGGTCTCCGCGCCAGGCGTGGTCGTTGATGTCGCGGATCAGCGCGTACTCGATGCTCACGCGCCGGCCGGTCGCCTCGAAGTAGCGGTACGCCGCATCGAGCGCCGCGTCGACCTTGTATCGGTTGTTGATCGGCACGAGCTCGTCGCGCAGCTCGTCGTCCGGGGCATGCAGGCTCAGGGCCAGCGTCACCGGGATGCCCTCGCCGGCGAGCCGGTCGATGCCCGGCACGAGCCCGACGCTGCTCATCGTGATGCCGCGCGCCGACATGCCCAGGCCCGCCGGGGTCGGGTCGACCATGCGCCGGATCGCCGCGACCGCCCGCTTGTAGTTGATGAGGGCCTCCCCCATGCCCATGAACACGACGTTGTTGACCCGCCGCGCCGGACCCTCGGCGCCGGGCTGCTCAGGCTCCTGCGACGACTCGGGTTCGTCGGGGGTGTCGAAGGCGCCGGCCGCGCCGGCGGGCAGCTCGATGCCGGATGCCGGGCCGCTCAACCCCCGCGGCCCTTCGCGCAGCATCCGGTTGGCGGCGACGACCTGCTCGACCATCTCCGCGGTCGACAGGTTGCGGGTGAAGCCCTCCTGGCCGGTGGCGCAGAACGGGCAGTTCATGCCGCACCCGGCCTGGCTCGAGATGCACAGCGTGACCCGCCGCGAGTACCGCATGAGTACCGACTCGATAAGCGCCCCGTCGTGCAGCCGCCACACCGACTTCACCGTCGCGCCGCCGTCGGCCTCCAGGTGCCGCACCGGCGTCAGCAGCGTCGGCAGCATCGCCTCGACGAGCTCAGCGCGCCCGACCTTCGGCAGGTCGGTCATGTCGGCGGGGTCGCTGCTCCAGTGCTCGAAGTAGTGCGTCGAGAGCTGCGCGGCGCGAAACGGCTTGTGCCCCAGCTCCGCCATCCTGGCCTTGCGGCCGGGCACGTCGAGATCGGCGAGGTGGGTCGGCGGCATCGGGTTGCCCGGGGGCGTGAACGTCACCTGGCCGGGATTGGGCCGGCGGCGCTCCAGGCGCACGGGAGTGGGCTGGTCGGTCATGATCGGTCCAGTGTCGCAGCCGGTGCCCCGCGCGGCCGAATCGCGCGCTCGCCAGGGGGCCCCTCGCCGCGACTCCCCGACGGCGAGCCGCCCGGCCGGTCGCTACACCGCGACCGGCACGAGCAGCAGCAGGGCCCACCACACGCCGGGGGCGCACAGCAGCAGGGAGTCGATGCGGTCCATGATGCCGCCGTGGCCGGGCAGGATGTTCCCGAGATCCTTGATGCCGAGGTCGCGTTTGATCATCGACTCCGTGAGGTCGCCGAGGGTGGCCATGCACACGGCGACGAGACCGACAAGAGCGCCCGCCCACCAGGCTCCGTGCAGCAGCAGCGGGACGAAGATCGCGCCCATCGCCACGCACGCCGCCGTGGAGCCGGCGAATCCCTCCCACGACTTCTTCGGGCTCACCGACGGCGCCATCGGGTGCTTGCCGGCGAGTACCCCGGCTGCGTAGCCGCCGATGTCGCTGGCGATCGTCACGAGCACGAAGACGATGACGCGGCGGGTGCCGTCGGGCGCCGCGAGCATGAGCGCCGAGAACGCGGCGAGGAAGGGGGCGTACGCGACGACGAAGGCGCCGCCGGTGATGTCGCGGGCCGCGTCGTCAAGCCCCCGGCACACCCGCCAGCAGATGACGGCGAGGATCGTCAGCCCGAAGGCCACGATGAGCGCGGCGGGCCCGCCGAGATAGGCCGCTGGCAGCATCGCCGCCGCCCCGAGCCACACCGGCACCAGCGGCACGTGGATGCGGCCCGCCTCCATGCCGTGGTACAGCTCCCACACCGCGAGCAGGATCGCGGGCGTCGCCAGCAGCAGCCAGCCCCAGCGCAGCAGGGTCAGGGCCGCCAGCGCGAGCCCACCGAGCACGAGCGCCACGCCGATGGCCATCGGCAGGTTGCGCCCGGCCCGGCCCGCAGGCTTGCCCGCCGGGGGCCCTCCTGCCGTGGCCGGGGTCGATGTCACGTCGCTCCTTGGCGCTCGTCGGGCGGGTGGCGGATCGGGAGGGCGCTCAGACGTCGAGCAGCTCGGACTCCTTGCCCTTGAGCAGCGTGTCGACCTGGTCGACGTGCTTCTTCGTCAGGGTTTCGAGTTCCTTCTCGCTGCGGGTGCCCTCGTCTTCGCCGATCTCGCCGTCCTTGACGAGCTTGTCGATGGAGTCCTTGGCGTGGCGGCGCACGTTGCGGATGGAGACCTTCGCGTCTTCACCCTTGCGGTGCACCATCTTTATGTACTCCTTGCGGCGCTCCTGCGTCAGCTGCGGCAGGATGCACCGGATCGTGTTGCCGTCGTTGCTCGGGTTGACGCCGAGGTCGGAGTCGCGCAGGGCCTTCTCGATGGCGTTCATGGAGGACTTGTCGTACGGCGTGATGAGCACCGTGCGCGCCTCGGGCGTCTGGAACGACGCGAGCTGCTGCAGCGGAGTCGGCGCGCCGTAGTAGTCGACCTGCAGCTTGTTGAACATGCCCGCGGAGGCGCGGCCGGTGCGAATGGAGGCGAAGTCCTCCTTGGCGACCTCGACGGCCTTCTCCATCTTCTCCTCGGCCTCGAACATCGTCTCGTCCAGCATCCTGCCGCTCCTCAACTCCGTGCCCGCGCGAGCCCGGGTGGCTGACCCGGGCATTCGCGGACATCCTCTCAGACGGGGCCGACCCTCAGTCGGCGTATACCTCGGTGCCGATCGGTTCGCCCCGCAGGGCCCGCGTGATCGACTCCTCGCCCTGCATGCCGAACACGACCATCGGGAGGCGGTTCTCCATGCAGAGGCTGAACGCGGCGGCGTCGACGACCTTCAGCCCCGCCTGCAGCGCCTCGGTATAGCTGAGCCGGTCGTACTTGCGCGCGTCCGGGTTGCTGCGCGGGTCGGAGTCGTACACGCCGTCGACACCGTTCTTGCTCATCAGTACCGCATCGCACTTGATCTCAAGCGCCCGTTGCGCGGAGACGGTGTCGGTGGAGAAGTACGGCATGCCGGCTCCGGCGCCGAAGACGACGCTGCGCCCCTTCTCCAGGTGCCGGATTGCGCGGCGCGGGATGTACGGCTCGGCGACCTGGCCCATCGTGATGGCGGTCTGCACGCGGGTCTCGACGCCCTCCTTCTCGAGGAAGTCCGAGAGCGCGAGGCAGTTCATCACCGTGCCGAGCATGCCCATGTAGTCGGCGCGGGCCCGCTCCATGCCCTGCTGCTGCAGCTCGGCGCCGCGGAAGAAGTTGCCGCCCCCGACGACGATCGCCACCTGCATGCCGTCGCGGACGGCCACCGCGATCTGGTGCGCGATGCCCTTGACGACCGTGGGGTCGACCCCGATGCGACCGCCTCCGAAGGCTTCGCCCGAGAGCTTGAGGAGCACACGCTTGTACGCGCGGTTGTTCTGCGTCACCGGTTCGGCTTCCCTTCGTCGGCACCTGTGCAGGCGGCTGGGCACTCCGACGATTCTCACACGTCGGCCGGTAGCGCGGCGTCCGGGTCACTCCAGGGCGTGGCCGGCCATGGCCCGGTACGCGACGGGGCCCGCCCCTCCCCGGCGGGAGGAACGGGCCCCGAGTGCGTTCGTGCGATCAGGCTCCGACGCGGAACCGGGCGAAGCCCTCGGCCTGCGCTCCGGCCTCCTTGAGCACGGCCTGGACCTGCTTCTTCTGGTCCTTGGCGTACTTCTGCTCCAGGAGCACGTTCTCGGCGAAGTAGCCGTTGACGCGGCCCTCGACGATGCGCGGGAGGGCGGCCTCCGGCTTGCCCTCCTCCTTGGCGGTCTCCTCGGCGATGCGGCGCTCGTTGGCGACCGTGTCGGCCGGCACGTCGTCGCGGGTCAGCACCGTCGGGGCGAACGCGGCGATGTGCATCGCGACGTCGTGGCCGAGCGCGGCGTCGCCGCCGTCGTACGCGAACAGCACACCCACCTGCGGCGGCAGGTCGGGGCTGGTCTTGTGCAGGTAGGACGCGATGTGCTGGCCCTCGACCCGGGCGACGCGGCGCACCTCGATCTTCTCGCCGATCGTGGCGTTGGCGTCGTCGAGCACGGACTGCACGGTCTTGCCGTCGAGCTCGGAGGCCAGCAGGCTCTCGGCGTCGGTCGCGCCGACCTTGACGGCCTGGTCGAGCACCGTGTCGGCGAGCGCGATGAACTTCTCGCCCTTGGCGACGAAGTCGGTCTCGCAGTTGACCTCGACGAGCGTGCCGACGTTGCCGTCGACGTGCGCGGCCACCAGGCCGTTGCTGGCCGAGCGGCCCTCGCGCTTGGTGACGCCCTTGAGCCCCTTGACCCGCAGGATCTCGGTGGCCTTGGCCTTGTCGCCGTCGGCCTCGTCAAGGGCCTTCTTGACGTCGAGCATGCCGGCGCCGGTCTGCTCGCGCAGGGCCTTGATGTCGGCTGCGGTGTAGTTCGCCATGTGTCTCTTTCTCCCGAAATGGAATGTGGCTGATGCTCAGGCGCGCTCAGCGGCCTCGACGGGCTCCACAGACTCGGCGGTCTCCACAGGCTCGACACCGGCCACGTCCGCGGCAGCCGCCTCGGTGGCCTCCGCCACGGCGGTCTGCTCGGCGGGGTCGACGACGTCGGCCGCGGCCGTCTCGTCGGCCGCCTGGGCGACCGAGCTCGGGCCGGTCTCGGTGTCGGTCGCGGCGGCCGCCTCCTGCGAGGACTGCTCGCCCGCGAGGAGCTCACGCTCCCACTCGGCCAGCGGCTCGGACTCCGAGCCGGCCTGCTCACCCTGGTCGCCGGAGCCGCGCTGGCTGCGGGCCATGAGGCCGTCGGCGACCGCGTCGGCGACGACGCGGGTCAGCAGCGTGACGGAGCGGATCGCGTCGTCGTTGCCCGGGATCTTGTAGTCGACCTCGTCGGGGTCGCAGTTGGTGTCGAGGATCGCGATGACCGGCAGGTTGAGCTTGCGTGCCTCGGTGACGGCCAGGTGCTCCTTCTTAGTGTCGACGATCCAGACCGCCGAGGGCACCTTGGCCATGTCGCGGATGCCGCCGAGCGTGCGCTCGAGCTTCTCCTTCTCGCGGCGCAGCACGAGGAGCTCCTTCTTCGTGCGGCCGGAGCCGGCCACGTCGTCGAAGTCGATCTCCTCGAGCTCCTTGAGGCGCTCGAGCCGCTTGTGCACGGTGTTGAAGTTGGTCAGCATGCCGCCGAGCCAGCGGTGGTTGACGAACGGCATGCCCACGCGGGTCGCCTGCTCGGCGATCGGCTCCTGGGCCTGCTTCTTCGTGCCGACGAACAGCACGGTGCCGCCGTGGGCGACGGTCTGCTTGACGAAGTCGTAGGCGTCGTTGATGTAGGTCAGCGACTGCTGCAGATCGATGATGTAGATGCCGTTGCGCTCCGTCATGATGAAGCGCTTCATCTTGGGGTTCCAGCGACGGGTCTGATGCCCGAAGTGGACGCCGCTCTCCAGGAGCTGGCGCATGGTGACGACGGCCATGCCGAGGTCTGCCTTTCGTTGGTCCAGTTGTCGGCCGCGGCGGCGGGATTGCCTCCGGGCCCCTGGCGTCTGGACCGCACACCACCGGCGCGAACCGGACTGCGGGCGGACGGTCTCGGTGAGGCGGCAGCTGCCGCGGCACCGACGAGAGACGCGCGAATTCCTGCGGTTCGCCGGGTTCGTCTCGCGCGGCTGTCGCGGAGGCCGAACCCTGCAGACCACAGGTGTCGCCAGGATACCCGGGGCAGGGCCTCGCAATCCAATCCGTCGGGCGGCCTGCGGGGGCCGGGCGGCGATCGCCGTCCCGTGTTCATGCGTCGTTAGGCTGACCGCCATGGCCACCCCGCCCGCCCCCGATTCCGCCCTCGTGAGCCGGATGCGCGGTTTCGGCACGACGATCTTCACGCAGATGTCGGCGCTGGCCAACCAAACAGGGGCGATCAACCTCGGGCAGGGCTTTCCCGACGAGGACGGCCCGCACTCGGTGCTCGACGTCGCAGTCGCCGCGATCCGCGCCGGTGACAACCAGTACCCGCCGCTGCCAGGCGTCGTCGACCTGCGGCACGCGATCGCGCGGCATCAGCAGCTGCGGTACGGGCTGACGGTCGACGCCGACACCGAGGTGCTCGTGACGATGGGTGCGACCGAGGCCATCGCGGCCAGCGTGCTCGCGCTGTGCGAGGCCGGCGACGAGGTCGTCATGTTCGAGCCGTACTACGACTCCTACGCAGCGGTCGTGGCACTCGCGGGGGCGACGCGGCGCACCAGCGTGCTGCGCTTTCCGGACTTCTCGCTCGACGAGGCGTCGCTGCGGGCGGCGTTCTCGGACCGGACCCGCCTCGTGCTGCTGAACACCCCGCACAACCCGACGGGCAAGGTGTTCACGGCCGCCGAGTTGGAGGTGATCGCGCGGTTGGCGGTCGAGCACGACGCGATCGTCGTGGCCGACGAGGTGTACGAGCACCTCGTGTACGCGCCGGCGCAGCACACCCCGATCGCGACGCTGCCGGGGATGGCGTCCCGGACCTTGACCATCAGTTCGGGAGGCAAGACGTTCGCGACGACCGGCTGGAAGGTCGGCTGGGTGCACGGTCCGGCCGAGCTCGTCGCGGCGGTGCGCACCGTCAAGCAGTTCCTCACGTTCGCGGGCTCGGCCCCGTTCCAGCCGGCGGTGGCCGCCGGTCTGGCCCTGCCGGACTCGGTGTTCAGCGACTACGCGGCGGGCCTGGCGGCCAAGCGCGACGTGCTCGTCGCGGGGCTGCAGGAGGCGGGCCTGCCGGTCGCGCGAGCGGACGGCACGTACTTCGTCATCGCCGACGCGAGCGGGGTCGGCGGCTCCGACGCCGTGGAGTTCTGCCTGGAGCTGCCGCGACGGGTCGGGGTGGTCGGCGTTCCCGTCAGCGTCTTCTGCGACGACAAGGAGGCTGCCGCAGGACTCGTGCGGTTCGCGTTCTGCAAGCGGATGCCGGTGGTGCAGGAGGCGGCGGCGCGGCTCGCGGGGCTCGCCGGGCTCGCCGGCTGACCTCTCCCCGATCTGTCCACAGGGCCGGTCGCGCGGTGTCGGCCATCCACAGGTAGTCGGTCCGGCGCCGGCGCGGCCGGGCTCGGGTGATGCACGGTGGCGGGCATGCACATGGTCATCGTTCCGGTCATCCCCGTCGTGCTCGCGCTGGCGGGGGTGGTGCCTGTCGGCGCGGCGACGGCGGGCGCCACCGGCTCCGTCGCGACGGCGGTGCGGGCGGCGGTCGTCGCACGCGATGTGGTCCGGGCGGTGCCGCGGCCGGGCTGGCAGCCGCCGCTGGCCAAGAACCCGGTGGTCGGGCGCCCGTTCGATCCGCCCGCCGAACGCTGGGGCCGGGGTCACCGGGGCGTCGACCTGCGGGCCCGACCCGGCGCCAAGGTCGTCGCGCCCGCGAATGGCGTCGTGGTCTTCGCGGGCCGCGTCGGCAAGAAGCCGACGCTGTCGATTATGCACGCCAACGGCGTGCGCACGACGTACGAGCCGGTCATCGCGACCGTCAAGGTCGGCCAGCCGGTGGGCCGGGGCGCGGCCGTCGGTCGGCTCGCGCCGGGGCACTGCCCGCCCGGGTCGTGTCTGCACTGGGGCGCCCGGCGGGGCGGGGAGTATCTCGATCCCTTGAGCCTGCTGCCCCAGCTCAGCCCCGTGTTGCTGCCTCAGGGGTGAGCCGGCAGCGGTGGGCTGTGATCGGGTCGTCGGTCGGCAGAGCCAGCCGATCAGGGCGATCAGGGTGAGGTCGGCCAGGGCCAGGCGGTGCAGCCGCCGAGGCTCTTGGTCTGCTGGATCATGACGAGCGCCCGCTTCCCGGCTCCGGGACAGCTGCGATGGCCGTGCCCCAGCGCGTGCCCCACCTCGTGATTGATGAGGTAGATGCGGTAGTTCGTGATGTCGTCGCCGTAGGTGTCGGCACCTTGTGCCCAGCGACGCACGTTGAGCAGCACCTTGCCGTCGGCATGGCACGACAGGGTGCCACCCGTGCGCAGTGGCAGGCAGCGCCGATCGACGTAGGCGGGGCTGCCCAGCACGATCCGCACCTGCGCCGACTCGCCCTTGGCCCGCTCGGCCGGGGTGACGTTGACGAAGTGCACGCCGTCGCGCTCCTCCCAGCCGCGAGCGTCGGTGAGCACGGCACGCACGGTGTGCGCGACATGATCCTGAGGCACCCCGAGTCCCTTCTCGACCTCGACGGTGTACCGGATCGTGCGGCCGGTGCGCGTCGAGTCGGAGCCGGGCAGCGCGAGCACCGTCGTCTCACCACTGCCGGAGGCGGGGATCGTGGTGGTCAGTTTGCCCGTGCCGCGCGCGATGGCCTCGGTGCTCTGGGCGCTGGCGGAGTTCGAGGCGCTAGAGGTGCCGGGTGTGCTCGGTGCGCCGGACGCAGCAGTGCCCGGGGTCGAGGCCGCCGGGGTCGGGGCCGGGGAGGTGGCCGACGAACTCGCGCCCGCGGCGGCGGGGGTCGGGGAGTCCGCGAGCGCCGAGGCCGAGGCGGTGGTCTCGGTCTGGGGGCCGTCTGGACCGGACAACCGCACGACGAGGGTGACCAGGAGGGCGGTGGCGAGGAGTGCGCCGAGCACACTGACAGTCCGGCGGCGTCGGGCGAGCATGCGTCGACGGGCCGGCGTCATCTGGCGGGTCCGGTCCGGCGTCATCGGACGGGTCCGGTTCGACGTCATCGGGCGGGCCCGACGCGGGTCACGCACGGGGGTGGGCCTGCTCGTAGGAGCGGCGCAGGCGCTCGGTGGACACGTGGGTGTAGATCTGCGTCGTGGCCAGGCTCGCGTGGCCGAGCAGCTCTTGCACCGAACGCAGGTCGGCGCCGCCATCGAGCAGATGTGTGGCCGCGCTGTGCCGAAGCGCGTGCGGCCCGATGTCGGGGAGTCCCTCGACGCCCCCGACCCGGCGATGCACCAAGTCGCGCGCCTGCCGCTGCCCGAGCCGCCGGCCCCGCACGCCGACGAAAAGCGCCGGGCCGGCGCCGGCGGCAACGAGCGCCGGGCGGCCCCGGCGCAACCAGGCGTCGAGGGCGCGCTGGGCAGGCACCCCGTACGGCACGGCCCGTTCTTTGTCGCCCTTGCCGACGACGCGCACGACGCGCCGGGCCTCGTCGAGGTCGTCGACGTCGAGGCCGACGAGCTCGCCGACGCGCAGCCCGCAGCCGTAGAGCAGTTCCAGCACCGCGAGGTCGCGCAGGCGCACCGCCTCCGCGACAGGGTCAGGCTCTGGGTCAGGGTGACGGTCCGGAGCGGCGTGCCCTGCGGGGGCCGACGCGTTCGCAGCGCTGCGTTCGCGCGCGGCGCTGCGTTCGTCCGCGGCGTCGAGTTCGCGCGCAGCGTCGAGGCGTTCGAGCATGCGGGCGGCGTCGTCGGCGCGCAGCACGGTCGGCAGCGTGCGGTGGCGTCGCGGTCGGGACAGTCGCGCCGACGGGTCGTCGTCTCGACGGCCGGTGTCCTGCGCCCAGCGGAAGAAGGTGCCGACGGCCGCCGAGCGTCGGGCGAGGCTCGCCCGGGCCGCTCCCGCGTCCGCGGCGCGCCCCAGCCAGGCCCGTAGGTCCGCGAGGTCGACCTGCTCGGGTCGGTGCCCACGCTCGGCGGCGAAGGTCAGCACGCTGCGCACGTCGCCGAGGTAGGCGCGCACGGTGTGCACCGACCTGCCGCGCTCCAGCCGCAGGTGGCGCTCGAAGTCGAGGAGGAGTTGATCGACCGGCACGTTGTCCACGCTGACACCGCAACGGGCCCGCGGCAAGCTCCGCGCCACGTCCTGTCGACAACAGCACGCGCGAAACGTGCAGGTCAGACGCCCGAACACGACGATGCACACGGGACCGCAGGGTCACGACCGCACCCAGCCGCCCTCGACGCGCCGCACGTAGCCCCGCAGCGAGAGCCGTCCCAGACAGGCCTGCACCTGACCGAGGGAGACACCGGCGATCGACGCGACCTCCTCGACCGAGCGAGCCCGCAGCCCGAGCCCGTCGTGCACCCGCCGGTCGTCCGGCTCCAGGTCGTCGCCGGGACGCCGGGGTCGCGGTCGCCCGGGGGCGGCGTCCGCACCGACGCGACCGATGAGCTCCATGACCTCGTCCAGATCGGTGACGAGCACCGCCAGCTGCTCGCGGATCATCTCGTGGCACCCCGCCGACGCCGGCGACGTCACCGGTCCGGGGGTCGCCATGACGACCCGCAGGTGCTTGCCAGCGGTACCCGCCGTGTTGCGGGACCCCGACCGCAGGCCCGCCTCGACGACCAGCGTCGCGCCGGTCATCGTCGCGATGAGCCGGTTGCGCTGCAGGAACCGCTGGCGCATGGGCGCCGAGCCCGGCGGCAGTTCGCTGACGACGAGTCCGTTCGCCGCGATCGCGTCGAGCAGGTCGCGGTGCCCGCTGGGGTAGGCGCGTTCGACCCCGCAGGCGAGCACGGCGATCGTCGGTCCGTCGACCGCGAGGGCGCCGCGATGGGCCGCCGCGTCGATGCCGTAGGCCGCGCCGCTGACGACCGTGACCCCTCGGGAGGCGACCCCCGCCGCCAGGCTCGCCGCGAGCCGCTCCCCGTAACCGGTGGCGGCGCGGGCGCCGACGACCGCGAGGCTGTGGTCGCACAGGGCCCGCAGGTCGCCGGAGCCCCGCGCCCACAGGCAGTGCGGCGGGCTCGGCAGGTCGTCCAGCCCCGGCGGCCAGTCGTCGTCGCCGGGGATGACGACGCGCGCTCCGACCCGGGCTGCGTTGTCGAGATCGCGCTGCACACACAGGGATTCCAGTCGCGGCCGGAACCGCTCCAGCGCCGACTCCCGGCGAGTGCGCAACGCGTCGAGCGCCCGTTCGTGGCCGAGTTCGCGCACCAGGGCGGCGGCGATCTCGTCCCCCGGCTCCGCGAGCCGGCTCCAGGACGCCCGCGCCAGCACCCGGGCGGACCGGTCGTCGTCGGAGGCGGTGCTGCCCAAGCCGCCGTTGCCGATGTCGCTCATGCCGCCGTCACGTCCTGTCCGCGCAGGAGGATGGCCTGGCCGATGTCGTCGCGGGTGGGCGGTCCGTCGGCGCCGCGCAGGTCGGCGACGGTCCAGGCGACCCGCAGGACGCGGTCGTAGCCGCGCAGCGTGAGTGCTCCGGTCTCCAGTTCGTAGTCGAGGTCGGCGGTCGCCGCCCGCGGCGGGGCCCAGCGCTTCGACCGCAGCTGCGGCCCGGGCGCCTCTCCGTTGAGCGACCACCGCTGCCCGGCCCAGCGCTGCGCCTGCAACCTCCGAGCTTGGGCCACCCGATCGGCGACGACGGCCGTGGACTCCCCCGGCGGCGCCGACAGGTCACCGAGCCGCACCGCGTCGACGCAGACCCGCAGGTCGACTCGGTCGAGCAGCGGACCACCGAGCCGGGCCAGGTAGTCCCGCTTCTCCCGCGGGCGGCACCGGCATGCGATCGCCTTGCCGACCGCCCGCCCGCACGGGCACGGGTTGGCCGCCAGCACGAGCATGAATCTGGCTGGGTAGCGCACCGATTGGCGGGCGCGGGCGACCGTCACCTCTCCGGACTCCAGCGGTTGCCGCAGCGCCTGCAACACACCCCGCCGGAACTCCGGAGCCTCATCAAGTAGGAGCACGCCACGGTGGGCCTTGCTGATGAGCCCGGGCCGCACCGCCCCCGAACCGCCGCCGATGATCGCCACCGGGGAGGCGTCGTGGTGCGGCGCGACGAACGGCGGGCGGCGCACGAGCGCCCCGTCGTGCAGCGCCCCGAGGATCGAGTGGATCGCCGTCACCTGCAGCGCCTGGGCGTCGTCGAGCGGCGGCAGCACTCCGGGCAGACACTCGGCGAGCATCGTCTTACCCGCGCCGGGCGGGCCGACGAGAAACAGGTGATGGCCTCCGGCCGCGGCCACCTCGAGTGCGCCGCGGGCCTCGGGCTGCCCCGCGATGTCGGCCAGGTCGCGGGAGCGTTCCGGCGCCGGCACCCCGGCCGGTCGCACCGGCTCCTCCTCGAGAGGCTCCTTCTTGGCGATCCGCCGGTAGCGCCCGATGACCTCGGCGAGGGAACGCGCGGGCACGACCTGCACACCGGAGACCAGGGCTGCCTCCGCGGCGTTGGCCTCGGGGACCACGACCACGCGGTGGCCGTTGCGCACCGCGCCGAGCACCAGCGGCAGCACCCCGCGCACCGGGCGGATCGTGCCGTCGAGCCCGAGTTCGCCGATGTGCACGACGTCCTCGATGGGCGCCTGGGGCACCTGGTCGTCGGCGGCGAGCACCGCCAGCGCGATGCCCAGGTCGTAGACCGTGCCGGCCTTGGGGAGCCAGGCGGGTGAGAGGTTGACGGTGATGCGCCGTTGGGCCAGCGACGTGCCGAGATTCGCGGCCGCCGCTTTGACGCGATCGCTGCTCTGCCGGCATGCGGCGTCGGGCAGGCCCCCGA
This sequence comes from Piscicoccus intestinalis NBRC 104926, assembly GCF_001515525.1. GTDB lineage: Bacteria > Actinomycetota > Actinomycetes > Actinomycetales > Dermatophilaceae > Kineosphaera > Kineosphaera intestinalis. Next base: position 18,345 of record NZ_BCNQ01000046.1, on the reverse strand, counting down.
TCGCGAACGCCGGCAGTCCGGAGACGATGTCGGCCTCGACGTCGACGACCGCCGCGTCGAGTCCGTCGAGGGCCACGCAGCGGGTGCGGCCCAGCGTCATCGCGACGCCTCCCGCCGCGGCACGCGGACCACCGGCCGCGCCGACCGCACCGACCGTGCCGACGGGGCAGGCGGGGCAGGTGGGGGCGCAGACGGCTCGGTGGGGATCGAAGAGCACAGGTTCTGGTTCACGCCGACGACGCTAGGTCGACGCGGCAGATCCGCGCCGAGGCCGTCAACCGGGGCTGTGGACGACCGACACCGGCCGATTTCGACTGTGGATGGATCGGCTGCTCGGCGTCCGACACGCCGTCCCGCGGTGGAGCGAACCGCCACGCGTCGGGTCACACGCCGCGCAGATGGGTGACGACCGCGGCACCGCGGGCGGGCAGGTCGACACCGACGATGTCGATGCGGATGGAGTCGGCGCCGACGGGCGGATGCGTCGCCAGCCACTCACCCGCCAGGCGCCGCAGCCGGCCGGCCTTCGCGGGGGTGATCGCCTCGATCGGTGAGCCGAACCGGCGGCTCGTGCGGGTCTTCACCTCGACGACGACCAGGCAGCTGCCGTCGCGCGCGACGAGATCGAGTTCACCGTGCCGGCTGCGCCAGTTCGCGTCGAGCAGTTCATAACCCGCGGCCCCCAGGTGCCGGGCCGCCACCCGTTCGCCGTAGGCGCCCACCGCTGCGTTCCGCCCGCCCATGCCCGACCTCGTCTCCGTCCCGACGCCGCCGCGACGCTCGCCGCGGCCGAGGACACTCGCGAGCATGACCGCGAGCACGCGGATCGGGAGGGACGAACCGGCGGGGCTGTGGACGAACGCAGCGGCGAACGAGGCCTGTGGACAGAAACGCGCCGACCCGGCTCAGCGACCCGGCTCAGCTCAGCAGCCGTGCGCCAGCGTGTGTCAGCCTGCGTCAGCGCGCGTCAGCCCTGTGGAGCCGGCGTCAGCCCTTGAACTTCCCGTCGTCGGGCAACTCGAGATCGGACTTCGCGAGTTCTTCGATGTTGACGTCCTTGAACGTCACGACGCGCACGTTCTTGACGAACCGGGCCGGCCGGTACACGTCCCACACCCAGGCGTCGGACATCGAGACGTCGAAGTACACCTCGCCGGCGTCGCCGCGCACCTTGACGTCGACCGAATTGCACAGGTAGAAGCGGCGTTCGGTCTCCACGACGTGCGAGAACAGACCGACGACGTCGCGGTACTCCCGGTAGAGCTGCAGCTCCATCTCGGTCTCGTACTTCTCCAGGTCCTCCGAGCTCACGCTCGCCTCACCTCCACGTCGTCGAGTCCGTCCGCCGTCGCGCGGTCGGCCGGGCCGCCGGCCACCGTCGCGTATCGGAGCCCATCATCACTCATGCGCTCCGACTCCGGCAGCAGCGGCGCCGCAGCGCCGTCGAGATCGCCGGACCCCGACTCCGCAACGACCTGCTCCCCGACCGGGCCCGGCTGCGCAGCCGTCGGCGCCGCGAGCAGATTCCACGAGCGTCGATGCAGGTCACAGGCCCCGAGGCGCAGCAGCGCGGCACGGTGCTCGGGCGCCGCGTACCCCTTGTTGATGTGCCAGCCGTAGTCGGGGTGGGAGTCGGCGAGTGAGACCATCCGCGCGTCGCGCTCGACCTTGGCGAGCACGGAGGCGGCGGCCACCGACGAACAGCGCATGTCGCCCTTGATGAGGGTGCGCACCGGTGGCACCAGCGCCGGCAGCTTGCTGAACTCCCCGACGCCCCACCGCACCTCGGCGCGCGGCCACGCGTCCATCGGCGGCTGCGCTTCCGGCGGCTGCGCAGCAAGCGGGGCACCCGGCTCCGAGTCACGCGGGTCGTCGGGCTCGTCGGGCTCATCGAGGAGACCGAACAGCCCCTCCAGGCGCGGATCGGTGAGCCAATCGTGGTTGCCGTCGAGCACGACGACGTCGGGGCGGACGCCGGCGGCGAGCAGCGCGCGCCGACCCGCGAGCCGCAGCGCCGCCATGATCCCGAAGGTGTCGATCTCCCGCGGCGAGGCGTGCCCGACTCCGTACGCGAGCGCCCAGCGCCGCACCGGCGACACGAGTTCCTCGCGGCGGCGGGCCGCCAACAGCTTGGAGTCGCGCAGCCCGACCGGCGCCGAGCGGCACGACTCGTCGACGATGCACACACCGACGCTCACCGGGCCGGCGAGCGCCCCGCGCCCGACCTCGTCCATGCCGGCGACGAGCCGGTAGCCCTGCCGCTGCAGCTCGCGTTCGACGCGCAGCGACGGCTTACGGGAGACGGTTTTGCGCGGGCCACGGGCCGCGGGCCTGGGGTTCGGCTGCGTCATCGGCGGTGCGCTCTCGGGGAGGGAGATGGTGGCGGGACGCGTCGACGACGCCCCGGAGGGTCAGAAGGTCAGGGTGCCACGTCGGCGGCGGCGGTCGTCGCGGCGGCCGGCGCCTTCGGCAGCCGGATCGCGGCCGAGCCGGGCGTCGGGGCGACCGCCTGCGGAACTCCCGACGGATCGGACGACTGAGGCGACCTAGACGACAGGGACGGCTGGGACGAACCGACGGCCGCGGCCGGACGCGACGAGCTCTGCACTGGCTCCGCGGTCGGCGCGGGCACGCCCGTGAAGGTACCTTCGGGCTCCCCGAGCCAGGTGAGCTTCGACAGCGGCCACACGACGGCGAACGCGCGGCCCACGACCATGTCGATCGGCACCGATCCGTTGGTGCCGTTGTGCTCGGGGGCGTCGTTGTAGCGCGAGTCGCGGGAGTTGCTGCGGTGGTCGCCCATCACCCACACCTTGCCGGCCGGCACCGTGATGTCGAACTCCAGGTCGCTGGGTGTGTCGCCGGGGTAGACGTAGGGCTCGGTGACGGGGGTGCCGTTGACGAGCAGGCGACCGTCGGCGTTGCAGCACTGCACGTGGTCGCCGGGCAGGCCGATGACCCGCTTGATGAGGTGGTTGCCCTCGTCGTTGGGCAGCAACCCGACCCAGGTCAGGGCGGAGTTGATGCGCTCGGCGACCGGGCCCTGCTGCGGCGGCACGGCGTCGGTGAGCCAGCCACCGGGGTCGGCGAACACGACGATGTCGCCGCGGTTGAGGTCGAACGGGCCGGGCGTGAGCTTGGAGACGCTGACGCGGTCGTCGCGCACGAGCGTGTTGTTCATCGAACCCGACGGGATCCAGAAAGACTGCACGAACCAGGTCTTCAGGACGAGGGAGAGCACCACCGCGAGCACGACGACGATGACGACCTCTTTGAGGAACATCAGCAGGCTGTGCCCGATGCCGTGGCCACCCTCGGCCTCACGGGCACCCCGGGTGTCACGCGATTCGCGCGAGTCGCGGGACTCGTCGTGGTCGCGGCGCCGACCGGAGCGACTCTCGTCGGCGCGGGAGCCGGTGTCGGCCCGCTCGGTCCACGGCGGCCCCGGCGCCCGACCCTGGCCTGGGTCGGCTCCCGAAGCGTCGTCGGAACGCTCCGTCATGTCGTCGTCCTGTCGTCTCGCACGTGCGGCACGCTACCTGTCGGACCTATGGCGACGGGCCAGGCCGCGCCGAATCGGCGGGCCCGGCCCGGTCACGAAGGCGATACCGCGGACGTCAGCGCTTCTCGCGGATCTTGGCCGCCTTGCCGCGCAGGTTGCGCAGGTAGTAGAGCTTGGCGCGGCGCACGTCGCCGCGGGTGACGACCTCGATCTTCTCGACGATCGGGCTGTGCACCGGGAAGGTACGCTCGACGCCCACGCCGAAGCTGACCTTGCGCACGGTGTAGGTCTCGCCGACGCCGCGGCCGTGGCGCCGGATGACGACGCCCTGGAAGACCTGCACACGGGAGCGGTTGCCCTCGATGACCCGCACGTGCACCTTGAGGGTGTCACCGGCGCGGAAGTCGGGGATGTCGGAGCGGAGGCTGGCGGCGTCGACCGCGTCGAGCTGGTGCATGACGATTTCGCTTTCTCGCCGGTGCCGCAGGTCAACGACGGATCAGATGCTGCTGTGAAGTCATCGGCCGGCCGGTCGCATGCGCCGCGCTCGCGCGGTCTGCACTCCCCCTGCGGTAGGGACCGTGTCGTGGCCAGGCCAAGAGTCCATCTTGCCAGACCCGCGCGGCCCGACGAAAATCGCCCGGCTGTCCACTGAGTGGACAGCCGGCGCGGGGCCGGACCGGGACGACGGGATCAGCGAGTTCTGCTGCCGTACTTGGCTCCTCGCCACCGGTCCCGAGCCCCAGGGCTGGGCCCGATCAACGGCAGCTGAGAGTTGACCGGAGGGGATCTGACATTCCGCCCACAGGCAAACTAACGTCGCCGCCGGGCTGGGGACCCCTCTCGCTCCGCCGTCGGCGGTGTGGGATCGACCCGCACCCTGCAAGCCCCCCCTCCTGTCCGTCGCGGGTCGTCACACACACGAGGAGCCTCGAGTTGTCTTCGACCGCAACCAGACAGCGGGCACCGGTCCGCCGCGCTTCAGACCGGGAGCCCCCGGCTCAAGCGGCTGCAGCGGGTCCGGCGGCACCGGCTCGGGCGGCGGCACCCGCTCAGAATGCGGCACCCGCTCAGGCGGCGGCACCGGCTCAGGCCGCTGCACCGGATCAGGCGACGGCACCGGCTCCGCCGGTCGAGGGCGGCGCAACGAGCGGAGCCCGACGCCCGCGGTTGCCGTACCTGGACGCCGCGCGCGGGCTGTGCGTGCTGGCGGTCGTGCTCGTGCACCTCGACTACTTCCACACGTTCCCCCTGACCGGCGACCCCACCGGCATGCCGGTGCTCAAGGCCTGGGAGATCCTCAACCTCACGGTGCTGGCGCAACTGCGCATGCCGATGCTGCTCCTGCTGTCGGGCTGGCTGGCGGCCTCGAAGGTCCGCGCCGGTCTGCGCAGCGGACGCACCCGCTGGGCGATCATGCGCAACGTGCACCTCGTCGTCGTGTGGACCGTCGTCTACGTCGTCGTCGAACGGCTCGTCGCCCCCGGCCCGCGTTCCGTGGCCACCGCGCACGCCGAGTCGTTGACCGGGCTGCTGCGCGAGATCGTGCTGCCGAGCTTCGGGCCGCTGTGGTTCGTGCACCTGCTGGCGATCTGCCTCGTCGTGCTCGCGGCGGCGCGGCGGCTGCCTCCCGCCCTCGTGCTGACCGCGCTGCTGCTGTCCGGGTGGGCGATCGAACGCGCGACCGGCGACCCCGCCGGACTCCCGCGCGCCGTCTTCTTCGCCGCCGGCGTCTACCTCGCCCCGCGACTGCCGCACCTCGTGCGCTCGCGGCGCGCGGTCGTGGCGGCGATCCCCGCCGCGCTCGGTTTCAGCGCCCTCTACGCGGTGGCGCCCGAGTCGGTCCAGTACCCCCTCGACGTCGCGACCTGCCTGCCGCTGGCGCTGCTCGCGCTCGCCGGGATGGCCTGGGTGACGCGCCGCCCGCTGGGGCTGCGGCTGAGCCGGCCGCTGTCGTGGGTCGGCCGCCGCACGCTCGGGGTGTACGTGCTGCACTGGCCGATCGTCGGGATCATCGCCGTCACGGCCCGCCGGCACGCCGGCGACTTCGGCTGGCTGTACCACGACACCGCGCTGGCCATCGCCTATCCGCTGGCGCTGACGGCGCTCATCGCCGCCGCCTGCATCGCCCTGGAGGCGGGCCTGAAACGCGCCGGGCTGGGCATCCTGTTCGAGCCGCCCGCCCGGGTACAGCGGGCCGTCGACCCTGCGAGCGCCGGAGCCGGTCAGTCGCGGCGCGGCAGCCGGGCCACCATCTCGACCGTCCCGGGATAGGCCGGTTCGCCGCGCAGCGGCCGGAAGCCCGCCTTGCGGTACATCCGCTGGTTGCGGGCGCTCGCGGAGCCGGTGACGAGCCGGGCCCGCGTGGCCGCCGGGTCGGCGTTCGCCAGCGCGTGCCGCAGCAGAGCGCGGCCCAGCCCCCGCCCGGACACATCGGGGGCGACCATGAGCCGGCCGATCTCCCACTCCCCCGAGCCCTCGGACGTGCCGGCGTCGCCCTCGGCGAGCCGTCCCCGCACCGAGGCCACGAGCCGGCCGTCGCCGTCGCGCACGACCCACGTGTGCCAGGTGGAGTCGGAAGCCAGGCTGGCCCGCAGCTCGTCGAGGGTCTCGACCAGCGGCGGGATGTCGTAGTCGGAGTTCGCGCGGCCCTCGCCGAGCCAGCAGGCGCGCTGCAGCACGAACAGTTCCGGGGCGTCGGCGGGGCTCGCCGAGACGATCGGCAGGTCGGCGTCGCCGACGAGCACGCCGGCCGCGGGCAGCAGGTCGGGGCGTCGCGCCCGGGTGCGTTCCAGGCTCCGCTCGCGTCGCCACGCTGCGATCCGGGCGTGGTCGCCGGAGAGCAGGGCGGGTGGCACGTCGTGGCCGCGCCAACGGGCGGGCTTGGTGTACACGGGATATTCGAGGAGCCCGTCGGAGTGCGACTCCTCGACGAGCGACTCGGCGTTGCCGACGACCCCGGGCACGAGCCGGCCGATCGCCTCGATCATCGCGAGCACGGCGACCTCGCCGCCGTTGAGCACGTAGTCGCCGAGCGAGACGACCTCGACCCGCAGGCCCAGATCCGCGGTGGCGTAGTCGTAGACGCGCTCGTCGATGCCCTCGTAGCGCCCACACGCGAACGCCAGCCACGGCTCGCGCGCCAGGTCGGCCGCGAACGCCTGCGTGAACGGGCGACCCGCCGGCCCGGGCACGATGAGCGTCGGCCGCTCCCGCGGGCCCTCGGCCTCCGGCTCGGTCTGCGGCTCGGTCTCGGGTTCGGTCTCCGGCTCAGTTTCCGCGCCCGGCGCGCTGGGCGCGAGGAGGTCGTCGAGCGCGAGCGCCCACGGCTCGGGCCGCATGACCATGCCGGCGCCCCCGCCGTACGGGGTGTCGTCGACGGTGCGGTGCCGGTCGAAGGTGTAGTCGCGCAGGTCCTGCACGCGGATGTCGAGCAGCCCGTCGCGGCGGGCCTTGCCGATGAGCGAGAGGTCCAGCGGCGCGAGGTATTCGGGAAAGATCGTCAGGACGTCGATGCGCACGGCAGCCCCCGACTCAGGGAAGGTCGAAGAGTCCGTCGGGGGCGTCGACGACGACGAAACGCTCCTCGAGCGGCCCGTCGGCGTGCACCTGCGGCACGATGGCCTGCACGAACGGCACGAGGCCAGTGCGCCCGTCGTCGAGCCGCACCTGCAGGAGGTCCTGCGCGGGCCGTAGCAGCAGGTCGGTCACCGTGCCGATCGACGCGCCGGACGGGTCGCGCACCTGCGCGCCGACGAGTTCCTCGGGGTACCAGCCCTCGCCTTCGTCATCGCCATCGTCAGCCAGCTCGGTTGGAATGAACAGCCGTGTGCCTCGCAGGTTCTCGGCCGCGGTGCGGTCGGGGGCCTCCTCGAAGGCGAGAAGCCAGGTGCCCTGGTGCACGCGGGCTCCGCGCACGGTCAGGGGCCCGCGGTCGGGCTCGGTGTCGAAGACCGCGCCGCGCTCGAACCGCTGCCGCGGGGAGTCGGTGTGCACCTGCACGGTCACCTCGCCGCGCAGGCCGTGCGGCTTGCCGATGCGCGCGGCGAGCGGCTGGTCAGCGGCCATGGCCACGGCCTCCTCGGGTCGTCGGTCTGCTCGAACATCGAGGCTGAACGCGCGAGCAGGGGCGCGCCGCGCAACACGGCACACCCCTGCTCGCCGGGCGTGGGTCGGATCGAGGCGATCCGCCCGGTGGATCAACGGGCCGATCAGCGGGCCCGGTCGGTGTCGACGATGTCGACGCGCACGGGCCGACCGCCGGCGAGGGCGCCGATGACCGTGCGCAGAGCGCTGGCCGTGCGACCGGAGCGGCCGATGACCCGGCCGAGGTCGTCGGGGTGCACACGCACCTCGAGCACCTCGCCGCGGCGCAACTCCTTGCGACGCACGACGACATCCTCGTCGTTGTCGACGATGCCCTTCACCAGGTGTTCGAGGGCCTCCTCGAGCATGATCAGGCCTCGGTGGACGGGGCGGACTCCGCCTCGGCGGCCGGCTCGGACGCCGACTCCGGAGCTTGCTCGGCGGCCTCGGCCGCCGGCGCCGACTCCGCCTCGGCCGGCTTGGCGGCCTTCTTGCGGGCGGTCGTGGCGCCGCTCTTCTCGTAGTCGTCGTCGGCCTTGCCGGCGGCGGCCATCGCGGCCTCGTAGAGGTCCTTCTTGGTGGGCTTCTCGGGCTGGGCCTTGAGGGTGCCCTCGGCACCGGCCTCACCCTTGTGCTTCTGCCAGTCGCCGGTCACCTTGAGCAGGGCGAGCACCTGCTCGGTGGGCTGGGCGCCGACACCGAGCCAGTACTGCGCGCGCTCGGAGTCGATCTCGATGACCGAGGGCTCGCGGGTCGGGTGGTAGAGCCCGATCTCCTCGATGGCCCGGCCATCGCGCTTGCTGCGCGAGTCCATGACGACGACACGGTAGAACGGGCTGCGGATCGCACCCATTCGCTTCAGACGAATCTTGACGGCCACGTGGGTCGTATCTCCTGTTTCTTGTTCGTGAGGCACGGCGAGACCACGGTGGGGAACACACGTGGGGAACCGCGACTCGGTGTGTAGGCGCCCGCCGCCGAGCGAGAGGGTGCCGGCGCGAGCGGGTACTCGACCCATTGTGCCAGACCCCGCGCACCGCCCTCGCCACGCCGCAGCCGACGCCGCAGGACGCACCGGCCGCCGGCCGCACCGTACTCACCGACGAGCTCGCGCGCGCCGCCGACGCTGAGGTTTCGCCGTATCGACGATCTCGCCGAACGAGGGAATCCCAGCACCGCAGGTCAGCGCACTGCACCCCGTCCCGGGCGCCGATCCCGGTCGTCGATATGGCAAAACCTCCGGCGGAGCCTGCGCCACGACCGGGTCAGCTGTCGTCGACGCCCGCCGCGGCGCGGGCCCGCAACGCCGCGGCGACGATGGCGGCGGCGTCGGGCAGGTCGGCGCAGCGCTCGAACACCGGGCCGACGATCTGCGCCTCTTCCAGCTCCGCGACCAGCTCGTCCCCGGGGCGGCAGGTGAGCACGACGGCCCCGCTGACCGCATCGAACAGGGATCGCCGCAGGTGGGCGAGCCCGTCGGGGCCGGGATCGCGGTCGCGCAGCACGGGCACGGCGAGCTCGATGGCCGCCGCGCGGGCGAGCTGCACGGCCGCCGGGGAGTCGACATCGCCCGGCGCCGGCACGAGCAGCACGAGCACCGGACGCGCCAGCACCCGGCACGCGTAGCTGGGCGCCGGCCACTGCTCACGCGTCACGCCGTAGGTGATGTGGTCGCGCCACGCGTCGTGGCCGGTGGCGTCCGCGAGCCACAAGTACCCGGGCCAGTCGCCGCGCGGCCGAAACCCCAGCCGCCGCAACAATCCCGCGCTGCGGGTGTTGCCCGGTTGGGTGCTCGCGTCGACCCGATGCAGCCCCAGCCCCTCGGGCTCCGGGGTGAGGGCGACGTCGACGACGAGTCGCAGTCCCTCCGCGAACAACCCCGAGCCGGCGTACGGATCGTAGGAGTCGTAGCCGAGGGAGGCCGCCATCGCCCGCCCCCGCGCGATGTTCGTCACGTTGATCTTGCCGACGATGTCGTGCTCGCCGACCGGCTCCAGCGCCCGGATGAGAAAGGTGCGGTGCGTCGGCCCCTGCATCCGCAGGTGGTAGACGAGGTCCGAGGGGTTGACCGGGTTCCACGGCCGGAGCCGGTCCGCCGAGGCGAGCACCGCCCGCCGGTAGGGCGCGACGTCGGCATCGGTGACGACATGCACGCGCACCCCGTCGCCCGAACGCGACCAGCGATGCTCCGACCCGCCGGGAGCGTGCCGGTCAGCGGCCGCGCCGGCCGGGGCCAGAGCCCCTGGAGAGAACGACGAGACCGGTGAGCCGGGCGGCGCCGGCGAGACCGACCCGGAGACCGACCCAGAAGCCGAGGGAGGCGGTCGGCGCCCGCCCCCGAACCGTCGGCCGCGGCGGCCCCGGGGCTCAGGCGACGACACGGCCGCGCAGCACGATCCGCCGGGGTGAGGCGAGCACGCCGACGTCGGCGCGTGGGTCGCTGTCGTAGACGACGAGGTCGGCGTCCTGGCCCTCGTCCAGCCCCGGCCGGCCCAGCCAGGCCCGCGCGCCCCAGGTCGCGGCCCCGATCGCCTCGAGCGGAGACAGCCCGGCGGCGACGAGCTCGGCCACCTCCTTGGCGACGAGCCCGTGGGGCAGCTGTCCGCCGGCGTCGGTGCCCGCGAAGATCGGCACGCCGGCCTCGTGGGCCGCGCCGATCGTCTCGTAGCGCCGCTCCCACAGATCCACCATGTGGTCGGCGTAGGTGGGGAACTTCGCGCGGCCGGCGTCGGCGAACTTCGGGAAGTTCGCGATGTTCACCAGCGTCGGCACGATCGCGATGCCCTGGGCGGCGAACGCCTCGACGGAGTCGGTGGTCAGCCCGGTCGCGTGCTCGATGCAGTCGGTGCCCGCGGCTGCGAAGTCGTGCAGCGACTGCTCCCCGAAGCAGTGCGCGGTCACCCGCGCGCCCTCCTCGTGCGCGGCGGCGATCGCGGCGGTCAACGTCTCGACCGGCCAGCACGGCCGCAGGTCGCCGGAGTCGCGGTCGATCCAGTCTCCGACGAGCTTGACCCAGCCGTCTCCCCGGCGGGCCTGCACCCGCACCGTCGTCACGAGCTCGTCGGGCTCGATCTCCTCACCGACGTTGGGGATGTAGCGGCGCTGGCGGGCGATGTGCCGGGCCGCGCGGATGATCTTCGGCAGCTCCTCGTGCTCGTCGACGAAACGCGTGTCGAGCGGGGAGCCACAGTCGCGGATGAGCAGCGCGCCGGCGTCGCGGTCGGTGCTCGCCTGCTCGATCGCGGTCTCGCGGTCGACCGCGCCGTGCGCGTCGAGCCCGACGTGGCAGTGCGCGTCGACGAGCCCGGGCAGCACGTAGCCGGAGACCGACTCGACCTCACCGGCCCCGGCGTGCACCGGGCGCTCGAACGTCAACCGGCCGCCGATGACCCAGGCCTCGTCGCGTTCCTCCTGCGGGCCGACGAGGATCGTCCCCCGCACGTGCAGCACGGCGCTCATGGGCTCCACCGTATGGCAGAGCTCCGACACCGGCCCGGCTGAGCGCCTCGGGCGTGCGCGCCAGGAGGTCACGACTTCGACACGGCGGGCTCACGCGCGGCCCGCCGCGGCCTGTGAGACCGAGTTGACGACCGCGCAACATCGCCGAAATCGGCTGTCTGCGGGCCGTTCTTACCGTCGAAGGTGGATGCTCACCACCCGGGTGGGCCCTGGCACGAAGGATCCACCGTGGCTTCGAGTTCCTCCTCGCACGCGGACGTGGGGTCGGCCGGCGAGACCGCCGCCGGCGCCGCCGCGCCGCAGCCGCGCGTCGCGCTGGCCCACCGCTCCGGGCACTGGCTCGTGCACTGGGACCCGGAGGACCCGGGCCAGTGGGCCGCCGGCGGCAAGACGATCGCGCGCCGCAACCTGTCGATCTCGGTCTTCGCCGAGTTCCTCGGCTTCGCCGTCTGGGCGCTGTGGAGCATCGTCGTGCCGCAGCTGAACTCGGCCGGCTTCTCCTTGTCCGTCGACCAGATGTTCTGGCTCGTCTCGGTGCCCAGCCTCGTCGGCGCCACGCTGCGGCTGCCGTACACGTTCGCGGTGCCGATGTTCGGCGGCCGCAACTGGACCGTCGTCTCCGCGCTGCTCCTGCTCATCCCGACGCTCGCGCTCGTCTGGGTCGTGCAGAACCCGCAGACCCCGTTCGGCGTCATGCTCCTCGTCGCCGCGCTCGCCGGCTTCGGCGGCGGCAACTTCGCCAGCTCGATGGCGAACATCTCGTTCTTCTACCCGGAGGCGGAGAAGGGCAAGGCCCTCGGGCTCAACGCCGCGGGCGGCAACATCGGCACGGCCGCGGTGCAGTTCGCGGTGCCGCTGGTCATCGTCACGAGCGCGGGCCTGGCGCTGGAGCGCGCCGGCCTCATCTTCGTGCCGCTCGTGCTGCTGGCCGCCTGGCTGGCCTGGACGAAGATGGACAACATCGAAGGCACCACCTCCGACCTGCGCAGCTTCGCGCGGGCCGCGCAGGACCGGCACACCTGGATCATCTCGTTCATCTACATCGGCACGTTCGGCTCGTTCATCGGCTTCTCGGGCGCGTTCCCGACGCTGCTGAAGAGCCAGTTCCCCGAGATGTCGCTGTCGATCGCCTTCATGGGCGCGCTCGTCGGCTCCCTGTCGCGCCCGCTGGGCGGCACGATGGCCGACCGCTTCGGCGGCGCCCGCATCACGATCGTCGCGTTCGCGGCGATGGCCCTCGGCACGGTCGGCGCGATCCTCGGGCTGCGCACGCACAGCTTCGCGCTGTTCTTCGTCTCGTTCCTGTGGCTGTTCGTCTTCACCGGCATCGGCAACGGCTCGGTGTACCGGATGATCCCGGCGGTCTTCCGCGAGAACGCCGCCGGCACCGACCCCGGGTCGCTGCTGCGGGCCAAGAAGGCCGCGGCGGGCTGCATCGGCATCGCCGGCGCGGTCGGCGCCCTCGGCGGCTTCCTCATCCCGCGCGGGTTCGCGCTGAGCAACTCCCTCACCGGCTCGCTGCAGGCCGCGCTGTGGGTGTTCATCGCCGCCTACGCGCTCATGGCCGCCACGACGTTCTCCGTGTACCTCTCCGGCCGCGACCGCGAGGCCGTGCGCATCTGAGCCCGCCACCGTTCGGACGATCACCGGCCACCGGCGCTCCCGAGCCCCGAACCCGTGACCTGCGGTTTCCTTCTCGGACCGCGGCAGGGGTGGCTGCGGTGACAGTCCGAACGGTGGCTCACCTCGTTCCCCCGTCGACTGGAGGACAGCCGTGACCCATCCGACCGACACCCATTGCCCGTACTGCTCGCTGCAGTGCGGCATGTCGCTCACTCCCGCGCCGGGTGCGACGCCGGGTGCGACGCCGGGGGCGGCGCCGGGGCTCGCGCCTGGGTCTGAGCCGGCGCTCGCACCGGGGGCGGCGCCGGCCGGGGCCATTCGGTTGCCGGTGGAGGTGACGCCGCGCGACTTCCCCACCAACGGCGGCGGCCTGTGCGCCAAGGGCTGGACGAGCGCCGCGGTGCTCGACGCCCCCGACCGGCTGACGACCCCGCTGCTGCGCGACGACGACGGCGCCCTGCACCCGGCCACCTGGGAGGCGGCGTTCGACGCGATCGTCGCCGGCGTGCACCGGTCCTGGGCCGCCGGCGGCCGCGAGGCGGTCGGGGTCTTCGGCGGCGGCGGCCTGACCAACGAAAAGGCCTACACCCTCGGCAAATTCGCGCGCGTCGCGCTGCGGACGCCGTTCATCGACTACAACGGCCGGTTCTGCATGAGCAGCGCCGCGGCCGCCGGTAACAGGGCGTTCGGGCTCGACCGCGGGCTGCCGTTCCCGCTGACCGACCTGGGCGGGGCCGACGCGATCCTGCTCGTCGGCAGCAACGTCGCCGAGACGATGCCGCCGGCGGTGCGACACCTGTCCGGCGCCCGCGAGCGCGGCGGCCTGCTCGTCGTCGACCCGCGGCACACCCCCACCGCTGCGCTGACCGGCGACGGCGGCGGCCTGCACCTGGCGCCGCTGCCCGGCACCGACCTGCAGCTGCTCCTCGGCCTCACCCACGTCGTCTTCGCCGAGGGCCTCGCCGACGACGCCTACCTCGAGACCCGCGTCACCGGCTCCGACGACGTGCGCCGCGAGGTGAGCCAGTGGTGGCCCGAGCGCGTCGAGCGGGAGACGGGGGTGCCGGCCGACCAGGTCCGTCTCGCCGCCCGCCTGCTGGCGGCCGCCGCCCCGAGCCGGGGCGGACGGGGCGCGTACGTGCTCACCGGCCGCGGCGCCGAGCAGCACGCGCACGGCACCGACACCGTGACCGCGGCGATCGGGCTCGCGCTGGCGCTCGGGCTGCCGGGCGTCACCGGCTCCGGGTACGGGTGCCTGACCGGGCAGGGCAACGGGCAGGGCGGGCGCGAGCACGGCCAGAAGGCCGATCAGCTGCCCGGCTACCGTTCGATCGCCGACCCCGCCGCCCGCGCGCACGTCGCCGCGGTGTGGGGCGTGGACCCCGACTCGATCCCCGGACCGGGGGTGCCCGCGATGGCCCTCTTCGAGAAGGTCGGGGCGCCGGTCGAATCCGGCGGCATCCGAGCGCTGTTCGTGCACGGAGCCAACCCGGTGGTCTCGGCGCCCGACGCCGGGGCGCTGGAGGCGCGGCTGCGCCGGCTCGACCTGCTCGTCGTCGCCGACCTCGTGCCGAGCGAGACCGCGCAACTGGCCGACGTCGTGCTGCCGATCACCCAGTGGGCCGAGGAGACGGGCACCATGACTTCGGTCGAGGGCCGGATCCTCGCGCGCCGCAAGGCGGTCGAGCCGCCGGGGTTGGTGCGCGACGAGCTGTGGGTGTGGCGGGAACTGGCGGCCCGGCTCGGCGCGCCGGTGCCCTTCGCCGACGACCCGGACGAGGTGCTCGCCGAACTCGCTCGAGCCAGCGCCGGCGGGATCGCCGACTACGGCGGCGTGACCCTGCAGCGGGCCGGCGCCGAGGCGCTCTACTGGCCCTGCCCGAGCGCCGACCACCCCGGCACCCCAAGGGTTTTCCTCAACCACTTCGCCACCCCCGACGGCCGCGCCCGGATGCTGCCGGTGCGGGCGACCGGTGTGGCCGACGACCTGCACCGCGAGGCGCCGCTGTACCTGGTGACCGGGCGGGTGCTCGAGCACTACCAGTCCGGCGCGCAGACCCGCCGGGTGCGTCGGCTCGCGGCGGCGCAGAGCCGCGCGACGATCACCCTGCACCCGCTGACCGCGGCCCGCCTCGACATCGAGGAGGGCACGCCGGTGCGGCTGACGACGGCCCGCGGGGTGGCGGTGGCGACGGCGATCCTGTCGGCCTCGATCCGGCCCGACGTCGTCTTCATGCCGTTCCACTTCGCCGGTCGCCAACGCGTCAACCTCCTGACCAACCCCGCGACCGACCCGATCAGCGGGATGCCCGAGTTCAAGGTGTGCGCCGTCGACGTCGCCTCCGCCGACACCCCCGCGGCGCGCCTCGCGCTGCTCGGCGAAGGAGTCCCCTCGTGACCGCTGCCTCCAGCACCCCGCACCGCGTCGTCGTCATCGGCCACGGCATGGTCGGCCACCGGTTCGTCGCCGAACTCGCCCGCGGCGCCGAGCAGTCGGCGCGATCGGGCCGCCCGATCGACGTCGAGGTGAGCGTGCTCGGCGCCGAGCCGTACGAGCCGTACAACCGCCTCATGCTCAGCGAGGTGCTCGCCGGGCGCGCCGACCTCGGCGGGCTCACGCTGCCCGCGGCCCCGGCGGGCATGCGGGTGTTCGCGGGCCGCCCCGCCGTCGAGTTGAACCGCGAATCGCGCGTCGTCGTCGACGACCTCGGCAGCGAACACCCCTACGACACGGTCGTGCTCGCGACCGGCGCGGCGCCGCGTGTGCCGCGATTGGCGGGTCTGCCCGCCGACTCCGACCCCGACGACCTGCCGCCGGGGGTGCGGGCGCTGCGCACCGTCGACGACTGCCGCGAGCTGCTCGCGCTGGCCAGCGGCCGGGGCCGCGAGGGCGGCGCTCCGCGGGTCGTCGTGCTCGGCGGCGGCCTGCTCGGCCTCGAGGCCGCTCGCGCGCTCGTCGGGCGGGGCGCCCGGGTGGCCGTGGTGCACTCGGGGGCGCACGTGCTGGACCGCCAGCTCGACGCCGACGCCGGTTCGGTGCTGCTGAGGAGCCTGCGCGACCTCGGGGTGCACGTCGTGCGCTCGGCCCGGGCGGCGGGGCTGCGCCGCGACGACGACGGTCGCCTCGTCGGGCTCGACCTCGCCGACGGACGCCACCTGCGCTGCGACGCGGTGCTGTTGACGGCCGGCGTCGCGCCGCGCGTGCGCCTCGCGGTCGACGCCGGGCTGCCGTGTGAGCGTGGGGTGCTCGTCGGTGACGACCTGCGTTCGTTCGCCGACCCCGCGGTCGCCGCGATCGGAGACTGCGCGCAGACCCCCGCGGGATGCCCCGGCCTGCTGGCGCCCGGGTGGGACCAGGCCGCCGCGTTGGCCGCCCGGCTCGTCGGCGACCTGGCGGGCGGCTCGGCCGAGGCGGCTTCGGTGGCGGCTTCGGTGGCGGAGGAGGAGCCGGCGGCGCCCGAGGAGGTCGTGCGCCTCAAGGCCGCCGACCTCGACGTCGTGACGTTCGGCCGGCTCCCCCGCGCCGCCGACCCGGCGGTGGCCGGCGAGTGCGTCGACGACCTCGCGGGGTGGGACGCGACCGACTCCGAATGCCGGTGCGCGAGTGAGCCGGCCGGACCCCGGGTGCTCGCGTTGGTCGACGGGCAGGGTCGCCGCAGCCTGCGGATCGCGGTGCACCGCGGTCGCCTCGTCGGTGGCGAACTCGTCGGAGCCGGGTCGCTCGGCGCCGACCTCGTCGTCGCCTACGAGCGTGACCTGCCGCTGCCGCTCGACCCCGCGAACCTGCTCGTCAACGGCTCGGCGAGCCTACCGACGGCCGCGAGCCCCGCGAACATCCCCGGCTCCGCGACGATCTGCCGCTGCAACGGCGTGAGCAAGTCGGCGATCGTCGACGCCTTCCAGGCCGGGGAGCGCACGATGCCGCAGCTGTCGGCCACCACCCGCGCGGCGACCGGCTGCGGCAGCTGCAAGGACGCCTGCACCGGCATCCTCGAGTGGCTCGAGAAGTCCGACCCCCAACAGCGCGATGAGGCCGGCGGCGGCACGGGGGGCGCTGGGGGCGCTGACGGCAGCGAGAGCACGACGTCGACGCGCAGCGGTGCCGGGACCGGCTCCGCCCTGCTCACCCAGGAGCGGTCGACGGATTCCTGACTGCAGACGCCCGGTGGGAGGATCGAGCGTGTTTTCCTCCACGGCCGCGCTCGTCGCTCTCCACCTCGTTCTCACCCTGGTCGGCCTCATCCTGACCGTCCACGCCGGAAACTCCGGTCGATGGACGATGGGGGCATCGATCATGGCCGGCATTGTGTGCCTCGTGGTGCCGTGGCTCGGATCGCTGGCCGTGATTGTGGCGTATGCCGTGACCCGAAGCCGCGCACGCGGGTAACAGCCCCTCCGCTCAAAACGTTATTCCTTTTCGCCGCGGGCCCGTGCCCCCGTGAGTGAGGCCCGAGGTCAATCGCTCACTTTTCAACAGGCTGTCGAAAGGCTAGATATCCGCTTGATATATTGGTAGAATCGAACTGTTGCTCGAACCTGGCTCAGCTCGGCGGAAAGGGGGTCGTGTGACGTCTGTGGGGGCGGTTCCGCGGCCTGATGGCGCGGCGATTTCGCGGTTGATTTCGGCCGCGCGGGATTTGCGTGACCAACCCGAGAATGGCGGATGGGTGCGGCTACGAGAGATTTCACAGGCGTATGACGAGCTTGATGTGCAGGCCTCGGATGCCGCCGGGGAATTGGCGCAACTCCAGGCGGCTGCGGACCTGGCGGTGCAGAACGAACAGATCGACCAGGGCCGGTTGGCGCCGCGGCATCGCAAGTCGGCAGGGGTGTTGTTGGACCAGGCCCGCGCCTGCATCGTCGACACGGCAGTCGCCACCCTCGGTGGTCCTGCCGGGACGTGGCACGGTCGGGTCGCGCTCGGGGTGGCGTCGGAGTCGGTCGCGGTCGCGATCAAGGAAGCGGTCGCGGCCCGCGCGATCACGTTCGGCCAAGGGTGTGCGCTGGTGCGTGAACTCGACGCGCCCGAAGTGACGCCGGAGGCAGGGCAGAAGGTGTGCGACGCGGTGCTCGCGTATGCGAGTCAGAAGGCCGCTGCGACGGGGGCGCCGTTGGGGCAGGGGGCGTT
The DNA here is from genome assembly GCF_001515525.1 of Piscicoccus intestinalis NBRC 104926. Classification (GTDB taxonomy): domain Bacteria; phylum Actinomycetota; class Actinomycetes; order Actinomycetales; family Dermatophilaceae; genus Kineosphaera; species Kineosphaera intestinalis. Next base: position 547 of record NZ_BCNQ01000046.1, on the reverse strand, counting down.
CTGTCGCAAGAAGCGCCGGGAGATGGTCAAGCACGTCAACACCCGCGCCCGGTGGGCTCGCGCGGCGCGGCAGCGGGACGCCTGGGTCACGATCGGTGACGACGGCGCCGGCAGCTTCGGGGTCAGCGGCGCGGACGCCCGCTGCCAGGGAGCGTTCCGGCGGGTCGACGCGATCGCGCGTGCGGCGCGAGCCGGCGGTGACCCGCGGACCTTGGCGCAGCTGCGCTCCGACGTCGCCCTCGACCTGCTGCTGTTCGGTCAGCCGCACGCCGACGCCCCCACCGCCGTGGACCACCCCGGCGATGGCGGGTGGCCGGCCGCGACGGTGTCGGTCGTCGTGTCTCTCGCTTCCCTGGCCGGGCTCAACCAGGAGCCGGGCACGGTCGAGGGCGTCGCCGTCGACGCCGACACCGTGCGCGAGGTCGCGTTCGCAGCCGGGTCGACGTGGCAGCGGCTGGTGGCTGACCCGATCAAGGGGTACGCGATGGCGCAGGTCTCCAAGTCGTATGCACCGCCGCCGCGGATGGCCCGCGCGGTCCGCGACCGC
>NZ_BCNQ01000045.1 GCF_001515525.1 Piscicoccus intestinalis NBRC 104926 | reverse complement strand
CACCTCTCATGTGTACCGGTCGTCGCGCCGCTCGTGGCGCCGACAGCCACCGCAGGTCCCGATGGTCTGCCGAGGAAACATCCATATCGACGTCCTTGATCCACCACCCGATTCGGCGTAAACCCCGTGACCAGCGGCGATTCTCGAAGCGCCGGGACGAGGCCGCATCGGGGATGTCGATATGGATGATCGATCCGGCGAGCGGATTCTTCCGCGTGGCTCAGGTCACGGCCAGGTCGGTCGATTGTCTTGGACGACAGGGATGACAGCGCGTCGACCAGCTGCCGGGGCCAGAGTTCTCAGGGGAGAAGTGTCTAAGGCACCGCAGGACGACGCGCGACCGATAAGGGGAATCGCACGACAGCGGTCGTGAGCCACTCACGAGCGGGCAACCACGCCCGCAACGCCCAGAGCCCACGTGGCCGGGCGACCGCGAGCGCGGCCGATCGTGCGGCTGAGGGGTAACTGACGATGTCAGTGACACAAGAACACCTGCGCACCGACGTGTTCGGCGTGACCGTCGAGCAGGTTCGCACCGACGAGGACGTCTGGGACGCAAGGCGGCTGCACGCCGACGTCTATCTCGAACGGCACTACGTCGAGCCACCGGATCTGCGCGGAGGCGTGCTCAGCGCCGACGTGGATCCGTGGGCCGGCATCTCGACCTACTTCATCGCCCGCGACCACCATCGCCACCCGGTCGGGGTCGGTCGGCAGATCCAGTTCGACGACCCAGGCCGCCTGCCCGCGATGAGCCTGAGCAACCTCGACGACGTGGCACGCCGGCACGTGCTGCGTCAGGGCGGCCACGCGGTCGTCGAGATCAGCGCACTCGCGGTGCGTCGGCGCGCCCCGCGGTTCACGTCGTTGGCGCTGTACGCCGCCATGTGGGCGCGCAGCATCGAGCAGGAGCACACCGCATGGGTCATGGCCATCCACCCGTCTTTGGCCCGCAGCATCGTGGGCAGCCTCGGGCCGGTCATCAGCCCGCTCGGACCGCCGCAGTGGTTCATGGGCAGTGACGTCATCCCCGGCATCATCTGGACCGACCGGGGCGCCGGCATCGTCGCCTGCACGGCCGCCGGCCACAAGTTGGCGCCCCTGCGCGCGCGGCTTCCCGAGCTGTTCCCCGAGAACCCCACCGAGCGCCGCCCATGACCGCCGACACCACCACTGTCGCGCCGCCCGCGACCGCGAGCGGCCCGTTGGAGACGGCGCTGTGGGCCGCCTACGCGCGGGTCTACGACAACCTCCTGCACCTGACCGGCTACCGCCGGCTGCTCGACGCCGTGGCCGACGTCGCGGCTGTCGACACCGGCCACCACGTCGTCGAGGTCGGCTGCGGCACCGGCAACGTGCTGCAGCGCCTGGCCCGGCACCGGCCCGCGACGCTCCTCGGCATCGACGGCTCCGGGCCCATGCTCACGCGCGCCCGCCGCAAGCTGCGCCGCGGCCCGGTGCCCACCCAGCTGCGCCAGGACGACGTCGTCGCCGGGCTCGCGGCCCTGCCTGCGGGCAGCGTCGACCGTCTCGTCGCCGTCAACGTGCTGTACGCGCTGCACGACCGCGACGCCTTCTGGCGCGAGGCCCGCCGGGTGCTGCGCCCCACCGGCTCCGTCGTCGTCAGCCACACCGACCGACCCGGCTCCTGGCCGTTGATCACCGAACACGTCCATGCGGTCGGGCCGCGCGCCCTGGCCCACGTCGGGCTCGTCGCCGTCGCGCTCGTCGACGCGCTCATCGACACGGCCGCCCGCTCCGGCACCTGGGAGTTCTGCGACTACCCCACCCTCAGCGAGGAGGCGGGCCGGCACGGGTTCGCCGCCGAGTACCGCGGCCGCTGCTACGGGGGCGACGTCGAGGGGGTGAACTTCCTTGCGTGCTACCGGCCTCGCTGATGACCTCGGCTCGCTCCGCAGCCGGGCGGTGGTCGTCGGGTCGCTGCTCGTCGTCGTCGCGTGCGCCCTGCTGTACACCTGGCGCCCCGACGGAGTCGGGCAGGTCGCGTTCGTCGGGACGGCCATCTCGTGCGTCGCGGCCATGGCCATCGGGCCGCCGCTGCGCAACGCCCGGCCGCGTCGGCTGTGGGTGCTGGCCGCCCTGGGGGCGCTGATCTTCCTCCTCGGGCTCGTCAACCGCGACTCGACGGCGACGATCGGCCCGCTCGAGGTGGCCGACCTGTTCGCGCTGTCGGGTTACCTGACGCTCATCGGCTGGCTGGTCATGTTGCTGCGTCGGCTCGGGAAACGGCCGGCGCGCGGCAGCGCCCTCGACACGGTGGCCGTAGCCGGCGGGGTCAGTCTCGCGATGTGGTCGGTGACGGTGGCCCCCCGGCTCGGGCAGGCGGTCGTCTCCGACTCCATCCTGTGGGCCATCTACCCCGTGCTCGACGTCATCCTCATCTCGCTGTCGGTGCAGCTCATCCTGCGTCTGCGGGCGCCGGCGCTGTCGATGTGGGTGATCCTCTTCGGCCTCATCATGTTGCAGATTGTTGACACAATCTACACGGTCGTCTGGACCGACCGCCCAGGGGCGATGATCCCCGCGCTGACGTCGCTGTTCCTATTCGCGTACTGGGGTTTCGCGCTCGGAGCCTGCCATCCCTCGGTCGCGCGCATCACCCGCCCGCAGCCGGACGTCGGGCTCGGGATCGAACGCGCCCGGCAACGCTCCGCCCTGCTGCTGTTCATGGTGTCCCCGGCCGTGGTGTCGACCTTCTACCCGATCCGCGGGGTGGTCGACGCGCTCGTGCGGTCCTCGCTGCTCGCGCTGGTCATCATCATCTTGTTCATCCGGCTCGCGGTGACGATGAGCGACCTGTCCCGCGCCGAGGAGACCAGTCGACACCGGGCCTCGCACGACCAGCTGACCGACCTGCCGAACCGCGCGGCCTTCCTCACCTCGCTCGAGGACCGGCTCGCGGCGAGCCACGCCACGTCCGGCATCGTCGCCGTGCTGTTTCTCGACTTCGACGACTTCAAGCGCGTCAACGACACCTGGGGACACCACGTCGGGGATTCGCTGCTCATCCAGATCGCCGCGCGCCTGGCCGGCTCCAAGGGCGAGCGCGAGGTGCTCAGCCGACACGGCGGCGACGAGTTCGTGCTGCACACCGTCGTCGACCACCCTGACGAGGCGCTCGCCCGCGCCGCCCGCATGCAGCGGCAGTTCATCGAGCCGATGCGCGCGCACGGGCACCGGATCCGCATCGGTCCCTCGATCGGCATCGCCTGCGCCTTCCCCGGCGACGGTCAGAGCCCCGGTGACCTGGTTCGCAAGGCGGACGAGGCGCTCTACGAGGCCAAGCGCAACGGCCGCGGCCTGAGCGTGCTGTTCGACACCGCGCTGGAGAGCCGCAGCCGCGACCAGAGCGCCCTCGCCGCGGACCTCGACGAGGCCATTCTCGGCGACGACCTGTTCGTCGAACTGCAGCCGATCATGGGAGGCCACCGCTTGCGCCGGAAGGTGGGGTGGGAGGCGCTGGCCCGCTGGCAGCACCCGCAGCTCGGGTCGGTGCCACCCGCCATGTTCGTGCCGATGGCCGAGGACCGCGGCCTGATCGTCGCGCTCGGCCGCACCGTGCTCGTGCGGGCCTGCCGGGACGCGCAGCGGCTGCGACGCGCACTCGACGACGACAGCCTGTTCGTCTCCGTCAACGTCTCGCCGATGCAGTTGCTGGACCCCGAGTTCTGCGAGCACGTCGCGCAGACGCTCCAGGAGACGGGCCTGCCCGCGCGCTGCCTGTGGCTGGAACTGACCGAGACCTCCCTGGTCGACCGCGGGCACGCGTCGATGAACGCGTTGCAGACGCTGCGCGCCATGGGCGTCACGATCAGCGTCGACGACTTCGGCACCGGATACGCCTCGCTGCAGACCCTGCTCACGCTGCCGGTGAACTGCGTCAAGCTCGACCGATCCCTGGTGAGCCGGATCGACGAGGACGCCGGCGAGGCCACCGACCTGCTCAGCTCGGTGGTCGCGCTGCTGAACAGCCTGCACATCTCGATGATCGTCGCCGAGGGCGTCGAGACCAGGCGCCAGGCCGACGTGCTGCTCGCCGTCGGCTGCCCCATGGCCCAGGGCTGGCTGTACGGGTTCCCGCAGGCCGCCGACGAGATCGCCGGTCGCCACGGGCGCGCGTTCCACGGCCTGGCCGTCGCGGCGGCGGTGTGAGCGAGCGCGGGCTTGTGCCAGTCGATTGCTGCATGAGGTTGTGGCACCCGACTGATGCAACACGCGCGGGGTCGGATGTACCGGGCGATGCGCTCGCAACCCCGGCGCCCCGGTCGATGGGAGGACCGGATGCCCGCGACCTCATCGGGGGCATCCGCGAGCGTGGGGGTGCGAGGTGTTCTGCAATCAGTGCGGCCGACAGGCGATTCCCGGTGACCGGTTCTGCCGGCGGTGCGGGGCGATCGTCGGCGGCAGCGACCCGATCGTCGTGCCCGGCACCGCCGCCACGGAGCCCACGCACCCCACGGAGACGGGCCGGCGCCGGTCGCGGCCCTGGGGCGTCGCCGCCGTCGTGCTCGTCGGCATGTGCGCGGTCCTCGCCGCCCTGGTCGGCACCGGAACGCTGACCCTGGGTCGACTCGACGTCGCGAGCGACCGGCCGCCGGTGCCCGCGGTCATCGCCGCCCCCACCTCCGACGACTCCGGCGGCACCTCCACCGACTCCGGCGGCTCCGGCGGGGAGAGGGGCGGCACCACGTCCCGACAGACGGCGAACGCGGCGCCCGCCGTCGATCCGATGAACGCTACCATCCCCGCCGGCGTGTGCGGAGACGGTGAGACCGGTTGGGAGCACGACGTGCCCATCGAACTCACCGGCGGCAAGGGCGTCGGCGAGCAGCCCGACGGCTCGTTCGCCGACGTCAGCATCATGGAGAGCCGCGTGCTCGGCACGGCCGACGTCGACTCCGACGGCTCCCCGGAGACGGTGCTGGCGCTGCAGTGTTCCGGCAGCCCACCGGAGAGCTGCTGTGCCGGCCGGACCTCCCTGCTGTGGTTCGTCGCGGCCTTCGACGCCGCCTCCGACGAGCTGCGCCTCAAGGGACCGGTGATCCGGGGCACCCCGGCCACGCCCGGTGACGAGGACGGTCCCGCGTTCCGCGCGATCGAGGACGCCCGCCTCGACGGCGCGAGCGTCGTCACCACCGAACGCATCAGCTACGCCGAGCAGTACACGTTCGACCAGGTGGGCGGCGATCCGCAGGCGCCGGTGACCGTCTCGTACCGGCGCTCCGGCGCCGGGTGGGAGGCGACGGTGGGGTGAGCCCGGCTCACGCCCGTCGGGCTCCGCTCACCCCACCGGTCGGCAGCGGGTCGTCCTCCAGATCGTCGAGCACCATTCCGCGCGCCGCGAGCATCGCCTGCGCAGTCTTCGGCCGCCCGTAGAGAAACCCCTGGATCATCGGGCAGCCGAGTTGGCGCACGGCGGCCTCCTGCGCGGAGGTCTCGACGCCCTCGGCGACGACGTGCTCGATGCCGAGGCTGCGCACGAGGTCGATGACCGCGCCGAGCTGACGCTGCGCGGTGGTGTCCTCGCCGACGCGCGCGACGAGGAAGCTGTCGATCTTCACGCAGTCGACGGGCAGCTGCATGATCCGAGACAGCGACGCGTAGCCGGTGCCGAAGTCGTCGATGCACAGATGCACCCCCGCCTCGCGCAGGGTGACGAGCGTCGTGGTCACCTCCGGGCCCTTGTCGACGAGCAACGTCTCGGTGACCTCCAACCACAGCGCGTCCGGAGGCAGCCCGGCCGACTCCAACGCCCGCCGCACGACATCGACGAAGTCCGGTTGCAGCAGCTGCGCGGGCGAGACGTTGACGAACATCGACACGTCGGAGAGCCGGAACAGTTCGCGCAGCAGCGCCAGTTCGCGACAGGCCTGGCGCAGCACGAACTCCCCGAGCTCGTTGATGAAGCCGTGCTGCTCGGCGAGCGGGATGAACTCCGCCGGCGAGACCTCCCCGAGGTCGGGGTCGTGCCAGCGCGCGAGGGCCTCCCAGCCGATGATCGTCGCGTAGTCCGCGCCGGCCATGATCGGCTGCAGCACGAGGCTGAACGCCTCCTGCCGCAGCGCCTCCCCGATCCGGTCGGCCACCGCGGACTTCATCCGGCTGCGGCGCGCGAGGTCGTCGTCGAACACGACGTAGCGGCCGCGACCGGCCGTCTTCGCCTCGTACATCGCCACGTCCGCACGCCCGACGAGGGCCTCGGCGGTCACGGCCTCCCCGGCTCGGCGAGCGCGATCCCGATCGACGGCGTCACCGTGTGCGTCCGGTTGGTCATGATGCGCACCGGCTCGTCGAAGAAGCTGCGCACCAGCCGCGCGAGCGTCACCGCCTCCGCGACGTCGTCGACCGCGCACACGACGACGAACTCGTCGCCGCCCTGACGAGCGAGCAGCGGTTCGGGGCCCAGCCGTCGCGGCAGCCGGGCCGCGATGTCGCGCAGCAACGTGTCACCGGCACCGTGACCCCAGGTGTCGTTGATGTACTTGAAGTCGTCGCAGTCCAGGAACAGCACCGCCGTCGAGCGCCCCGCCGCGGCATTGCATGTGAGGCGCCGCTGCAGCTCGTTGAAGAGCTCGGCCGGGTTGAGCAGGCCGGTCAGCTGGTCGTGGGTGGCTCGGTAGTGGCTGTCCGACTCCGCCCTGGACAGCGCGAGCATCGTCACCGACAGCCGCAGGAAGAGCAGCCCGAGCAGCAGGGTCACGAGCGTCACCCGCACGACCATGTCGGCCCACCCGCTGACCGGAACCACCGTGGAGACCAGGACCGGGGAGATCGTCAGCACGATGAGCGCGGTGCGACGCTGCCCGGTGGTCGAGCGCTCGCCCGGGGCGGGGCGATGGGCCAGGCGGGGCAGCGACGGGTGTGTCGCCGCCGCCGCGAGCCCGAAGAAGAAGAACATGTACCAACCGGTCACCACAACGTGTTCGCCGGTGGCCGAGAAGATCGCGACGAGCGAGTTCACGAGGTCGACGAGCAGCAACAGGATGAGGGAGCCGATAATCCAGGTCATCGCCGGTATCGGGGTGGCCAGCCGGTAGGCCAGGTGCCCGGCTAAGGCCAGCAACAGGGCGTCGACCGTCGGGTAGACGGCCCACACGAGCGTGGCCGGCATCTGCGTACCCCCGAGCATCGGGGCCACCGCGACGGTCCAGATCGCCAGCGCCGCACCGCTGCAGACGGCCGCCGTGTCGAGGAAGGTCGTCGGGTCGGCGCGCCCGCCGACCCGACGGGACAGCAGCGCGAGCCACACGACCAGGCACGCGTAGCCGCTGAAGTAGGTGATGTCGGAGTAACGCAGCGGCCCGACCGACGGGTTGAGCGCGATGGCAAACAGCGACAGCAGGAGGAAGACGCTGCCGAGCGTCTGCACCAGCCAGATCCGCAGGGGGCGCACGCCGCGACGCAGCGGCGCGATGATGATGACGACGATGAACACCGCCGCCACCGAGGTGAACACGAGGCCGCCGACACCCGTCGGAGCCAGCGGGTAGGCGACGGCGGCCAGGACGGCGAGGACGAAGCCCGCGGCGAGGCGGGCTCGACGCGTCACCGGACCGGCAGGTCAGCGGGTCGGTCCAGGGCCCGGTCGGCCTCCACGGGCTCCCCGAGCAGGAAGCCCTGGACCCATTCGTAGCCGAGGTCGCGCACGAGGTCGAGTTGCTCGTCGGTCTCGACCCCGGCCGCGACCATCGGCAATCCGGCTTCGTGGATCTGCTGGGAGATCTCGCGCAGCTCCCGCCGGTGTTCCTCACCTGGGGCCAGTTGTGCCGGGTGAAGTTTGATGATGTCGACCGGCGCGGCCACCGCGTCCGGCAGGATCTCGAGGTCTGCGGCCGTGAATCCGTCGAGACAGAACGTGATCTCACGCTGCTGCAACCGCCGGAGCCGGTCCAGGGAGTCGGCGTCGACCGAGCGCAGCCACCGGAACGTCTCGGTGCTGATGTCGACGAGGAGCCGGTCCGGCGACAGGCCGTGCCGGCACAGAGCGTCGGTGACGGCGTTGACGAACGTGCGGTGGCCGACCAGATCACAGGATAGGTTCACCGACAGGATGAGGTCGGTGCGGCCCCGCTCGCGGTGCCAGCTCGCCATGCGCGCCATCGCGTCGTCGAGGATCTGCAGGTCGATCGCGCGCATGCGGCCCTCGGCCGCGGCGTCGGCAAAGAAGCCGGACGGCGACTGCATGCGACCGTCGATCCTGACTCGTCGCGCCAGCGCCTCCAGGCCCTGCAGGCGGTCGGTGCGCAGGTTGTAGAACGGCTGGAAGTACGTGACGATCCGGTCTTCCGACGGGGTGGCCTTCGCCGGTCCCGCCGGGTGCCGGCGCACCAACGGATCGGTCATACGGGCATCCCTTCTCGGTTGGATTCGGGCATTCGACACTGCTCTGCTCCATGGCCTGTTCGACCGCACGCGCGAGAACCTGAGGTGGCGGATCGGGTTGTTCACCACGAGGGCCCGAGCGCCCGGACGCGTCTCGCCCGCCGCCGTCGCGGGTGCAGCGCGACGCCCGCGGATGAGACGCGGCGCGCGGCGGCCTACGATGACGCGATGACGTCGCCAGCAGCACCCGGTACCGCGCTGGCCCGCCTCCGGGTGGGGGCGCGATGACCCCGAACGGGACGTGCGATGTCGCCGTCGTCGGCCTCGGTCCGGCGGGGCGGGCCCTGGCGCACCGGTCCCTGTCCGCGGGGCTGTCGGTGCTGGCGATCGATCCGGCTCCGCAACGGCCGTGGCGGCAGACCCTGGCCGGCTGGACCGCGCAGTTGCCGCCCTGGCTGCCGAGGGAGGCGGTGGGCGCCGTCGCCGACGATCCCGTGATCCGTGCTGACCCCAGCGCTGAGTCCAGTGCTGAGTGCGGCGCCGGCTCTGGCTACCCGGTGCGCGCCCGGTACGGCGTGCTCGACAACTCCGCGCTCGCCGCGGCGCTGCCGTTGAGCGGTGCGCGCATCGAGGCACGTGCGATCACCGACACCGAGTTGGCGCAGCTGCCGGCGCGGGTCGTCGTCGATGCCCGGGGCAGCCGGCCCGTGGGCCTCGGCCGCTCGCATCGCCGCGAGGGCCGAAACGGTGACGGAGCCGTCAATGGGGTGCTCAACGGGGTGCCGCTGCAACGCGCATTCGGGGTGATGTTCGAGCCCCACGTGGCGGCGCCGGTGCTCGACGGGGCGGGCGCCGTGCTCATGGACTGGCGCCCCCACGACGGGGCGACCGCGTGGGGCGAGCGGTCGCCGACCTTCCTGTACGTCATTCCGTTGCCCGACTCGCGCGTGCTCCTCGAGGAAACCTGCCTCGTGGGACGTCCGGGCCCTGACCACACACAGCTTCGCCACCGCCTCGAGCAGCGGCTCCTGCGGTACGGCATCGGCCGCTCCGTCATCGAGGGCGCGGGGCACGAGCGAGTGACGATTCCGATGCTGCGGGCGCCGCGCACCGGAGCAGCGTGGTCGTTCGGAGCGGCCGGCGCCCAGCACAACCCGATCACCGGCTACTCGGTGTTCGCCTCGCTGGCGGCCGTCGATGGGGTCGTCGCGCGCATCGCGCAGGCAGTGCGCGACGGGCACCGGACGCCCCGATCGCAGCTGGGCCGGCGGCCGGCCGGCGGGCCTCCGCTGATCCGCCGGGCCGCGCTGCGCGCGCTCCTACGGCTCGGACCCGACGACACGATGGCCCTGTTCGACGCGTTCGGCCGGCTGCCCGCGCGCCGTCAACAGCAGGTTCTCGACGCCGGCGCCACCACCCCAGAGGTGGCCAGGGCCCTCTACGCCCAGTTCCGCCGTCTCCCACCGCGCTCCGCCACCGCCCTCATCCGGGCCTCCCTGGTCTGATCTGCCCGCCGGGGACCGTCGAGAAAACAGACCAATCATCTTGCGTTCAGCTGGAATTCAAGGTTCGATCACCGCACCGACCGCGCGCCGGGAGTAGCGTCCCCGCTGCCTCAGCCCGCCTACCTCGGCGCAGCGCCCGAACCGATCGGAGCCCCTCATGAAGCGCAAGACCCTGGCCGTGCTCGCGGCCGCAGCACTGTCCGTGACCGCCGCGGCTGCTGCTCCGGCCGCTGCAACACCGACCGGATCAGCCGACGCCACCCACACGGCCGACACCACCGACACGGCCGCGCGCGCGAAGGCCAAGAACGTCATCGTCTTCGTCGGAGACGGCATGGGCACCTCGCACCGCAACCTGATCCGGTACGCGAACGTCGGGGCCGACAAGCAGCTCAACATGGACTCGATGCCGTACGCGGGCCGCTCCGAGACCTTCCCGCACGACCCGAAGGCCGCAATCACCGACTCCGCGGCGGGTGGCACCGCCATCGCGACCGGCGTGAAGACGTACAACGGGGCGATCGGCGTCGACGCGAACGGGAAGCCCGTGCAGAGTGTGCTGGAGCTGGCGGCCAAGCACGGCAAGTCGACCGGTCTCGTCACGACGTCGCAGGTCACCGACGCCACGCCCGCGGCCTTCGGCGCGCACGTCAAGGACCGCGGCGAGCAGAGCCTCATCGCCAAGCAGTACCTGGAGAACAGCAAGCCGCAGGTGATCCTCGGCGGCGGTGAGGACCGCTGGCTGCCGCCGGGAACGCCGGGCGCGTTCCCCGACGCCCCGGCCGAAGACCCGAAGGAGAAGAGCTCGGGCACCGAGGGCAACCTCATCGAGGAAGCGAAGAAGCTCGGCTACGACTACGTCACCGACACCGCCCGGTTGAAGGCCTCAACGTCGGACAAGATCCTCGGCCTGTTCGCGAACGAGGAGATGTTCCAGCAGAACCCGGAGGGCAAGGGCGACGTGTATGACCCGACGGTGTCGCTGTCGGACATGACGAGCAAGGCGATCTCGACGCTGTCGAAGGACAAGGACGGCTTCTTCCTCATGGTCGAGGAGGAGGGCATCGACGAGATGGCGCACAAGTCGAACGCGACCCAGGTCATCAAGGCCGGGGCGAACCTCGACGCGGCGGTCGGAGTCGCCAAGAAGTACGCGAAGAAGCACGGCGACACGCTCGTCATCGTCGTCGCCGACCACGAGACCGGTGGCCTGACGATCGAGGACGTGCCCGAGCTGCAGGACGACCCGGGCTACCCCAACGAGCGCGGCGAGGGTCGCACCGCCGAGGACGGCCCGTTCACGATCGTCGGCACCGACAAGAAGGTCATGGTCGACTGGACGACGAGCAACCACAGCGCCGAAGACGTGCCGGTCACAGCCATGGGCCCCGGCGGCCAGCGCCTCGTCGGCGTCTACCAGAACACCCACGTGCACGACGCCATGGTCAAGGCGATGGACCTGCCCCGCCGCTGACCCCTGCTCCACGCGCACCCCACACACCACCGAAGGCTGCCCTTTCGGTCGAGGGCCAGGGCTATAGCACGAGCCCTCGACCGAAAGGGCAGCCTTCGGCCGGTACTGTGGATGGTCAGAGGGTGCGGACGTGGGCGACGGCGCCGCGGACGAGAGAGGCCAGCTCGGCCTCATCGCCGGTGACGGTCTCGTCGATGTCGAGCCAGTTGCGCATCGGGCGCTGCCGCATGATCGTCTGTTCCACGCCGGGCCGGTCGAGCAGGCGTTCCTGCGTGCTCTCGTCGGCACGGATCATGAGTAGCCCGCGCCCGCTGATCGCCAGCGCCATGTGTCCGTCGACAAGAAACGCGAGCCCGCCGAACATGCGCTTCTCGGTGATGCCCGGTTCGCCGTCGAGCAGGGCCCGCACCCGCTCGGCGTATTCCTCTTCGTAGGCCATGGCAGCCAGTGTGCCCGCCTCACCCCAGGGGCGCGCCTATCAACAGCCCACCGAGCGGTCGAGTCGGTCGAACAGCCACGTGAGCGCGAGCAGGTCGGCGCTGCCGCCGGGGCTGAGTCGCCGCGTCGTGAAGTCGACGTCGGCGGCGGTCAGTTCGTCGACCAACCCGGCCGGAGACGGGTCGCGCGCCACGACCCCACGCGCCCAGCCGCGCGCGTGCTCCAGCCCGGCCACGCCGCCGCGGGCGACGAGGTTGGTGTCGGCGTTGACCGCGATGATTCGCACCAGCGCCCACCGCAGCGCGTCTTCGTCGTCGCCGTACGCGGCCAGCCGCGCGCGGTAGGCGGGCAGGCCCACGTGCACCACCGTCGCGAAACCGGAGGTGGCCTCGCCACGGGCTCCCGTGACCCCGAGGTCGCGCAGGGCGGCCGAGCCATGGGAGGCGGCCGGGTCGGCGTCGGCGCGCCACCGGCTCAGCAGCGGGGCGGCCAGCTCGGCGACCCGCCCGCACAGGTCCGCGATGAGATCAGCGTCCGCCCCGTCCATGCCCGAACCGTCCGCACCCGAACCGTCCACGCCCGGCCGGCCCCCGCCCGAACAGTCCGCCCCCGAATCGGTGGCGCAATCCGCCTCGGCCGCCCGCGCACCGAGCGCGCCGAGCAGCAGACCGAGGGAGAACAGCGCGCCGCGGTGGGTGTTGACGCCGGCCGTGGCGACTCGCATCGCGGCCTCCGCCGCCACCCCGAGTTCCACCAGCGGCTCGACCCGGCCGGGGTGTGCCGCCCCGAGCTGCCAGCAGGCGGCGAGCCACGGACCCAGCAGTTGCGCGCTGCGTTCTAGCAGGGCGAGGTCCATGTCGTCGTGCGCACCGTTGGTCGAGGCGTCGACCAGCCCGGGTTTGGGGGTGAGCCGAGCCTCGACGAGCAGCGCCTCCACGGCGAGGTCGGCGG
>NZ_BCNQ01000044.1 GCF_001515525.1 Piscicoccus intestinalis NBRC 104926 | reverse complement strand
GCGAGAAGCAGCGGCAGCGGATGCCGCGCGGACCGCGCGCAGGCGCGCGCGTCGGCCGCGCACACCAGGCACCGACGAGGCCCGTGCCCGAGGTCGGCCCGGCTCAGCACCACCGGCTGGCCGTCGTCGCGCAGCCCGTCGACGACGTCGAGATCCCACAGCCGCCCCAGCGGGTGGCGGTCTTCGAGCTCGACCAGGGCCCGCTTCACCTCGAGCCCCGGTAGTTCGAATCCGGGCGTTCCCACCGCCGCGAGGCACTCCGGGCCGCTCGGCCCGCCGAACCGGCACGACGGCCCGAGCACCCACCCGCGCGCCCGCGCCAGCGACTCCACGGCCGACACCGCCTCCCCGAACACCACCCGGGCCGGGCCGTCGTCCTTGTCCGGCCCGGGTGACACAACGGTGACGCTGACCAGCGCCGACCCACTCTCGCGCAGGAGCCGCACCTGCTCGTCGCGACGTTGTTCGCGGCGCCGCAGGATCAGACCCGCGTCGGCCATCAGGGCGCGACGGCGTGCACGACGTCGATGACGCTCCCGTCGCGGTACCGCACGACTCCGACGATTTCGTCGGTCGTGGGCACCGTGTTCGGCCGCCCGCAGATCTCGATCACTCGGTCGTACAGGTTGGCGATGTTGGTCAGCTTCACGCCGGCGTCGAGCAGCCGCGCCGCGACGTCCGCGCGACGCGGGTTGACCGCGATGCCGTAGTCGGTGACGAGCACGTCGATGTTCTCTCCTGGTGTGACAAGCGTCGTCACCCGTTCCACGATCGTCGGGATGCGGGTGCGGATGAGCGGGGCGACGACGATGACGAGCTTGGCGCCCGCGGCCGTGTCGCAGTGTCCGCCGGAGGCGCCCATCATGAGGCCGTCGGAGCCGGTGAGCACGTTGACGTTGAAGTCCAGGTCGATCTCCAACGCCGACAGGATCACCATGTCGAGTTCGTCGACACAGGCGGCCTTCGACAGCGGCGAGGCGTATTCCTGCGCCGAAATCACCGTGTGATGGGGGTTCTTCGCCAGCGAAGCCACCGCCACGGTGTCGAAGGTCTGCACGTCGAGCAGCCGCTCGATAAGACCCTGTTCGTGCAGCCCCACCATGCCGGCGGTGATGCCGCCGAGCGCCCAGCGCGCCGTGATCTTGCGGCGAGACATCCGTTCGCCGATGAAGTTCGTCACGGCCGTCGCGGCGCCGCCGGAACCGGTCTGCATCGAGAACCCGTCGGTGAAGTACCCGCCGAACTCGATGACGTCCGTCGACAGCCGGGCGATGAGCAGGTCGCGGGGGTTGCTCGTGATGCGGGTGGCTCCGACGTTGATGCGGCTCGGGTCGCCGACCGAGTCGACCTTGACGATGAAGTCGACGCGGTCCTGACGGATGACCGCCGGGGTGTGCGGGAACGGCACGATCTGCTCGGTGACGAGGATGACCGTCTCCGCATGCTCTGCGTCGACGAGCGCGTACCCCAGTGAGCCGCAACGGCTTTCACCGCTGATCCCGTTGGCGTTGCCGTACTCGTCGCACGCGGAGACGCCGAGGAAGGCCACGGTCGGGCGCAGTTCACCGGTCTCGACGAGCGCGGCGCGGCCGCCGTGGCTGTGGATGTGTACCGGCTCCGGCAGCAGCCCGCCGCGGCTGATCCGCTCGGCGAGCCTGCCGCGCATGCCGGAGGTGTAGATGCGGGTGACGACCCCCTGCTCGATGTAGCGGGCGATGTCGGAGTGGCACTCGTTGAGCGAAGATCCGGCGAGGGTCAAGTCGCGGATGCCGAGGCTCGCGATCTGCTCGAGCACCGCGAGGATCACCTTGTCGCCCTCGCGGAAGTGGTGGTGGAAGGAGATCGTGTCGCCGTCCTTGAGACCTGAGCGGATGATCGCCTCGCGCAGGGTGTCGATGATTTTGCGGTGTCGCTTGGCGGTCTCGTCACGCAGGTACGGCGTGGCCGTCGACCAGCCGGTGAAGGGTTGCAGCCCGCGCAGCAGCGGGGAGTCGAGCGGCACTCGGGTGGATGCGGGGCGGGTGGTGGTGTCGACCATGTTCGGGCTCCCTTCAGCGCCTGACTCCGGAGACGGCCGCGAGCCGCAGGATGCGTTTGGCGGAGTTGATGATCGGGGCATCGATCATCTTCCCGTCGAGCGCCACGGCGCCTTTGCCCTCTTCCTCGGCGATCTTCGCCGCCTCGACGACGCGCCGGGCGTGCTCGACCTCGCTGGCGGTGGGCGCGAACGCGTTGTGCAGCGGCTCGATCTGGCGCGGGTTGATGAGGGACTTGCCGTCGAAGCCGAGGCGCTTGATGACCGCCACCTCGCGCAGGAAGCCCTCGGTGTTGTTGGCGTCGCTGAAGACCACGTCGAAGCAGTGGATCTTGGCCACGCGGGCGGCGTGCAGGATCGCGGCGCGCGCGTAGAACAGCTGCGATTCGTCGGCGGCCGCGTCGTGCACGGTGTGCATGTCCATGACGTAGTCGTAGGCGGCCAGCGCGATGCCCATCATGCGCGGGGAGGCCGTGGCGATGGCGACCGCGTTGACCACCCCGGAGGCCGATTCGACGGCGGCGAGGATGCGCGTCGTCCCCACCGGCACCCCGTACTTCTCCTCGTTCGCCGCCAGCTCGGCGTCGAGACCGCGCACCATGTCGGCGTCGCGCACCATCGGCAGCCGCACGATCGCGGCGCCCGCGCTGACGACCGCCTCCACGTCGTCGTGGAAGAACTCGGTGTCGATGCCGTTGACCCGCACGACGACCTGCTCGTTGCGCCAGATCGGGCTCTTGATCGCCTCGCGCACGAGCAGCCGGGCGGTGTCCTTCTCGCGCAGGGCCACGGAGTCTTCGAGGTCGAACATCACGTAGTCGGCGCCGTAGACCTGCACCGTCGACAGCCAGGCCGCGTTGGAGCCGGGCACGAACAGCATCGAGCGGCTCGGGCGGTCACGGCGGGGGGCTTCGGTGTTGCGCGCGCTCACAACGACCTCCAATCGGGTTCGGCCTCGTCGGAGCCGCGCAGCACGGCCCCCTGCACGCGGGCGCGGATGACGAACTCCAGCGCGCCCTTGTCGTCGACGGCGACGAGCCCTTCGGTGACGCCCATGCGGTCGAGCTGGTCGGTGACGACACGGCGGATGTCGTCGCCGAACTGGCCCATGACCGACGACTTCACGTCGAGTTTGAGGGTGCGGGCGGGGTTGACGCGCACCAGCACGTCGGATGACTCCAACGTGCCCGCCAGCGCCTCGCGGGTTATTCGCATCACTGCTCCTGTCGATCGGAAAAGAACTGGGATCGCAGAAGGGCGAGGGTGGGGGCGGGCACGAGCCGCGCCACGGTCTCCTCGTCGCCGGCCTCGAGCGCCGCGCGCACCCGGGAGGCCGAGATCGGCTCGCCGTCCAGCTCCAGGCGCGGCACCTCGTGCACGCGAATCGGCGGGCTGTCCGAGGGCTCTTCCTGCAGCCAGCGCCGCATCTCGTCGTTGTAGGAGGCGGTGACGACCGACAGCGGTTCGGTGCCGACGAAGCGGTCGGTCACGCCCAGCGCCGGCCCGATGTGCTGCCGGAAGAGCTGCAGGTCGAGCCCGGCGGCCGCCTGCGCCCGCGTGTCCTCCTTGGCGAGGAAGTAGTTGGGGAACGTGGCGCGGCTGACGATGTACCGCGAGCCGCGATGGACCCGGATGTTGTCGATGCCCGCGTCGGCGACCCCTTCGCGCACGAGGCGCAGCCGCACGTCGGCGGGAAACGCGCCGGGTGCGTGCTCGGCCACGACGAACACGTGCAGCACATCGACCTGCTCGGCGGCGGTGCGCAGCAGGTGCAGATGCCCGAGCGTGAACGGGTTGGCGTGCAACACGACGGCGCCGACTCGGTCGCCCGGCTCGCGCATGGCGCGCAGCTCGTCGAGGTAGAGCTCGAGGGCGAACGGCGAGTTCTCCAGGAGGATCGCCGCGCCGGGCACCTCGGCGAGGAACGTGAAACCCAGGCTCTCCAGGGTGAGCCGGTTGCACGGTTTGGTGAAGGCGAACAGGGTGCCGCGGCCGCGGTCGACCGCCTCGTAGAACATCCGCTGCATGAGCGGCGCGGCCACGCCCTGGCCCTGCACGGAGGCGGCCGCCGACAGGCACTTGATGACCGAACCGGCGAGCCCGACGCACGCCACGAGGTCGGTGCCGAGGTGGGCGGTGACGAAGAACTCGACGTCCTCGTCGATCAGCAGGTCGTTGGCGGCGAGCAGGTCGCGCACCTCGCGCAGCCGAGCCGGCTCCCCGGTGACCGGCAGCACGTCCAGGCGCAGCCCGGAACGCGGCTCGTCCGTGACGCTCGCGGTCATCTCGCCTGCCTGGGTCGTGACGGTGTCGCGCGCCGTTGTGGTGCCGTGGGGGTGCCACGGACCTCGCGCCCTCTGCCGTGACCAGCGCCTCTCAGGGCGCTGACGGCGCGCGACCCGGGAAGCTTGGGTGCTCGAATCTTTCCACAAGCTCCCCGCGAGATGGTGGACTGCACAGTTAATTATCCGGAGTCCAGGACCTCCGGTCCCCGAAACCAGGGTCCGCGCGGGCCGGCGTCATCACGCAAATCTCCACACAATTGTGTGCCCAGCGCGGACCGTCACGGCCGCGGACCGTCACGGCGACCGAATCGGCCCCCGT
>NZ_BCNQ01000043.1 GCF_001515525.1 Piscicoccus intestinalis NBRC 104926 | reverse complement strand
CGTCGACGGCGCGGAAGTGGTCGTTGATCGGCAGGGTGTCGTAGCTCATCGTCGCCGTGGCCACGCCGCGGTAGGTCATCATCCGCAGCCGCGCCCGGGGCTTGCGGGTGCGGCGCAGGCGCAGCGCGCGCCGCCCGAGCGCTGCGAGCCGCGGATCGTGCAGCGCACCGGCTCCCAGCAGTGACAACGGCAGGCCGGTCGGATCGACACTGAACCGGCCCCGCCCGTCTTGGAAGACGAGGGGGTGCACGTCGTCGGGGCCGTCGAAGCGCTTGCCCCACCAGCCGTACAACTCGAGGAGCCCGTCGAGCGGGTGGCCCGTGGGCACGCCCGATCCGCGCCACTCGCCGCGCAGTCGCCGCGCCTCCACCAGCGGCAGCGAGTCGAAGCGCGCGAGGGCCGCGGTGAGTTCGGGTGTCTCCATGCGGGTCTCCTGGTCGACGGCTGTCACCGCAGCGTAGCGACGGCCAGGGCCGGCGCGAACCGGCGCCGGATCGACCGGACCAGCCCCGTGACCGGCCGCGCGTCGAGTGCTTGCATGGGAACATGAGCACGGTTCCGCTCGATCGCGTGCGCGCCACCGACGTCGCCCTGGCCGGCGGCAAGGGCGCCAACCTCGGCGAGCTGATGGCCGCCGGCCTGCCGGTGCCCGCCGGCTTCGTCGTCACCACCGACGCCTACCGACGCGCCGCCCGGGGCGAGCCCACCCCCGAGGACCTCGCGGCGATCACCGCCGCCTATGCCGACCTCGGGGAACCGCTGGTGGCGGTGCGTTCGTCGGCGACCGTCGAGGACCTGGCCGAAGGCAGCTTCGCCGGCCAGTTCGAGACGGTCCTCGGCGTCCGCGGCCCGGAGGCGGTGGCCCGCGCGGTGCGTCGGTGTTGGGCCTCGCTGTCGGGTCCGACCGCCGCCGCCTACCGCGCCTACCACGAGATCGACGCCGAGGCGGCGATGGCTGTCGTCGTGCAGGTGCTCGTCGACGCCGAGGCGGCAGGCGTCATGTTCACGGCCGACCCGTTGACCGGCCGCCGCGACCGGACCCGCATCTCGGCCGCGCTCGGCCTCGGAGACGGGGTGGTCGACGGCACCGTGCCGACCGACGAGGTCGTCGTGCGACGCGACGACGGGGCGTGGCGCGTCGACACCCGCGAGGTCGCCGACAAGACCCACCGCTCCAGTCTCGTTGACGACACCGGGGGCGACACCGATGTCGGTACCGGGGGCGACACCGACGGCGGCACGGCCGTGCGCGCCGTCGATCGCCCGGGCGCAGCGGCCCTCTCCGACGAGCGCTGTCTCGAACTCGCCGAACTCGGCGCCACGATCCAGAACCACTTCGGCCGGCCGATGGACGTCGAGTGGGCGATGGCGCGCGGGCGGTTGTGGATCGTGCAGGCGCGCCCCATCACCGCCCTGCCGGAGCCGATCGGCGATCCACCGACCGACTGGAGCGTGCCCGACCGGACCGGCATGTACGCCCGGGCCAGCATCGTCGAGCAACTGCCCGAACCGCTGACACCGCTGTTCGGCGACATGGTGGAACCGGCGGTCACCGGCTCCCTGACAGCGCTGTTCCGCGAGGGAATGGGTGACCTCGTGCACCCGGGCGACCTGACGTTCGTGCGCGTGAACGACTATGCGTACTACCACTATTCACTCGGTGGGCTGCTCCGGATGTCGGCCGGTGCCGTGCCGATGGCCCTGACCGGCAAGCTGCGCAATCCCGGCGGGCTCTGGCGCGAAACCACCCATCCGGCGTACGCCCACGTCGTCTCCCGGTGGCGCGAACGCGACCCCGAGCGCCTTGCTGCGACAACGTTGCTCGACTGAGCCGCCGAGCTGTTGTACGCGGGCTGCGAGTACTACACCTCCGTTCAACGCGTCATCCCGGACGCGGCCACCAGCGAGATCCTGTTCACCCGTGCCTACGAGGCGGTGCGGCGGCCGGGCGACCCGCCCGCCACCACCTTCCTGCTCGGCGGCGACAGCGAGCCGATCCGCGCCGAGAAGTCGCTCTTCGATCTAGCTCGGTGGGTACTCGATCGCCCGCAACTGTGTGAGGTCGTCGGGTCGGCGGACCTCGACGAGTTCGTCGGCGGACCGGCTCCGACGGACGTGGCTGAGGCGGTGTGGTCGCAGTGGCAGCGACGCCTGCGCGCACACCTCGACCGGTTCGGCCACGCGGTGTACAACCTCGACTTCGCCAGCCCGGTGGCCGCCGACACCCCTGCCCCGGTGTTCACGGCGTTGCGCCACTACCTCGACGCGGAGCCGGGTTCCGTCGACCCCCGAGCGCGGCAACACCGCCTCCGCTCCGAGCGGGAGGCGGCGAGCGCGGCACTGCTGGGGCGGCTCGACCCGGCGCGCCGCCGAATGATCGAGCCGTTGCTGCGCCGCGCCCAGGACCGGGTCGTGCTGCGTGAGGACGCTCTTGCCGACATCGGGCTGGCCTGGCCCACGATCAGACGGTTGCTGCGCGAGCTCGGACGCCGGCTGGTCGAGGCCGGCGCCTTGCCCGACCGGGACGACGTGTTCTGGCTCACCCTCGACGAGACCCGCTGCGCTGCAAAGGCGCTAGACGACGACCGAGCCCCGGAGCCCGAGCTGAAGAACTCGCTGGAGTCGCGCCGGATGACGTGGCGCGGACAGCTGCGCGTCACGCCGCCGCAGCTGCTGCCGGACAACGCGATGAACCGCCTGACGCGCCGCTGGATGCCGCAGCACGCCGGCGACCAGGTAGGGAGCACCCTCGAAGGGCTCGCGGCCAGCGGCGGGCGCGTCACTGCCTCCGCCTGCCTCGTGCTGACCCCGGCCGACTTCGCCCGACTGCGGCCGGGGATGGTGCTCGTCTCGCGGATCACGACCCCCGCCTACACGCCGCTGTTCGCGCTCGCGTCGGCGGTCGTCACCGACGTCGGCGGCCCGGTGTCGCACTCCTCGATCGTGGCCCGCGAGTTCGGCATCCCGGCGGTGCTCGGCACCGCGAGCGCCACCCAGCGCATCCGCGACGGCCAGACGATCACCGTCGACGGCGGCCGCGGCCTCGTGCTGCTGGGCGGCGACGCCGACGCGAGCCTCGCGACCGAAGACCCGGAGACGGCCGTGGCGGCCGAGCACTCCCCGCCCGCCCGGCCTGACCGAGCCCGCGTCGCGCGATCCGGTGCGCTCGCCGTCGCCGTCGCAGGCGTTCTAGCGGGAGCCGGCGCCGTGGCCCGCCGCCGCGCCCGGCGGTGCGGATGACACCCGCCGTTCGCCGCGGCCTCGCCTACATCGAGGGCCGCGTTCGCCGCCGTGGGGAGGGCCCTGGCGTCGTTGTTCGGCTGAGAACCCTCACGACCTCACCGCTCGGACTATCACCGTCGGAGGCCGCGGGTCCGCCTGACGACAACAGCGCAGGTCAGGAGCTTGTATCGCTACAATGCTCCGTGACGGTGATAGTCCGAGGGGTGCGCGTCGCGGCCGCCCACGCGATGACGAGCGGCGGAAGCGGGGTTTAGGTCGTCGGCTCGACGGGCCGGGTCAGCGAGAGAGCTCGGCGGTCACCACGTAGCGCCCGGACGGCGGGCTGTAGGAGCCGGAGACCTGGGTGCCGCTGACGACGGTGACCTGCCACGTGCCGGAGTTGTCGCAGCGCCCGGTCGTCATCTCCTCGCGGTAGACCCGCCGGCCCCCGTCGAACCCGGCGGCGCGCAGCACCCCTGCACACCCCAGGCCTGGGTAGCGCACCGTGGAACCGCCGCCGCTGAACGTCATCTCGACGGCATAGCTCTCGTCGGCGCCCGTGCCATTCAGACCCCGCTGGTACCCCGTGCCGGTGTACGTGCCCGATTCGGGAACCGGCCCGCTCTGCGCCTGGGCCTGCCCGCCCGCCGCCGGCGCCGCCGGTTGCGCGG
>NZ_BCNQ01000042.1 GCF_001515525.1 Piscicoccus intestinalis NBRC 104926 | reverse complement strand
GAACGACACGCAGCCCAGGTCGGGGGGCCGCCGGTTGCGTCGTCCCGGCCGAGGCGGCCGCCGACGCCGGCGAGCCGGCCGAGGCCTGCCCGGTCGACGCGCCCGCCCGATCGTCGCCGGGCCGGCGCGTCGCCAGGTACACGACGAGAAGACGACCGCGAGGGCCATGATCGCGAGCGCCACCCACACCGCGGGAGACGGTCCGCTCGCCGGGGCGCCCCCGACGGGGCCGTACGGCGACGCGGCGGCGCGCAGGTCGGCGCCGCACACCCCACAGAACCCCGACCTGGGCTGCGTGTCGTTCCCGCACTGGCCACATCGCATCGCTGCGCCCCCCCTTCACCCGCCGATCGGCGCTGGCGCGCCCGAACTGAGGCCACCGCGATCGACGCCCGACGGTTCTCGCCGAAACCCCTGCGAGGCGTAGCGGACTCGCGGTAGCGTCGGCCCCGCCAACTCACGGGAGTCCCGGCAGGGGCTGAGATCAGGCTGACGCCGCCTGGACCGTTCGAACCTGACCGGGTCATGCCGGCGAAGGAAGCAGAGGATCCTTCATGACTGCCCTCCACCCTCAGCACCGCTGTGCCCACATCACCGACGGCGACATCAAGGTGCCGGTCACCGCGATCTCGCTGGCCGACTCCCCCGACGGCCCCAACGACGACGTGCACGTCTACCGCACCTGCGGCCCGGAGGCCGACCCCACCGTCGGATTGGCGCCCCTGCGGGCCGACTGGATCGCGGCCCGCGGCGACGTCGAGACCTACGACGGCCGCACCCGCACCCTGCTCGACGACGGCCGCGGCGCCGTGCGGCGCGGCGAGGCCTCGCAGCAGTGGCAGGGTCGCCGCAACCCGATCCTGCGCTCGAGCGCGGGCCGCACCGTCACCCAGATGCACTACGCGCGGCGCGGCGAGATCACCCCCGAGATGCGGTTCGTCGCCCTGCGCGAGGGCGTCGACGTCGAGCTGGTGCGCAGCGAGGTCGCGGCCGGGCGCGCGATCATCCCGGCCAACGTCAACCACCCCGAGTCCGAGCCGATGATCATCGGCCGCGCCTTTCTCACCAAGGTCAACGCCAACATCGGCAACTCCGCGGTGACCAGTTCCATCACCGAAGAGGTCGAGAAGCTGCGCTGGGCGACCCGGTGGGGCGCCGACACCGTCATGGACCTGTCGACCGGCGACGACATCCACACGACCCGTGAGTGGATCCTGCGCAACTCGCCCGTGCCGATCGGCACCGTGCCGATGTACCAGGCGCTGGAGAAGGTCGACGGCGTCGCCGAGGACCTCACCTGGGAGGTCTTCCGCGACACCGTCATCGAGCAGGCCGAGCAGGGCGTCGACTACATGACGATCCACGCGGGCGTGCTGCTGCGCTACATCCACCTGACCGCGCAGCGGGTCACGGGCATCGTCTCGCGCGGCGGGTCGATCATGGCCGGCTGGTGCCTGGCGCACCACACCGAGTCGTTCCTCTACGAGCACTTCGACGAGCTGTGCGAGATCTTCGCGCGCTACGACATCGCGTTCTCCCTCGGAGACGGGCTGCGGCCCGGCTCCATCGCCGACGCCAACGACGAGGCCCAGATGGCCGAGCTGCGCACGCTCGCAGAGCTCACGCAGCGCGCCTGGGCCTACGACGTGCAGGTGATGGTCGAGGGCCCCGGGCACATCCCGCTGCACCTCGTGCCGGGCAACGTGGAGGTCGAGCAGGACTGGTGCCAGGGCGCCCCTTTCTACACGCTCGGCCCGCTCGTCACCGACATCGCGCCCGGCTACGACCACATCACCTCGGCCATCGGGGCGGCCGTCATCGCGCAGCACGGCACGGCGATGCTGTGTTACGTCACGCCCAAGGAGCACCTCGGGCTCCCGAACCGCGACGACGTCAAGACCGGCGTCATCACGTACAAGATCGCCGCCCACGCCGCCGACCTCGCCAAGGGACACCCCGGTGCCCGGGTGCGCGACGACGCGCTGAGCAAGGCTCGGTTCGAGTTCCGCTGGCGCGACCAGTTCGCGCTCTCGCTCGACCCGGAGACGGCGCAGTCCTTCCACGACGAGACGCTGCCCGCCGAGCCGGCCAAGACCGCGCACTTCTGCTCGATGTGCGGCCCAAAGTTCTGCTCGATGCGCATCAGCCAGGACATCCGCGACCAGATGGCCGCCAAGTCCCGCGAGTTCGTCGAACTCGGTTCGCAGGTCTACCTGCCCGAGCCCGCGGTGCGCCGCTGAGCCGGGCCTGAGGAGGAGCGCCCCGGGCGCGTCGCGGCGCAGGCGGCGCGGTTAGCATCGCAACCCATGATGGCCGAGCGACCGAAGCTGACCGTCGCGATCGCGCTCGTGGTGCTCCTCCTGCTGGGGATCGGGGCGTGGCTGTTGACCCACCGGCCCGGCGCGCAGCCGCCACAGACCTCCCCGACTCCGTCGCAGTCGCCGTCGGCCGGCTCCGTCGACCTGTCCGGCTGGAAGCTGACGCTGCCGGTCGAGGGTGACTCCGGCAAGGCGGCGAACGTGGAGCCGGCGCAAGCCACCGACCCCTGGCTGACCTGGGGCGCGCAGGGGCTGACGTTCACGGCGCCCCTGCAGGGCGCGACGACGGCGAACTCCAGCCACCCCCGCACCGAGCTCATCAACCTCACCGACTTCACCGCCGGCGACAGCGGAAAGCACACGCTGCGAGCGCAACTGGCCGTCGATCAGACGCCGCCGGACACCGGCGACGTCATCGTCGGGCAGCTGCACGGCTCGGCCGATCTGAAGTCGGTCGCCTTCGTCATGCTGCACTACACGAACGGCACCATCCGCGTCGTCGTCAAGCAGACGCACGAGCGCGGCGGCTCGGCCGCGCAGAAGTTCGAGCTGCTCACCGGCGTCGCGCCCGGCCAGCCGTTCGAGTTCGCGATCACCGACGCCGGCGACGGGCAGCTGACGTTCACCGCCTCCAGCAACGGGGTCAGCAAGCAGGCGAGCGCGCCGGTGCCGGAGGCGTTCGCCGGTCAGTCGGTGCGTTTCCAGGTCGGCGACTACCCGCAGAGCGAGCTGAGCGCCGACTCCGGCGACGGCAGCGACTCGTCCGACGCCCAGAACGCCGCCCCGAGCGGTGACCAGATGGGCGGCCGGGTGACGTTCTCCCACATCAGCGCGGACTGACGAGGGGCTCGCGTCGCCCGAGGCCGCACCTCACGCCGCGAGGGTGGCGAACCGGCCCTCGCGGGCGAGCAGCGCGTCGCGGCCGCCGTGTTCGACGACCGCGCCACCCTCGAGCACGACGATCTCGTCGGCCTCCTCGATCGTCGAGAGGCGGTGCGCGATGGTGATCGTCGTGCGCCCGGCGCGGAGCCGGTCGAGCGCGGTCTGCAGGGCCCGCTGGGTCTGGTTGTCCAGGGCCGAGGTGGCCTCGTCGAGCACGAGCACCTTCGGGTCGCGCAGCACGGTGCGGGCGATCGCGAGGCGCTGCTGCTCGCCGCCGGAGAACCGGTAGCCCCGCGCGCCGACGACCGTGTCGAGCCCGTCGGGCAGGCCCGCGACGAGGTCGGCGACCTGGGCGGTGGCCAGCGCGGCCCACAGCTGCGCGTCGCTCGCGTCGGGCCGGGCGAGCCGCAGGTTCTCGCGGATCGAGGCGTGCACGAGGTACGTCTCCTGCGAAACCACCCCGACGATCCCGGCGAGGGTCTCGGGCGCGAGGTCGCGCACGTCGACCCCGTCGATGCACACCCGGCCGGCGCTCGGGTCGTACAGCCGCGAGACGAGCGCGGCCAGCGTCGACTTGCCGGAGCCGGTGGCCCCGACGACCCCGAGCGAGCCACCCGCGGGCACGGTCAGCGAGACGTCCGACAGCGCGTCGGCCTCGGCGTCGGGGTAACGGAACGTGACGCCCTCGAAGCGCACCTCGCCGCGCACCCGCGCGGGGTCCAGGGCCACCGGGTGCGCGGGGGCGGGCACGTCGGCCTCCAGGTCGAGGTACTCGAAGATCCGCGAGAACAGGGCCATCGAGGAGACGACCTGCGCGCCGACGTTGAGGAGTCCGAGCACGGGCCGGAACAGCGCGGCCTGCAGGCCGGTGAAGGCGATGAGCGTGCCGATCGTCATGCCGCCGGAGGTCGCGGGCAGGCCCGCGGCGAGGTAGATGAGCGCGGGGATGACGGCGAACATGATCTGCATCGTGGCCATCCGCCAGCGGCCGGCGAGACTGGCGCGCAGCTCGAGGTCGATGAGGTCTTCGGAGGTGCGCGCGAAGCGGGCGGCGGAGCGCGGGCCGCTGCCGAGGGTCTTGGCCAGCCGGATGCCGCTGACCGACAGGCCCTCCTCGATCTGCACGGCGAGGTCGGCCAGGCGGGCCTGCTGCTGCGCGGTGATCGCGCGGCGCATGAGCGCGACCCGGCGGGTCAGCACGATGGCCGGTGGCATGACGACCAGCGACAGCAGCGACAGCCGCCGCGACAGGGCGAGCATCGCCGCGGCGGTCGCCACGGTCGTCGTGAGGTTGCTGGCGATCGAGGTCGCCGTGGTCGTCACGACGTCCTGCATGCCGTTGATGTCGTTGGTGATGCGCGACTGCACCTCGCCGGCGCGGGTGCGGGTGAAGAAGCCGACCGACTGCCGTTGCAGGTGCGTGAAGACGTCGGTGCGCAGCCGGTGCATGACGTGCTGGCCGACGGTGGCCGACAGCCACGTCTGCAGCACGCCGAACAGCGAGGTCGCGACGGCGACGCCGATCATCGCGAGCACGGCGGCGACGAGCAGCCGCACGTCCTGGCGCGGGATCGCCACGTCGACGACCTCGCGCACGAGGAACGGCTGCGCCAGGGAGATCAGCGAGGTCGCGACGATGAGCGCGACGACGACGGCGAGTCGGCCGCGCTGGCCGGAGAAGAGCGCGGCGACGCGGCGCAGCGAGACCGGGGAGGCCGCGAGCTGGGCCTTGTCACGAGGATCGATGCGCTGGGCGCGGCCGGCGGGAACACCGGGGCCGCCGGCTCCGGGAGCACCGACGGCGGCGCGAGACGCGGTGGGTCGGGAGGCCATGGACCACCTCCTAGTTACTGTGGTTGCCTCACTATGAGGCTAACGCGACACCGAGCGATACTCTTCCCTCATGTCGCCCGCCCCGCTGCCCGACTCCCTCGGCGACCACTTTCTCGTCGTGAGCCGCCGCCTGCGCCGCGGCTACCTGCGGGCGCTGGAGCCGTGGGGCGTCACGCCGCACCAGGCGCGGGCGCTGCGGGTCGTCGCCACCCGCGGACCGCTGCGGCTCAACGCCCTCGCCCAGGAACTGCACGTGGCCCCGCGCTCGGTCACCGACGTCGTCGACGCCCTGGAGGCGGCGGGGTTCGTGCGCCGGGCCGCCGACCCGTGCGACCGGCGGGCCGTGGCCGTCGAGGCCACCGACTCCGGACACGCGCTGGCCGCCGACGTCGAGCGGGCGCGGCGCGAGCACGCGCAGGCCTTTTTCGGCCGGCTCCCGCAAGCGGACCGGCGCGAACTGGCCCGGCTCCTGGAGGCGCTCGCGGAGCCGGAGGGGTGCGACGGCGACGACCCGGTCAGGAGGCGTGGGCCAGGTTCGCCGTGAAGTAGGCGAAGACGCCCGGCGGGTCTTCTCGAACGTCGTCCAGGCGCGGCGGCCGACGGACGTGACGACGCGGTCGAAGACCGGACCGCCTCCCGGTAGTGCCCGCGTGCCGCGCGGTCAGGCCGCACGCGTCGGCGCGGGGACCGCCCGGGGTCCCCGCGCCGCTCGCCGATCGGGCTCTACTTCTTGCCGTTGACGGCCTCGGTGCTCGTGGCCAGGGTGAGCATCGCGTGGGCGATGGCGTCGCTGTTGATCTCCAGCGCCTTCGTGCTGACGTTGCTCAGGTCGTCCTTGGGCTGGTGGTAGTTCGGGTCGTACGCCTGACCGGCGGTGCCGCCGAACTTCGCCTGCTCCGCCGCGGTCTTCTTGTCCTCGGCGCCGGTGAACAGTCCGGAGGCGGGCACACCGCTCTCGATGAATGCCTGGTAGTCCGAGCGCCCCGAAAACTCGGTGTCGACCCAGGGCTGCTTGGTCGCGTCGAAGTAGCTCGTGAACAGCTTCTCGGTCGCCACGGAGCCGGGCGGCACGGGCACGGGGGCCTTGTGCGTCGACTCGTCGGCGTCGTAGACCCCGATCATGTAGTTCGGGGAGCCGACCATGTCGAAGTTGAGGTAGGTGGCGATCTTCTTCAGCGCCGCGGGGTCGTTGGCCTTGAGGTTCTCCACGTAGTGGGTGGAGCCGAGCAGCCCGACCTCCTCGGCGCCCCACCAGGCGAACCGCATCTTGTTCGGCAGCTTGCCGGGCACGTTGCGCTGCTGGCCGATCTGCTTGGCGACCTCGAGGATCGCGGCCGAGCCGGAGCCGTTGTCGTCGATACCGGCGCCCTCGGCCACGGAGTCGAGGTGGGCACCCGCCATGACGACGTTGTCGGCGTTACCGCCCGCCGACTCGGCGATGACGTTGAACGTCTTGCGCTGCTCCATGATCTTCTCGAGCACGAACGTCATCGACACCGGGCCCGACTGCATCGCGGTGCGCAGGGCCTGACCGTCGGCCTGGGTGACGCCCGTCGTCGGCACGTAGTCGTCGGCCACCTCGCCGAGGGTGCCGTTGAGCGGACCGTCGGCGTTGTTGTAGATGATCGCGGCCTTGGCGCCCGCGGCGTGGGCCGCCTTCGACTTCTGCCCGAAGGAGCACGTGCCGCGGCTGACGAGGGCGATCTTGCCGGTCGCGTCGACCCCCTGCCAGGCCGCCGCGTCGCAGCCGTTCACCTCGGCGGGCGCGACGAGCTCGGCGGTGACGCCGGCCCCGGGGGCCGCCGGACTGTACGACATCGGGTTGTGCTCGACGGCCCGCCGCTGCGGCGCCGTCTGGCCCAGGCTCGTCTTCGTGATCTGCTCGTAGCGGAACTCGAAGGGCTGCCGCGTGACCTTGTAGCCGTACGGCTTCAGCGTCTTCTCCAGGTAGGCCGCCGAGGCCTCGTAGCCGCTCGTGCCGGACGCGCGGTTGCCTTCGTTGGCGTCGGCGATCCGCTGGAAGGCGCGCAGGTGGGTCATCACGCCGTCGGCGGAGACGGCGCGGCGCAGCTTCGCCGAGCGTTGCAGGTCCGCCGCCTGCGGGTCCCTGCTGACCCCGGTGTCGCGGGCCGACTCGCCGGTCGACGTCGAGGTGTCCATAGCCGTGGGGGCCGTGCTCGCGGGGGCGGCGGTCGCCGCGAATGCAGGCTGGGCCGAGGCGGCGGTCAGGCCGCTCGCGCACAGGCCGGCGGCTAGGAGGGCTACGGTGCTGCGACGGGGTGTCCTCACGCGGTACTCCTGGGTTCCGGAGCCGTCCGGGTTCGCGGCTCTGTGCCTGGCACAGTAGGCAATTCGTTCGGACCACAAGGGCGGGAGCGCACGCAGACGTGTCCAGTTTGTAACTTTGCACGGTTTACGTCTCGGTGCGCACGCCAACGCCCGGTCAAATCGCCCCGGGATGTGTGCGGTGACCTCTCACGAGTGGTCACCTTCGTTGTGCGGCGCAACGCCACAGGTCACAGGCTCGCAGATTCGCCTGGTAACGGAATTGACCACTCGAGGGCCACCGAGCGGTCACCGCCTACATATCTTTGCGGTCCGACCCAGGGCCTTACCCGCGGATCGTGGCCAGCGGCCGACGGTGCGTGACGAGGTAGGGCGCGCGGGCTCCGATCTGCTTGGCCATGCCGGTGGCCAGCGCGACGAGATCCTCGTCGACCCGCTCCGGCGTCGTCTCGGCGGTGATCTCGTAGCGATGGTCGATCGGAGTGAACGGCTTCTTTGGGCGTCGAATCGGCACAAGTTCGCCGGTCTGTTCGTCGGGTGCGTAATACGTAGGTTTCGCGCCGGGACCGTTCTCAGGGATGAGCAGCCTCATATCGATCGGGCAGCTGCGGCCGGCCGTGAGAGCGACGGTGAGGGTCACCGAGTACAGGTCGGCCAACACGGCCTCCAGGTCGGTCAGCAGCGCCGCGCTCGGGTCGTCCACCCCGTCGGCCCGGCCGCTGCGCGTCATCGCGACCCCGACGACACCGTCTCGGCCCAGCGCGATCCGCAGCTGCAGGTGCGGCGCCTCCGGCGGCGTGAGCACCAGCGCCCGAAACGTCTCAGCCTCGATGAGCTCCCACCCCTGCGCGTGGTACCTGACGGGGCCGGCGGGGAAGTCCATCGACGACCGGCACAGGTCGAGGACCTGCTCGATCTCGTCGACGAGGGGTGGTTTGCGCGCGTTGATCTCGGTGATGTGGGCCAGGCCGAGAATCCACAACCGCGCATCGGTGTCGAGCACCTCGTCGGCCCCGGCGAGCGCGCTGGCGGCAACCACGTCGTCCATGGCCATGCCTTCCGTTCGTCCTCCCGACGGCCGCAGCCGCTCCCGCCCGCGAGCCTACGAGGCGGGCACTCCATCCTGACGCGACCTCCGCCCCGCGGAGCGGATCTGTCGACGGTGGGTCGGTCTCGTCGGACGAACGGTCGCGGCGTCTCAGCGGGCGGGCAGCCCTCGTCGCCGACGGGTCGACGGGCCCCCGTCGACCCGTCGCGGCGCGATGGGGCAGAACGCGCGGTCTCAGCCGTCGAGCCCGAGGGTGCGCGCGGTCAACTCGGCCATCGCCCGGTGCCCCGCCGCGTTCGGGTGCACCGGCTCATCGAGCCAGTCCCACGCCGGGCGCCCACCGAACCGCTCGCTCCAGTACGCGTGATGGTCGACGAGCTGCGCGCCGGTGTGGGCCGCGAGTTCGCGCACGATCCCGGCGTACGCGCCGACTTCGACGGGGTCGTTCCAACTCCCGGTGGCGATCGTGTTCGGGGTGTGCAGCACGAGCGCCACCGGCCGTGCCTCGGTGCCGAGTTCGAGGATCCCGTCCGCGATCTCGCCGAGGGCCTCGGCGAAACCGGCGCGTCCGGCGGGGCCCTCGCAGCAGTCGTTCATCCCGAGCGCCACGCTGACGACGTCCGGGGCGAAGCGGGTGACGAAGTGGTCGAGGTGGCGCCACACTGCCTGCGCCGTCCAGCCCGCGATGCCGGTGTTGATGCACACGTCGAACGGCCGGCCCAGGCCCCAGCGGATGCGTTCGGTGACGTGCTCGGCCCAGCACCGCTGCCCGTGCGTGTGCTGCACCCCCTGGGTGATGCTGTCTCCGGCGAACACCCACGTCAGCGGACGTCCCGTGGCCATCAGCTCGCGCGTCGTGCTCGTCGTGTTCGACCCGCTCGTTTCGCCGGTGGTGCTCACCGCTCCTCCTCGCAGTCTGGTGGCGGCCCTGACGCACATCCTGTCGCCGCCGCCCGGCCGGCGTCGACCCTGATGACTGCGAACGCGCCCGGCTCGTGGGCCCACCGCGCTCAGCACCGGGGTGCATGCTGGAACGACGAGCGCGCCGGGCCGACCGCGCGCCGCGGGAAGGGAGTTCGGGGTGCGGGTGCTGCTGGTTGAGGACGAACGCGGTCTCGCGGAGTCGGTGCGCCGGGGCCTGGTCACGGAGGGCATGGTCGTCGACGTCGCCCACGACGGCGTCACCGGTCAGTGGCTGGCGACCGAGAACCCGTACGACGTCATCGTGCTCGACATCATGCTGCCGCGCCGGCACGGCTACGACGTGCTGCGCAACCTGCGCGCGGAGAAGAACTGGACCCCGGTGCTCATGCTCACCGCCAAGGACGGCGAGTACGACCAGACCGACGCCTTCGACCTGGGTGCCGACGACTACCTCACCAAGCCGTTCAGCTTCATCGTGCTCCTCGCCCGATTGCGTGCCCTCATCCGCCGGGGCGCGCCGGCCCGCCCCGCGGTGCTGACCGTCGGCGACCTCACCCTCGACCCCGCCGCGCACCGCGTCACCTGCCAGGACCGCGACCTCTCGCTGACCGCCAAGCAGTTCGCGGTGCTGCAGTACCTCATGCGGCACCCCGACGAGGTCGTCTCCAAGGCCGACATCCTCGACAACGTGTGGGATCCCGCGTTCGACGGCAGCGACAACATCGTCGAGGTGTACATCGGCAACCTGCGCAAGAAGATCGACACCCCGTTCGGGCGACACTCCCTGGAGACGGTTCGCGGCGCGGGCTACCGGTTGCGCCCGATCTGACGCCGCATTCAGCCGGTGCGCGGCAGCGTGAGCGTGAACCGGCACCAGCCGTCCGGAGCCTCGCCGGTCGTCAAGGAGCCGTCGTGCAGGCCGGCCAGGGTCCGGGCTATCGCCAGGCCCAGACCGCTGCCTCCACCGTCGCGCACCCGTGAGCTGTCGAGCCGCGTGAACCGGTCGAAGACCGACTCCCTGGCCTCGGGCGGCACCGGCGGGCCGTCGTTGTCGACGTACACGACCGCCGTCCCGGGGCGGTCGGCCATGACCACCCGCACCGCGCCCACGGCGTGCCGGTCGGCGTTATCGAGCAGGTTGCGCAGCACCTGCCCCAGCCGCGCACCGTCTCCGTCGATCTCCACGGGCAGCAGCTCGAACGACACCTGCTTGGTGCTGACCGCGCGCAACCGGCGCACCTGCTCGTCGACGACGTCGTCGAGATCGAGCGGACCCCGGTCGAGGCGCAGTCCCTCGTCGTCGCTCTTGGCGAGCATGAGCAGATCGTCGACGAGCGCCTGCAGCCGCAGCACCTCGGCGTGCACGAGTTCGCGGTCGACGTCCTGGGGGCGGCGGGCCGTCTCGACGTGGGTGCGCAGCGTCGCCAGCGGACTGCGCAGCTCGTGCGAGGCGTCGGAGACGAACCGCCGGGTGGCGGTCTCCGCACGCGCCATCCGGTCGAGCATCGCGTTCATCGTCGTGGCGAGGGTGGCGATCTCGTCGCCGCTGGGGGGCACGCTGACCCGTTCGCCGTCGGTGGCGTGCGTGATGGCGCCGACCTGCGTGGTGATGCGGGTCACCGGCGCGAGGGCGCCGCGCACGATGCGGTCGACGAGCACGAGCAGCAGCACCCCGAGCACGAGGCCGCCGACGCCCAGCAGCGCCGTCGACGTCTCGACCGTGCGGAACTCCACCTCCAACTGCCGGGCCGCGACCGCCGTGCGCACCCCGTCCGGCGTCTGGACGGTCTGCGCGGCCACCGCGTACGTGTCGCCGTCGCCCCCGGCGCCCTCCGTCGTCTCATCCATCGAGCGGCCGGTCGCGGGCAGCGCCGTCACCAGCGACGTCCCGGCGACCCGCGCCTCGGAGGCGGCCAGCACGGTGGGCGCCGAGCCCTGAGCGCCGAGCACCTGCAGCACCGCGCCGCGCGCCGGCACCTCCCGTACGGCCTCCGCCGGCTCCACGCCGTCCTCCAGGAGCCGCGCCAGCTCGTAGCTCTGGCCGCGGGCGGTGGCGGCGGCGCTCTGGGTGAGGATCGTGCGCAGCGCGACGAGGACGACGGCGATGCTGACGGCCAGCAACGCCAGCAGCACCACCGCCGCGAGACCGAGGATGCGGCGGCGCAGCGACCAGCGGGCGAGGTGTGGCTCGATGGGCTCGATGGGCACGCGGCCCTCAGTTCCCGTTGACGACGGGGGCGACGATCCGGCGCCACAGGGGCGCGGCGACGTCGCTGCCGTAGAGCTTGTCGTAGCTGCCGCCCGCGGGGTCGCCGACCCAGACCGACGCGGCGAGGTCGGGGGCGATCCCGGTGAACCACGTGTTGGCCGAGGTGTCGGTGGTGCCGGTCTTGCCGCCGACCTGCACGCCCGAGATCCGGGCCGCCGACCCGGTGCCGTCGCGCACGACGGCCCGCAGGGTCTGGCTCACCTGTGCGGCGACGTCGGGGTCGACGGCCTGCCGGCACTGCGGCGCGAAGGTGGCGTCACGCCCGGCTCCGGTCACCGAGGCCAGCGGGGTCGGCGCGCAGTAGGTGCCCTTGTTGGCGAAGGCGGCGTACGCCCCGGCCATCGTCAGCGGCGAGGTGGTGTCGACGCCGAGCGTGAGCGCCGCGACCGGCTCCAGCTCGCTGCCGTCGGACTGGCGGGCGCCGAGGGCCTGAGCGGTGGCGCGCACCGCGCACACGCCGACCTTCGACTCCAGTTCGGCGAACGCCGTGTTGACGCTGGCCGCGAAGGCGTCGGTGAGCGTCATCCGGCCGCTCGGGTCGCCCTCGACGTTCTCGGGCGCCCATGTGCCGCCGGTGGAGCCGCCGCACGCGCTGGAGTCGCCGAACCGGATCGTCGCGCCGCTCTCGGGCACGTCGAGGCGGGAGTCCGGGGTGTAGCCGTTGGCGAAGGCGGCGGCGAGCGTGAACGTCTTGAAGGTGGAGCCTGCCTGGAAGGCTGCGGCCCCGCCGTCGATGGCGTCGAGCGCATACGACTGCGTGGAACGCCCGGTGCCGGTGCCGTAGGGCACGTCCTGGCCGAGCGCGAGCACGGCCCCGGTCGAGGGACGCACGACGGCGGCCGCGTCGTGGAACGCGTCGCCGGGCAGCTTCTGGGCCTTGATCGCGGCGTTCGTCGCCTTCTGGACGGTGGGGTCGAGGGTGGTCTTCAGCGTCAGTCCGCCGAGGTTCCACGCCTGCTTGCGGGCCTGGGCGGAGTCGCCGAGCTCGGGCGCGGCCTGCAATCGGCGCACCGCGAAGTCACAGAACTGTGGGTGATCTGAGGAGGCGCAGCCCTGGGCCGCGGAGACGGGGTCGAGTCCGAGCGGGGCCGCGAGCGCCGCCTGGTACTGGGCGTCGTCGATGTAACCCTCCTTGAGCATCGCCGCGAGCACCTGGGCACGCCGGTCCGTGGCGGCCTGCGGGTTCTGCAGCGGGTCGTCGGCCGACGGCGACTGCACGAGGCCGGCGAGCAGGGCCGCCTGCGGCAGCGTGAGTTTCGCGGCGGTCGTCCCGAAGTAGCGCCGGGCGGCGGCCTCGACCCCGTAGGCGCCCTCGCCGTAGTAGACGACGTTGAGGTAGTCGGTGAGGATCTGGTCCTTGGACCGCGAGGTCTCCAGGTGCGCCGCGAGCACGAGGTCGTCGAACTTGCGGCTCAGGCTCTTGTCGGTGCTCGCGGTGACCCCCGCGTCGCTCTCGTCGAGCTGGGCCTGCAGCTGCACGAGGTTCTTGGCGAGCTGCTGCTGGATCGTCGAGGCGCCCTGCCCGGTGAGGTCGCCGGAGGTGGTGTTGCTGACGATCGCGCGGGCGAGCCCGATGGGGTCGAAGCTGGCGTGCTCGTAGAACCGGGCGTCTTCGATGGCGATCTGGGCCTGGCGCATGACGGGCGCGATGGCTTCCGTAGAGACGACCGTGCGGTCCTGCCACCAGGTCTGGGCGATGACGCTGTTGTCGGCAGCGAGGATGCGGTTGCGTTGCGGCAGGTACGCGAGCAGTTGGGAGACGTCGGGTGCGGGCAGCGCGCTGAGCACGGCGTCCGCGACCCGGCCGGTCGCGCGACCGGCCGCGCTGCGCAGCGGCGGAATGATGAGCGTGACAGCGATGAGGGCCAACACGATCAGCGCCGCGATGCCCGCCCGCTTGCGGCGGCTGTGCGTGGGCTTCGCAGTCTCGGTCGCGGCGGCTGCGCCCCCGCCCGGCGTCGCGTTCTCGACCTTCGTGCCCTCCGCGGGCTTCGCGGGCTGGCTGGGCTTCGGGTTCGCGCCGGTCTTCGCGGTCTTCGTGGTCTGCGCCGTCGGAGCATCGGGCGCCCTCCCAGCATCGGCCGCGCTCTGAGTCGGCTTCTTCGGTCGCGACGGCCCCGGTTCGGGGAGCTCGGGCGGCGTCATGACCGCGGCGCCGTGGGGCGCGGCCGGGCCGCGGCGAAGGGCGAGACGGACAGAGCGGAGCCGGTGGCGAACTTCGAGGCGACGAACACGTCCCCAAGATAGTGCTGCGTTCCTGAATCGACCCAGGATGCGTTTCCCTGCCGGACGGCGGGACCGCGTCGGACCACGCGCCGCAGGTCGCGCTACGGGCCGATCCGGCAGCGGCCGTTCTCCTAGCCCTCCTTGTGCGGACCGTCCGGGCCCTGCGGGCCGAAGACCGGCGTGTGCCCGGCGCCCAGACACACGAAGGCTGCGGCGGCGGCGACGGCCGCGGGGTCGTCGGAGCCGGCGAAGACCTCGGCCTGCGCGGCGCTGAGCGCGGCCGCCGGCGCGAGCCCCGCGAGCAGGCGCCGGTGATAGCCGAGCATGAGCGGGCGCGTCTGGGCGTCGGGGATCGTCACCGTCGGCGCGACGATCGAGACCGTGTCGAGGCCGAGCAGCGCGGTCGTCAGCCCGAGCACCTCGCGTCCGGCGAGAACGTGGGAGCGGGCGGTGTCGCAGGCCGCGAGCACGACGTGCTGCGGGGTGCGCGGCAGGCGCTCGATGTCGTGCACCATGAACGGCCCGTCGGCCAGCCACACCGCCGAGAACGACGGGTTGCCCCGCAGATCACCGTGCGCCGCGAAGTGCGCGACCCGCGCGCCCGGCAGGGCGTCCGCGACCGCCGCCGCCGTGGAGTCCGGAGGCAGCAGCAACCGTCGGTCGTCGCGGGCCGGGCCGGTCGGGTCGACCGCGCCCCTCGGCCCGCCCACGGCGTCCGCGTACAGCGCGTCGATCTCGCGGGCCTCGGCCTGGGCCTCGGGGAGCCCGGGTCCTGCGACGACGAGCACCCCGCCGGGGCGCGGTCGGCGGCGAGCCACCATGGCCCACAGCGACGCCGAGGAGTTGACGCACACCGCCCGGCCGCGGCACGCCGGCACCACCGCCCACGGCAGCGCGTGCAGCAGGGCCGGCGCGACGATCACGAGGTCACCGTCTCCGATCGCATCGTGCAGGGGTGCCAGGAGCCGCTCCTCCAACTGCGCGCCGCTGCGCCGGATGACGGCCAGCGCCGCGTCATGGCTCCGGCGGTCGGGGCCGCGGCGCGCGAGCCTGGCCAGGCCGAACGAGGTGTAGCGCAGTGCCGAGACCACGACGTCCACCGGGCCGAGGTCGTGCAGCCGCGCGACGCCCGCCCGGGCCGTGACCGCGTACAACCTCCCCTCGTGGTCGACGTACTCCACCAGCGCCGGCGCCCTCGATTCGGCCGCGACGGCCGGGTGAGCCGAGCCCGCCGCGCTGAGCTCGGCCTGCAGGGCCCGCATGCCGATCGGTGGGCGCACGGGCGCGCGGTCTCCGAGCGTGCGGCGCACGTGCTCGCGGATGTCGCGCTCCAGCCCGGCCTGCCGCTCGGTCTCGGCGCGGACGTCGACAGCCGGCCCCGCATTCGACCCTGCGCACGAAACACCTTGTGCGGCAACGATGTCGGGGGTTTCCAGGCGTGCGGTCGTCGTGCGCAACCGGTCGAGCAGGTCGGCGAGCCGGTCGTCGTCGGGCGGGCGCCCCGGACGGGCCAGTCCCGCTGTCGCCCTGGCGTGCTCAGCCCACAGGTGCACGGTGGCGGGGTCGGCGTCCTCCAACGCCATCGTCAGCCCGAGACCGGCCAGCGTCTCTCGGTTGAGCCCGACGCGGGCCCGCAACTCGCTGCTGCCCACGCTCGCGCGGTGCTGAGCGAGCACCTGCAACCCCGCGCTGAGGGCCAGGTAGGCCTGTCGGCGCCGACCCGTCGAGCGGCGCAGCATCGCCTCGGCGAGCCACCCCTGCGCGCGGGCGTGCGCCGGGCCGTCCCGGCCGAGCTCGACGGCCCGCTG
>NZ_BCNQ01000041.1 GCF_001515525.1 Piscicoccus intestinalis NBRC 104926 | reverse complement strand
CGCGGGCCGACCCTGGCCACGCCGGCCGCGGCGCCGACGGGGGAGCATCCGGAGCTGGTGGCCGACGCCCGGTCCACCGGTGCCCCGGTGCCCGGCGCGACCCGCACCGCCGTCACCCACGGGTTCGCCTGGACGGCAGGGGAGGACGAGGCGCTGCGCGAACTCGCCACCGACGGCTACCGGGTCGACGACATCGCCGACGAACTCGACGCGCCCGCCGCGGCCGTGCGCACCCGCGGCCGACAGCTCGGCCTCGACCTGCGGGAGCCCGCATGAACGCGCCACCGAGGAGTTCGGGCCGCTCGCCGGGACGGGGAGGGTCCGCCGGCTCTGCGGGGTCGGCTGGGTCGGCTGGGTCGAACAGGGCGGCCGGGTCGAACAGGGCGGCCGGAGCGGGAGGCGGGCCGGGGGAGCCGCCGAGCAGCGCGGCGGTGCCGCCGCTCGTGCTCGTCACGGGGCCCGAGGACGTGCTCGCCCAGCGCGCGTTGACCGCGACGGTCGACGCGCTGCGCGGGGCCGACCCCGACGTCGAGGTCATCCGCCTCGACGCCGCCGGCTACGAGTCGGGCGCGCTCGGGCAGCACACGAGCCCCTCGCTGTTCGGCGGTGCCAAGGCGATCGTCGTGCGCGGCGTCGCGGAGGCGGCCGACGATCTCGTCGAGGACCTGCTCGCCCACGTCGCCGACCCGCCGGAGGACTGCACGCTCATCGTGTGGCACTCCGGGGGCAACCGCGGCCGCAAGCTCATCGACGCGATGAAGAAGGCCGGGGCGCGGGTGCTGGAGGCGCCGGCGATCAAGTCCGACCGCGACAAGTCCGACTTCGTGCAGGCCGAATTCCGCTCCAACTCCCGGCGCATCAGCCCCGGCGCGGTGCGCGCACTCGTCGAGGCGGTCGGCAAAGACGTCACCGAACTCGCTTCTGCCTGTGCGCAACTCATCGCCGACACCGACGGGATGGTCGACGAAGACGTCGTCGAGCGCTACCACGGAGGCCGGGTCGAGGCCACCGGATTCCGCGTCGCCGACGCCGCGGTCGCCGGCAACACAGCCGAGGCGCTGCGGCTCCTGCGGCACGCGATCGCCGCAGGCGTCGACCCGGTGCCGATCGTCGCGGTGCTCGCCATGCAGCTGCGCCAACTCGTCAAGGTCTCCGGAGCCGGGCGCGGCCACCCCGCCCAGGTCGCCAAGACCCTCGGGATGGCGCCCTGGCAGGTCGACAAGGCGCGCCGCTCCCTGCACGGCTGGAGCGACGACGGCCTCGGCGAGGCGATCCAGGCCGTCGCCGCCGCGGACTTCGACGTCAAGGGCGGCGGCCGCGACCCGGTGTACGCCGTCGAGCGCGCGATCCTCGCGATGTCGCGCGCCCGCTCCCAGCGCTGAGCCGCGCGCAAGGGGCACGTCGGCGCGAGCCATGCCTTCGTCGCGGGGCCGCGGTCGGGTCGGTCGGGTCGGTCGGGTCGCGGACTGGCCGCGGGGCAGGTCCCGGGCATCCGCGGTCGGGTCGCGGGGCCGGTTCCGGGCAGTCGCGGTAGGGTCGCGGTCGGGTTGCGGGCGGCCGTCGTCAGCCCGTGACGGCGCGGCCGGCGAGGCGTCGGGCGAGCCGGCGGGCCCGTCTCCGGGCGGTGAGGCCGTGCTTGCGGGTCCACTCCTGCGCCGACGGCGAGGTGAGCGCGTAGATCGTCAGCAGGTCGACGGCCAGCGCGGTCAGCGCCCAGAAGGTCGGCCGCGCCGACCCGAGCCACTGCACGAGGCTGCTCAGTTGCGAGAACGTCAGGCCCGCGAGTAGGCACAGTCGCGCCAACTGGCTCCCCAGGTACGTCAGCCAGGCCAGCACGCCCATGATCGCGTAGGTGAGCACCACCGATCCGAGCACGATGGCCAGCATCGTCCTCTCCGAGATCTGCTCACCTTCCTGGGCCATCGCGCTCACCTCGCCGGTGACCACCGACTCCAGCTCGTACATGGCCACGGCGAGCGATGCGCTCAGCGACAGCAGCGTCAGCGCGAGAGCGGCGACGACGCTGAACGGGCGGCGCCCGACCCGGTGCAGCACGTCGTCGGCCACGGGCGCGCCCGCGACGGGAGCCGGGGTGACCGCCTCCACGCCGAGCACGGGCAGGTCACCGTCGGTGGTCATGGCGTCGCCGCCGCCGTTGCGGCTGTGGTAGCCGGTGGAGAAGTCCTCAATGAGCGTCGTGCGCACCTCCGGGCACGCGTAGTTGATGGTGTCGACGATGTAGTCGCGTTCGATGTCGATGTCGCGGTCGATGCTGGGTCACCTGAAACGTGAAGAACGACAGCCCGACCGCCCGGTCGTAACTGCCGGCCGCCAGCCAGTCGACGCGGTGCCCGCCCGGCAGCAGCCAATCCGGCGGGCACGGCCAGAACCGCACGTGGTGGCGCTGGGACGGGTTGCCCTGCACCTCCTGCTGATACGCGAACTTCTGCTGGCGGCCGAAGAGGAACAACGGGCTCACCGGCGCCCGCGGGTAGCTGCGCCGGCTCAGGGAGGCGGTGACGATCCGCGCGCTGGACGTCAGGTCGACCGGGTCGGCCTCGATCCACCCGGCCCGGCGCATGACGTCGTGGATCTGTTCGGCGGAGCCGGTCAGCGCGAGGTTGACGGGGTCGCCGAGCAGGCCGTCGGACGTGCGGGTGCGCCCGAAGAAGTAGTTCGGCACGTAGATGCCGGACAGCACCCGGTGGAGCCGGGGGAGCGCGAGATACGCGAGCACCGCCCAGAACACGAGCAGCCACGCGACGCTCGCCCAGCCGCTGACCCCCTGCCGCAGCACGACGAACGCGAAGAGGAACGCGAACACCGTGGCCGCGCCGAAGAAGAGGTTCTCGATCAGCGCGAGGCTGACGACGTGCCGCAGCGACCACCCGCTGACCTTCTCCGGAGGGTGCTCGTACCGCGGTCGCGCCATGCCCCGATTCTGCGTCAATGACCCTGAAACCTGCGTGTCGCGGTCGCGACTGCAGTTCGTGCCGCAGTCCTCACACTGACACGCAGTTCTCAGCGTCGTTTGGGGACGTCGTGGGGACGTCGTTGAGGGATCGTTGGGAGCGTCGTTGAGGGGCGCCGTCGTGGTGGTTGTGGATGCGTTGTGAGCCGGCGTTTTGGGCGGTCGCGGCGGCCCTGGTAAGTTGAGCGATTGCGTGCGCGCCCAGGTCGTGCGCGACGACACGCACTCCCAGCTCGCCTTTGACCGGATCGAGCCATGACCTCATCGGAGCCCGATCGGGCGCCGATCGCGGTCCGGCACCGAGGGCGGGCCTGCGTCGGCGAAACCGCCGCGCGCAGCCGATCGACCCGAAAGAGACACTCGTGGCGAACATCAAGTCGCAGATCAAGCGCATCAAGACCAACGCCAAGCGCACCGACCGCAACAAGGCCGTCAAGTCCGAGCTTCGCACGTGGGTGCGCAAGTTCCGTGAGGCCGCCGCGACCGGTGACAAGGACGCCTCGGAGGCCGCCCTGCGCCAGGCGAGCAAGAAGCTCGACAAGGCCGTCAGCAAGGGCGTCATCCACAAGAACCAGGCCGCCAACA
Organism: Piscicoccus intestinalis NBRC 104926; assembly: GCF_001515525.1. GTDB lineage: Bacteria > Actinomycetota > Actinomycetes > Actinomycetales > Dermatophilaceae > Kineosphaera > Kineosphaera intestinalis. The sequence goes on along the minus strand of NZ_BCNQ01000041.1, from coordinate 33,987 downwards.
AGAAGGCGGCGATGGCCAAGGCGCACAACGCGCTCTGAGCCACACTTTGGGCTCCAGCCGTCACCGGCCGGCTCCAGTCGACGCTGATCGGCTCGGGTCGGCTCTGACCGACTCCGGTCGGCTATGCCGAGCGGGCGCCTGGTCGCCCGTCGAGCAGAGCGGGCCACCCAGGGCCCGGCCGCGACGCCGGCACCGAGGCCTCCGGGGCGCCGGCACCGAGGCGTCCCGGCCGCCAGCCGCTCGACCGACGGACCCGTCCCCCGTGGACGGGTCCGTCGGCGTCTGCGCCCGCTGCGGTAGCCTGGCCCCCATGGTGCAGCGGCGACTTCTTGGCTAGCCGCCCGACGACAGCGTCGGAGCGGCACACCCCTCTGTGCGAGGGGTTTTTCCATGTCCGCCCCCGCCTCCCGTGTCTCGTGGCCACGCCACGGGCTCCGGGCCGCCCGCACTACAGGAGAAGGAACGGATGACTGACAGCACGGCCGCCCAGTACCCCCACCGCTATACCGCGGAGCTGGCCGACCGCATCGAGCGGCACTGGCAGGACCGGTGGGCGGCCGACGGCACCTACCACGCCCCCAACACCGCGGGTCCGTGGGCGCAGCCCGGGCTGGTGGCCGGCCGCGACAAGCTGTTCGTGCTCGACATGTTTCCGTACCCCTCCGGCGCGGGGCTGCACGTCGGGCACCCGCTCGGCTACATCGCGACCGACGCCTACGCCCGCTACCAGCGGATGACCGGCAAGAACGTGCTGCACGCCCTCGGCTACGACGCGTTCGGCCTGCCCGCGGAGCAGTACGCGATCCAGACCGGGCAGCACCCGCGGATCACGACCGAGAACAACATCGCGAACATGCGCCGCCAGCTCGCCCGCCTCGGGCTGGGCCACGACGACCGCCGCAGCGTCGCGACGACCGACGTCGAGTTCTACCGCTGGACCCAGTGGATCTTCACCCAGCTGTTCAACGCGTGGTTCGACGCCGACGCCGAGAACTCGGTCGGCACCCGCGGCAAGGCCCGCCCGATCGCCGAGCTGGAGGCCGAATTCGCCTCGGGGCAGCGGGCGCTGCCCGACGGCCGGGCCTGGAGCGAGCTGAGTGGGGTCGAGCGGCGCGAGGTCGTCGACGGGTACCGGCTCGCGTTCGTCAGCGAGGCCCCGGTCAACTGGTGCCCGGGCCTGGGCACCGTGCTGGCCAACGAGGAGGTCACCGCCGAGGGCCGCTCGGACATCGGCAACTATCCGGTCTTCAAGCGCAACATGCGCCAGTGGATGATGCGGATCACGACGTACGCGGACCGGCTCCTGTTCGACCTCGACCGCGTCGACTGGCCCGAGCCCGTCAAGCTCATGCAGCGCAACTGGATCGGCCGATCCACCGGCGCCAACGTCGACTTCGCCGTGACGACCCTCGACGGCGCCGACGAGAACATCGAGGTCTTCACGACCCGCCCCGACACGCTGTTCGGCGCGACGTTCATGGTGCTCGCGCCCGAGCACCCGCTGGTGGCGCGCCTCGTGCCCGACGCCTGGCCGCACGGCACCCGCGACGCCTGGAAGAGCGGGGACGCCGGTCCGCGCGAGGCCGTCGACGCCTACGTCGCCACCGCCTCCCGCAAGACCGACCTGGAGCGCCAGAGCGAGGTCAAGGAGAAGACCGGCGTCTTCACCGGCTCCTTTGCGATCAATCCGGTCGACGGGCGAAAGATCCCGGTGTTCGTCGCCGACTACGTGCTCATGGGGTACGGCACCGGCGCGATCATGGCGGTGCCCGGGCAGGACCAGCGCGACTGGGACTTCGCGCAGGCCTTCGACCTCGACATCATCCGCACCGTGCAGCCCACGCCCGAGCACCCCGACAATGTCGCGTTCGCCGGAGACGGTCCGGCCATCAACAGCGCCAACGCCGAGCTCGACCTCAACGGACTGGGTGTCGCCGACGCCAAGGCCGCGATGATCGCCTACCTCGAGGCCAAGGGCACCGGCCGCGGCACCGTCACGTACAAGCTGCGCGACTGGCTGTTCAGCCGCCAGCGGTACTGGGGCGAGCCGTTCCCCATCGTCTACGACGAGCACAACCTGCCGATCGCGCTGCCGGAGTCGATGCTGCCGGTGACGCTGCCCGACGTCGACGACTACTCCCCGCAGCAGCTCGACCCCAACGACACGACGAGCGAGCCGACGCCGCCGCTGGCCCGCGCGAAGGACTGGGTCGACGTCGAGCTCGACCTTGGGGACGGTCCCAAGACCTACCGGCGCGAGCTCAACGTCATGCCGCAGTGGGCCGGCTCGTGCTGGTACGAGATCCGTTACCTCGACCCGGCGAACACCGACGCCTTCGTCGACCCCGAGGTGGAGCGTTACTGGATGGGCCCGCGCCCGGAGCCGGTGCCCGGCGCCCCCGCGGGCCTGCCGGACGTCGGCGGCGTCGACCTATACGTCGGCGGCGTCGAGCACGCGGTGCTGCACCTGCTGTACAGCCGGTTCTGGCACAAGGTGCTCTTCGACCTCGGCCACGTCAGCAGCGCCGAGCCGTTCCGGCGGCTGGTCAACCAGGGCTACATCCAGGCGTACGCGTTCCGCGACGCCCGGGGGCAGACGGTGCCGGCAGCGGAGGTCGTCGAGTCCGTCGACGACACCGGCGCGACCGTGTACAGCTGGAACGGCGAGACCGTCTCCCGGGAGTACGGGAAGATGGGCAAGTCGCTGAAGAACGTCGTCTCGCCCGATGAGATGTACGAGCAGTTCGGCGCCGACACCTTCCGGCTCTACGAGATGAGCATGGGGCCGCTGGAGCAGTCCAAGCCGTGGGAGACCCGGGCCGTCGTCGGTTCGCAGCGCTTCCTGCAGCGGTTGTGGCGCAACGTCGTCGACGAGTCGACCGGGGAGCTGAGCGTCGTCGACGACGCCGCGGACGACGCGACCCGCCGGGTGCTGCACCGCACGATCGCGGCGGTCGGGAGCGACTACGAGAACCTGCGGTTCAACGTCGCCATCGCCAAGCTCATCGAGTTGAACAACGCGCTGACCCGGCTGCCTTCGGCGCCGCGGGAGGTCGTCGAGCCGCTGGTCGTCATGATCGCGCCGGTCGCCCCGCACATCGCCGAGGAGCTGTGGCACCGGCTCGGGCACGACGACAGCGTGGTCTACGCGCCGTTCCCGACCGCGGATCCGGCTTACCTCGTGGAGGATTCGGTGACGTGCGTCGTGCAGGTGCTCGGCAAGGTGCGGGCCCGCCTGCAGGTGCCGGCCGACATCGACGACGCGACGCTGCAGGAGCAGGCGTTGGCCGAGCCGCGCATCGCCGAGCTCATCGCCGGCAAGACGGTGCGCAAGGTCGTCGTGCGCGCGCCGAGTCTTGTCAACATCGTCGCGAACTGAGGTGTCGGTGCCCAGCGCACGGATCGGGGAGCCGGTCGTGGCCGGCTTTCCCCCCGTCGCCGTGGTCACCGACTCCACGGCGGCGCTGACCGCCGAGGAGGCCGCCGCGGCGGGCGTCACCGTCGTGCCGCTGCACGTTCTCATCGACAACGAGGAGTTCACCGAAGGCGTCGACGTCGAGCCGGCGCAGGTCATCGAGGCGATCCGCAAGAACCGCCGCGTCAGCACGTCGCGGCCGTCGCCGGCGGTGCTGCTGGACCGTTACGAACGGCTCGCCGCCGGGGGAGCGCAGGCGGTCGTCTCGGCGCACCTGTCCGGCCAGCTGTCCGGCACGTGCGACGGCGCGACGCTCGCGGCCCGGGAGGCGCCCGTGCCCGTCGACGTCGTCGACACCGCCAGCACCGGACTCGCCCTCGGGTACGCCGTGCTCGCCGCGGCGCGCGGTGCCGGCGGCGCTGGCTCGGCGGGTTCCGGTGGCCGTGGTGAGGACTCGGAGGCCTCCGATGCCGGGGACGCCTCGGATGCCGGGGAGCGCGCCCGTCGCCTCGGCGAGGAAATCCGCTCGCGCTGCGCCCGCACCACCGTGCTGTGTTACGTGCACAGCCTCGACCAGCTGCGCCGGGGCGGCCGGATCGGGGCCGCGGCGTCGCTGCTGGGCAGCGCGCTGGCGATCAAGCCGATCATCGCGCTGACGCGCGGGCACGTGGAGCCGGTGGCGCGGCTGCGCACGAGCGGGCGCGCGCTGGCCCGGCTCACCGACCTGGCCGTCGAGAGCGTCGAGGCCCTGCGCGCCGAGGCCGCCGTGGGCGTCGGCGTGGACGGTGCTACGAGCGGTGCTGCGGGCGGCGAGGACGCGGTGGGCAGTGGCGCCGGCGGGCACGGCGCCGTCGTGACGCCGGCGGAAGACGCGCCGCACGGCAACGCCCCGGACCCTTCGTCGACGGCATCTTCGTCGGCTGAGCCGGTGGCGGGCGGTGTGCGGATCGCCGTGCATCATGCGGACGCCCTGGAGCGGGCCGAGCGGTTGGCCGCCGACCTGCGGGAACGCTGCGCGGTGCCCGCCGGTGAGGGTGGGGAGCCGGTGCCGCCGCCGGTGCAGGTGCGTGAGCTGCCTGCCGTGCTGGCCGTGCACCTAGGACCGGGCACTATCGCGGTCGTCGTCGCACCGGCCTGAGCGTCGGAGCGTCGCTGGTCCGGCGCGCCTTGCGCATCGCTCTCGGAGCTGGCGACAGGATCTGTCCACAGGTGCGTTCGGCGGGTGTCGGCCGTCCACAGGCGGGCCGCCCGTCGCCTGCGCCGCGGGTGACGGCGTGTCTACCGTGCCGGTCATGCCCCGCCCGCACGTCCCCGACCCCCATCCGTCGACGCGCCGCCTCGCCGCGCTCTTGACGGCCCAGGCGCCTCCCGTCGCCGACCCCGCCGGCATCCCCGCGTCTACGCGTGAGCCCGTTGCGTCGAGCCCCCGCACGGACGGCGGGGCCGACACGGCCGCCCTCGCCGTCGCTGGTGGCCTCGCCGACGGCGGGCGCTCGGGCCTTACCCGCTTGGGCCGCTCGGGCCGCTTGGGCCGCTCGGGACGCACGCAGGACGACTCGGTGTACTCGGCGCGCCCGGTTGAGCCGGAGTTCTCGCAGTTCACGGGCTACGACGACGATCCGGAGCGACCCCCCATCCCGGATCCGGGGCGCAGTCAGAGCAGTTCGGTCAGGCCGGTCAACCCGGACCACTCAGTCAGCCCCGTCAGCCCCGTCAGCGCGGTCGGCCCCGGCGGTCTCGATGATCTGGACGGTCCGGACGGTCTGGACGGTCGCGACGGTCTGGACGGTCGCGACGGCCTTGGCGGGGTCGGTGGCCCCCTCGGCGGGCGTCGGGGAGGGCCGGCCCTGATCGAACTGCCTTCCGCGCTGCGCGGCGCCCGTGTCGGGGTGACCGGCCGGACGCTGCTCGGTGTGGCGCTCGTCGTGCTGGTCCTCGCGGCGATCGTCGGAGCCCGCGTCTGGTGGGCCGACTCGCGGGCGGAGCCCGTGCCCGTGGAGGCGGTGGCGACACCCGGCGTCTCCGGCGTCTCCGGCACCGCCGGGGCAGCGGGCGCCTCGGCGGGCGCGGCAGGTGCTTCGGGCGCCCCGGGTGCCGCGGGCACCCCGGGCATCGCAGGGAACCCGGGGGCATCGGCTGTCCCGTCGACGGCCCAAGCTGCAGCCGACGCCGGTGCGAGCGGTGCCGCGACGGGTGGCGCGGCCACGGCCTCCGGAACGGTGGTCGTCCACGTCGTGGGCGAGGTGGGTCGCCCCGGGGTGACGCGGGTCGCGGCCGGGGCGCGGGTCGCCGACGCCGTGAAGCGCTGCGGTGGCCTGACTTCCAAGGCCGACGCGACGAGCGTGAACCTGGCTCGGGCCGTCGCCGACGGCGAACAGATCGTCGTGCGCCCGCGCGGGGCGACGCCCGCGGCCCTGGCGACCGGCCCGGCTCCGGGTGGGCCGACCGCTGCGCCCCCGGGGCAGGCGGGAGGCGGTTCGACGGGATCGAGCGGACAGGCCGGCGGAGCGCGACAGCCGCTGGATCTCAACAGCGCCGACGCCGCCGCCCTGGAGGCACTGCCCGGGGTCGGCCCGGTCATGGCGGAACGCATCATCGCGTGGCGGCAGGCCAATGGCCGGTTCGGGTCCGTCGAGGAGCTCACCGAGGTGCAGGGCATCGGTGAGAAGACCCTCGAGCGGTTGCGGCCCTATGTGCGCGTGTGAGCTCCCCGCCGCGTCGCGGGCCACACCACCCGCTCCAGCCGTCGCGCCGTCCGCCCCTGATGGGGCCGAAACGTGTGGGGCCGCGCCGCGGCAGCGCGCCGGATACGCGGGGCGCCTCGGATGCCTCGGATGCCTCGGATGCCTCGGATGCCCCGAAGTCCCCGGAGACCTCGCAGACTCCGGACCCGGCGAGCGAGTCGGGGTTGGATCTGCGGCTGCTCCTCGCCGCGTGCGTCGCCTGGGCAGTCTGCGTGATCATGCTGCCGACCGGATCGGCCACGGCCCTGCTCGTGATGACCGGCGCCGCCCTGACGATCGCCGCGGCTGCCGCTGTGGCGGTGCACCGCACGCTGCGCTGTCGCGGTCACGGCCACCGCCGACGACGGCCACCCACGCCGTCCACCCCGTCCACCACCCCGACCACCCGGTCCACCTGGCAGGCGGCATATGCCGGGGTGGCGCTCGCCGCGCTGGTCACGGCCCTGGTGAGCGTCAGTGCGGCGGGCCACCTGGCGGTCCGCGACGCGGGACCGCTCGGGCAGCTCGCGCAGCGCCGGGCCGTCGTCACCCTCGAAGGACGCGTGCACGAGGACCCCCGCGTGCTCCCCGCCGACGCCGAGCGCACCCAGCCCAAGGTGCTCGTGCGCCTCCTGGTCACGCGCGTCTCAGGCCGCGGCCAGGTCACCGCGGTGCGCACCCCGGTGCTGCTCACCGGGCCGGTCTCGCTGGCCGAACTGCGTTGGCACGAGCGGGTGGTCGTCACCGGCCGGCTCGGGCGCGCCGAGCCGGGGGAGAAGGTCGTCGCGCAGCTGGCCGTCTCGGGAGAGGTCCGGCGGGTCGCGAGCGCCGGGCCGGTCGCCCGCTTCGCCGAACACGTTCGACAGCGACTGCGGGAGGCGGTCGCGCCCCTGCCCGCGGACCCGCGCGGTCTCGTGCCGGCGCTGGTCATCGGCGACCGCAGCCTGACCCCACCGGACCTGACCGACGACATGCGAGCCACCGGAATGACCCACTTGACGGCGGTCAGCGGGTCGAACGTCGCGGTCGTGCTCGGCGCCGCGGTGCTGCTCAGCGGTGTGTTACGGGTGCCGCGGCGGTGGCGCCCGGTCGTCGGTGGGGCCGTGCTCGCCGGCTTCGTCGTGCTCGCGCGGCCCGACCCCAGCGTGCTGCGCGCCGCGGTGATGGGCGCGATCGGTCTGCTCGGCCTCGGGGCCTCCCGGCGGGCGGCGGGACCCTCGGCGCTGGGCGGCGCGATCGTGGTGCTGCTGTGCGTCGACCCGTGGCTGGCCCGTTCGTACGGGTTCGCGCTGTCGGTGCTCGCGACGATCGGACTGCTGCTCTTCGCGCGACCGTGGGGTGCGGCCCTCGCCCGGTACCTGCCGCGCGGGGCGGGAGCGAACGCCCGGGTGCGGGCCCTGGCGGACGCGACCGCGATCCCCCTGGCGGCGCAGGCGACCTGCGCCCCCGTCGTCGTGCTCCTGCAGGGTTCGGTGCCGATCATCGGCGTGGTCGCCAACCTCGGTGCCGCCGTCTTCGTCGCGCCGGCGACCGTCGCGGGGGTGCTCGCCGCCCTGACCGCCGCGGTCTGGACACCGGCGGGCACCGTGCTCGCCTGGGCCGCCGCCCTGCCGGCGTGGGCCATCGCGGGGATCGCGCACGTCCTGGCACCGATGCCGCTGGGCACCCTGCCGTGGCCCGACGGCACGCCCGGCGCCCTGCTGCTCGCGGCTCTGACCGTGCTGGTCCTCCTGGTCGGCCCGTGGGCGGCACGCCGGCTCCGCCGCCACCCACGCGCGGCGCTGGCGCTGCTTCTCCTCGTCGTTGCGTCGTGGTGGCCGCTGCCGACGGCGACAACTCCCGCAGGTTGGGAGTTCGGCGCCTGCGACGTCGGGCAGGGCGACGCGCTCGTGCTGCCGACGGGCCCGGGCGCAGCGGTTCTCGTCGACGCCGGTCCCGACCCCGCGGCGGTGCGCGGCTGCCTCGACCGGCTCGGGGTGACCCGTCTCGACGCGGTGATCCTCACGCACTACCACGCCGACCACGTCGCTGGGCTGCCCGGCGCGCTCGCCGGCCGCGACGTGCGGGCACTCTACGTCGGGGCCTTGGCGGACCCGCCCGATCAGGCCCGGCTGGTCGCCGGATGGGCCGCCGACGCCGGACTAACCCCGACGATCCTGTCCGCGGGCGCCGAACTCGGAGCCGGGCCGGTCCGCATGCAGGTCATCGGGCCGGTGCGGCTCGTGCGCGAGGGGTCGATGCCCAACAACAACGGTCTCGTCCTCGACGTGCGCACGACCTCGCTGCGCCTCCTGTTGCTCGCGGATGCGGAACGCGAAGAGGCCGCCGCGATCGCCCGCTCCCTGCGGGCCGAGTCGCCGGCCGGGCACCCGAACCCACCGATCGACGTCGTGAAGATCGCCCACCACGGCTCCGCGAACACCGATCGCGGGCTCGTCCAGCTCGCCGCCGCACCCGTGGCGGTCGTCAGCGTCGGTGCCGACAACGACTACGGCCACCCGGCGCCGCGCACGATCGACCTGTACGCCCGGGCCGGCGCCACGGTGCTGCGCACCGACCGCGACGGCGACATCCTCCTCGTTCCCAGCGAACGTGGGGCGGGCGCGCTGCGGGTCGTGCGCTCCCGCGGCTGACCCTCCACGCCCTCTTGATGGAATCGACCCTGACCGCCGGCCGAGCCGGGAGAGCTGGGGGGCAGGAGCCGGGCCATCGGCTCAGATCAGCAGAGCCGGTACGGAATCCACGTGCTCGGGCATGAGGTGGCGACGATGTCCCTCGTGGCCGTCCAACCCGGTGCGCAGCACGTCGGGCGTTGTGTCATCCGCCCGGCACATCCCGCCGCTCGCGTCGACCGCGCGCGAACTCGCGCAGAGGGCGTCGAGGGTCGCCGCGACGGCGGGCACGCGCTGCAGGTCGGGGGTGGTCACCGCGTACACCGTGCGGCGCGAGGCGGGCTCGATCGGCACCGTCACGACGTCGGGGTGGCGGGTGTTGCGCATGATGAGGCCGGGCACGAGGGCGATGCCGAGCCCGTTCGCGACGAACGACATGACGGTGACGTAGTCCTCGGTCTCGAACCCGACTCGCGGCACGAACCCGGCGTTCGAACACACCTGCAGCAGGTGCCCGCGACAGCGCGGACACCCGGCGATCCAGTCCTCGTCGGCGAGATCCTCGATCCGGACCACCGGGTCGGCCGCGCGCGGGTGCCCCTTCGGCAGGGCGAGATGCACCTCGTCCTCCATGAGGGGGTACGTGACGAACGAGTCCAGCGACTCCTCGCCGCGGGCCAGGTCGGTGCCCTCGTACGAGAACGCGACCGCGATGTCACAGTCGCCGGCCCGCAACGACGCCAAGGATTCCGGCGGCTCGGCCTCCGAGAACGACACGCTGACCCCGGGGTGGTCGCGCCGCACCTGGGCCAGCGCCGTCGGCACGAGGGTCGACGCCGACGACGGGAAGGCCGCGAGCCGAACCCGCCCCGCCCGCAGCCCGGCGATCGCCGCGATCTCCTCCTCGGCGGCCTCCAGCGACGACAGCACGCTCACGGCGTGCCGCGCCAACACCTGCCCCGCCTCGGTGAGCCGCACCGAACGGCCCACCCGCTCGACGAGCGCTGTGCCCGTACGTTGTTCGAGCCGACGCACCATCTGTGAGACGGCGGGCTGGGAGTACCCCAACGCCAGCGCGGCGGCCGTGAAGCTGCCTTCCTCGGCGATGGCGCGCATGACTCGGAAGCCGGCGGTGTCGATCATCGGACAATCATAACGTCACGTTACTGTACGCCAGCTGGGACATTCCGATATCCGACACGGACCGTACAACACACACAACAGTGTGCAGTTTTCCCCGTTGCTGACGCCGCCTGACCTCCGCCCCCGCGTCAACGAGCGAGCGTGCTGAGGTGACAATGGCCGCGTGAGCCTTGCCGACGCCACCGCCTCGACACGACCGCCCCGCGTCACGCCTCGCTCCGCCTGGCGTCCGGAGCCCGGCGCCGCGCCTGCGCTGCGCGGGAGCGTGCGCGACGTCATCGACCTGCTGCGCGGCGGGGGAGTGGTGGCGCTGACCGGGGCGGGCATGTCGACCGAGTCCGGCATCCCCGACTACCGCGGTCCCGACGGCAGCCGACGCGTGACGCCGATGACGATCGACGAGTTCCGCGACGGGGAGGCGGGGGCCCGGCGCTACTGGTCGCGCGCCTACGTGGGCTGGAACCGGTTCCGCGCGGCCCGCGCGAACGCCGGGCAGGAGGCGCTCGCCCGCATCCAGAGCGCCGGCTGCCTCGACGCGGTCATCACCCAGAACGTCGACGGCCTGCATCAGGAGGCCGGATCCCGGCGCGTCATCGAACTGCACGGCACCCTGACCCGCGTCGTGTGCGTCGACTGCGGCGCCCGGCTCCTGCGCGACCGGGTGCAGGCGGCCCTGACCCGCCTCAACCCCGGCTACCTCGAGGCGGCTCTCGACGACGCCGGCTCGATCCGCCCCGACGGCGACGTCGACCTGCCGCTCAGCCTGGAGCACCGGTTCCGCGTCGCACGCTGCGAAGAATGCGCCGGAGTGCACCTCAAACCGGACGTCGTCTTCTTCGGCGAATCAGCCGATCGGCAGACCGTGCAGGCCTGCTACGAGGCCGTGGACCGCGCCCAGGCGCTGCTCGTGCTCGGATCGTCGCTGGCGGTGATGTCCGGGCTGAGGTTCGTGCGCCACGCCGCCGCCCGCGGGCTGCCTGTGGCGATCATCACCAACGGCACCACCCGCGGTGAGGACCTCGCCGCGATCCGCCTGCTCGGCCCGCTGGGCACCGTGCTGCCCGAGATCGCGGAGGCGGTGAGCACCGGCTGACCCGGCGGCCGCCTCGCGCTGACCCGGCGTCCGCCCCCGTGTGAAGCTCGCGGTTCTTCGAGCCGCCGCCGGGCGCCGACGCGCTCTGATGCACACCGACGAGCGGGCGCCCTGGCCTCAGACGCGTCGCAGGACCGCGGTCACCTTGCCGAGCACCGTCGCCTCGTCACCGGCGATGGGCTCGTAAGCCGCGTTGTGCGGCATGAGCCACACGTGCCCGTCGACCCGCTTGAACGTCTTGACGGTCGCCTCGTTGTCGAGCATGGCCGCGACGATGTCGCCGTTGTCGGCGGTCGGTTGCTGGCGCACGACGACCCAGTCTCCGTCGCAGATCGCCGCGTCGACCATCGAGTCGCCGCTGACCTTGAGCAGGAACAGGTCGCCCTCGCCGACGATCTGCCGCGGTAGGGGGAAGACGTCTTCGACGAGCTCGTCGGCGGTGATCGGCACGCCGGCGGCGATCCGGCCGAGGAGCGGCACGTACGTCGCCGGAGGGCGCTGATCGCCCACACCGGTCTCGTCGGGGCCGTGGTCGGGGGAATCCGACGGGACGCCGGGGAAGTTGTCCGGCAGCGCGACGATCTCCAGCGCCCGCGGCCGGTTGGGGTCGCGCCGCAGATAGCCCTTGCGCTCCAACGCGCCGAGCTGGTGCGCCACGCTGCTGGGGCTGGTGAGCCCGACGGCCTGGCCGATCTCGCGCAGGCTCGGCGGGTAGCCGCGGCTCTCCACCGAATTGCGGATGACGAGCAGCACCTTGCGCTGGCGGCCGGTTAGGCCCCGCTTCACCGGTCGTTCGGGCAGCTCGTGGATGTCGGCCATGTCGGATCCTCCTGGGCCTCGCGGGCTTCGTCCAGCCTCGTCGTGCGAGCGGGTGTTGCCCCGCTCGCTCTTGGTGGCGAACGCCCTGGTCAGCGCCGGTTCCCCGGATCTTGTCGGTGGTCGCTGCTTGAGTGTTCGTCATGCAGGAGTCTAATGCGACGTCGTACATCAGTCCCAAGAAGTCCGGCGGCGTGTCTGGACATGAGTTCGATCCTGTGGTCAGATACAAACAAATGTTCTATCGAACAGGGGTGCGAGTTCGGGATCGCCTGGGTGGTCCGGCCTCGAGCGGTTCGGTGGATCGGCAGCGTGCCTGCTCGTGCGGGTCGCGAAGGGAGGCAGTCATGAGTGCAGTGGCCATGCCGGTGACGTCGCGTCGGGGTGCGGCGGGCTCGCGGCTGAGGCTCGTGCCGACGGGTCCGGCCGCTCTCGGCGAGGGTCCGCAGGTGCGCGGCGAGTGGTATGTCGACGGAAACCTGGCCGGCGACCTCGCTCCGCTGGAGACGGTGCCGGCCCGTGCGGGCGAGCCCGGGGTCGCCGGCGAGGCCGGGGCTGCCGGGGTCGTTGGGGTCGCCGGGGTTACCGGGTGGCGTCCAGGGGCTCGCGCGGGGCTTCGGGCCGTGCGCGCGGGGGAGCGGCGCGAGTCGCGGCCGCTGCGGCTGACCCAGCGGGGGCGGCTGACCCGCACCCTCGTGGCGTTCGCCGCCCTGTGCCTGCTGGCGTTGCTCGCCGTGGCCCGGCTCACGGCGCCCGCGCCGCTGGTCGCCGACCATGCGACCACCGTGCTCCCCGGCCAGACGCTCAGCGACATCGCCGCCGAGCAGCTGCCGACGCGTCCGGTGGCCGAAGGGGTGCAGGTCCTGCGGGAGCTGAACCAGATGAGCTCCTCGAGGGTCGTCGCCGGGCAGAGCATCCTGCTTCCCGCCGAATAGCTCGCCGAGAGTAGCCGCTTCCTAGCCGCTTGCCGGCAAGGAGCCGGGTGGCCAAGGGCTGAGTGGATCACCGCCTCGTCGTTCGACGACGCACGGCTCAAGAGCTCGGTAGGTCTCGGTGCTCTCGGCGTGTCGACGCACTCCGTCGAAGCGTTGGGGTCATCGTCGTTCGGGCGCCTCGTCTCGAGTGTCCATCGAGCCCGATCCGGGCGTGCTGGCTCACGCGTGTGGCTGAGGTGTCGGTGTGGCGTTGGACTCACGGCACCGACTCCTGCCGACGGTGCCGCGTGCTCGGTGCGGAGCGTGTCTGGCGCGGGGCTTAGCGGGGCTTATCGGTGCGGGGCGTGTCGGGTGCGAATCGCCGTGGCTGGTGCGCGATGCGAGACGAGTCCGGCCCTGGTGCCCCGCTGGAGCCGCCCTGGCGCTGCGCTAGTGCCGCGCTGGTGCCGCGTCGGCGCCCGCGAGGACCGGCGCGACACGCCGAGCGTCGTGCTGGGGGCGCGAGCCGGCTTGATCGTCGGGACCGGGCGTGCCTACCATCCCTACATCTAGTGGTTACACCGCTGTAGTTAGTCCACATGTTGTACCCAACTGGACGGGCGTCATGCACACCCTGTGCACACGATGTCCACAGATTCATCCCCAGGCATCGCACCCCGGCGGGAGCGCGAACACCACGCGCGCCCCAGGGCCGCGTGGTGCTGCCCGAGAGTCCCTGACGTGACCGAGAGGAGGTGGCCCGACCATGCACTGCCCGTTCTGTCGACACAACGACAGCCGCGTCATCGACAGCCGCACCGCCGACGACGGTGCGACGATCCGACGTCGCCGCCAGTGCCCGGCGTGCAACCGCCGCTTCACGACGAGCGAGACCGCGACCCTGACCGTCATCAAACGCTCGGGCGTCACCGAACCGTTCAGCCGCCCCAAGATCGTCTCCGGCGTCCGCAAGGCCTGCCAGGGGCGGCCCGTCGGCGACGACGATCTCGCCGTGCTCGCGCAGCAGGTCGAGGAGCACATGCGCGCCAGCGGGCAGGCCCAGATCGAGGCGCACGAGGTGGGCCTGGCGATCCTGGGCCCTCTGCGTCGGCTCGACGAGATCGCCTACCTGCGATTCGCGTCGGTCTACCAGGGCTTCGAGACCCTCGACGACTTCGAGGCCGCCATCGCGCTCCTGCGCGCCGAGCGCGACATGACGTCGAGCGACGCAACGCACGACTCTCCGGGCCACCCCGGGGAGCGGGGGGACCAGCACGACCACGACATCTCAGCCGACACCTCCTCGCGCGCCCACCACGGGGTGCTCGAGGGATCGCACATGACGCCGCGTCAAGGAGGAACCAACTGATGACCGAGACCACCGGTGCACGCACTGGGGCCCGCAAGGGTGCGCCCAAGGGCGTGCAGATCGAGCGCATCTTCACCACGCCCGGCGTCCACCCGTACGACGAGGTGACCTGGGAGAAGCGCGATGTCGTCCAGCAGAACTGGAAGACCGGCGAGACGATCTTCGAGCAGCGCGGCGTGGAGTTCCCGGCGTTCTGGTCGATCAACGCCAGCACGATCGTCACGACGAAGTACTTCCGCGGCGCCCTGGGCACCCCGAAGCGCGAGTCGTCGCTGCGCCAGCTCATCGACCGCGTCGTGCTCACCTACGTCGCCGCCGGCAAGAAGCACGGCTACCTCGCGACCGAAGACGACGCGACGCTCTTCGAGCACGAGCTGACCTACTGCCTCCTGCACCAGGTGTTCAGCTTCAACAGCCCCGTCTGGTTCAACGTCGGCACCCCGAGCCCGCAGCAGGTCTCCGCCTGCTTCATCCTCTCCGTCGACGACTCGATGGACTCGATCCTCAACTGGTACAAGGAGGAGGGCTTCATCTTCAAGGGCGGTTCGGGCGCCGGTCTGAACCTGTCCCGGATCCGCTCGAGCAAGGAGCTGCTGTCGTCCGGCGGCACCGCCTCCGGGCCGGTCTCGTTCATGCGCGGCGCCGACGCATCCGCGGGCACGATCAAGTCGGGCGGGGCGACCCGCCGCGCGGCCAAGATGGTCGTCGTCGACGTCGACCACCCCGACATCGAGGAGTTCGTCGAGACGAAGGCGCGCGAGGAGGACAAGATCCGCGCCCTGCGTGACGCCGGCTTCGACATGGACCTCGGCGGCAAGGACATCGTGTCCGTGCAGTACCAGAACGCGAACAACTCGGTGCGCGTCAGCGACGAGTTCATGCGCGCCGTCGAAGACGGCGGCCAGTTCGGGCTGCGCGCCCGCATGAGCGGGGAAGTCATCGACGAGATCGACGCCCGCGACCTGTTCGGCAAGATCGCCAAGGCCGCGTGGGAGTGCGCCGACCCGGGCCTGCAGTACGACGACACGATCAACGACTGGCACACCAACCCGGAGACGGGCCGCATCACCGCCTCCAACCCGTGCAGCGAGTACATGAGCCTGGACAACTCCAGCTGCAACCTCGCGAGCCTGAATCTGCTGAAGTTCCTGCGCGAGGACGACACGTTCGACGCGGACACGTTCGCCAAGGTCGTCGAGCTGGTCATCACCGCGATGGACATCTCGATCTGCTTCGCGGACTTCCCGACCGAGTCCATCGGCGACACGACCCGCGACTACCGCCAGCTCGGTATCGGCTACGCCAACCTCGGTGCCCTGCTCATGGCCACCGGCCACGGCTACGACTCCGAGGGTGGCCGCTCGCTGGCGGCGTCGATCACCTCGCTGCTCACCGGCGCGGCCTACCGCCGCTCCGCGCAGCTCGCCGCGGTCGTCGGCCCGTACGCCGGGTACGCCCGCAACGCCGAGCCCCACCAGCGGGTCATGCGCAAGCACCAGGCGGCCAACGACACGATCCGCACCCTCGACGAGATGGACACGCAGGTGCACCGCGTCGCGACCCGCGCGTGGGACGACGTCGTGCGGCTCGGGGCCAAGCACGGCTTCCGCAACGCGCAGGCCTCGGTGCTCGCCCCGACCGGCACGATCGGCTTCATGATGGACTGCGACACCACCGGCATCGAGCCCGACTTCTCGCTGGTGAAGTTCAAGAAGCTCGTCGGCGGCGGGTCGATGCAGATCGTCAACCTGACGATCCCGCGGGCCCTGAAGAAGCTCGGCTACCAGGACGAGCAGATCGAGGCCATCGTCGAGTACATCGCCGACAAGGGGCACGTCGTCGACGCGCCCGGCCTGAAGACCGAGCACTACGAGGTCTTCGACTGCGCGATGGGCACCCGGGCGATCCCGCCGATGGGTCACGTGCGGATGATGGCGGCCTGCCAGCCGTTCCTGTCCGGCGCGATCAGCAAGACCGTCAACCTCCCGCAGGAGGCCACGGTCGACGACATCGCCGAGGTCTACCTGCAGGGCTGGAAGCTCGGCCTCAAGGCACTCGCCGTGTACCGCGACAACTGCAAGGTCGGGCAGCCGCTGTCCGACGCCAAGGCGCAGGGGTCGTCGGCCTCCGCCGCGGAGCCGGTCGTCGAGAAGGTCGTCGAGTACCGCCCGGTGCGCAAGCGCCTGCCCAAGCGCCGCTCGTCGCAGACGACGTCGTTCTCGGTCGGCGGGGCAGAGGGCTACCTGACGGCCAGCTCCTACCCCGACGACGGCCTCGGCGAGATCTTCCTGAAGTTCGGCAAGCAGGGCTCGACGCTGGCCGGTCTCATGGACGCGTTCTCGCTGGCCGTGTCCGTGGCGCTGCAGTACGGGGTGCCGCTGGAGACGTACGTCGAGAAGTTCACCAACCTGCGCTTCGAGCCGGCCGGCCTGACCGACGACCCGGACGTGCGCATGGCGCAGTCGATCATGGACTACGTCTTCCGCCGCCTCGCGCTGGACTTCCTCGACTTCGAGACCCGCTCCTACCTGGGCATCCACTCCGCCGAGGAGCGCGCCCGCCACCTGGAGACGGGCTCGTACGAGCAGGAGGAGTCCGACGACGAGTACGAGGACGAGCTGGCGAACTTCTCCCAGACCGCGGCCCCGAAGGGTCCGTCGTCCGCGAGTGGCTCGAGTGGCTCCGGCAACTCGGCCGGCTCGGGTGGCGGCTCGGAGGCGGTGGCCACGGCCCGCGCCGTCAACCTCTCCTCCGGCAGCGGCGCCGCGGCGGCCAAGCCCGTCGACGCCGAAGTCCACTCGTCCGCGGAGCTGTTCGAGAAGCTCCAGGGCAAGGCGGCCGACGCGCCGATGTGCATGACCTGCGGCACGAAGATGCGCCCCGCCGGCTCCTGCTACGTCTGCGAGGGCTGCGGCAGCACCAGCGGCTGCAGCTGACGCCCGGCGCTCACGGCCTGCGCGCCGTGAGCGACACCGGAACGACGAGGTCCCCGGTCCGCCTGCGGCGGGCCGGGGACTTGTCCTCCGTCACGGGTGTCGCCGCTCGGACGGGGAGTCGGTGGGTGGCACCGGTGTGGGAAGCCCCGACGCACCGTCGGGGACGAGCGCATGGCCGGGGGTGGGACGTGTAGCGGTCACGCGTGTCTGCGGCGCGATCCCTCAGAGTCGGGCCGCGAACTCCGGTTCGTGCTGGCGCTCGACGATCTCGCGGGCCTCCTCGTGGTCGACGGCGGCCGGGGCCGACCCCCACATGCGGCGGCCGTTGGGCTCCGAGAGCAGCCAGACGCTGATGAGGCCGATGACCCCGGCGAAGATCATGTAGAAGGCCGGGGCGTTGAGGTTGCCCGTCGCCGCCACCAACGAGCCCGAGATCAGCGACGTCGTGCCGCCGAACAGCGAGACCGCGATGTTGAACGAGATCGACAGGCCGGCGCCGCGCAGGTGCGTCGGGAACAGCGACGGCAGGGTCGAGGGCATCGCGGCGCTGAAGCACACCGCGCCGGCGGTCATGAGCAGCAGCCCCGGCGAACACCGACCCGACGCTGTCGGCCTGCATGAGCAGGAACATCGGGAACGCGCCGACGGAGATGATGACCGACCCCGCCACCAGCAGCGGCTTGCGGCCGATCCGGTCGGAGTAGCGGCCGACCAGCGGGATCGTCACCATCGCGATCGCCATGATGGCGATCTGCAGCAGCTCCGAGGTGCGTGGCGAGATCCCGCCGCCCGTCGCGTGCGGCAGCGTCGAGCTGACGTAGGTGGGCACGTACGAGGTGAGCATGTAGGCCGTCACGTTCCACGTGATGACCAGGCCCATGCACACGAGCACGAACGGCCACAGCGCCAGCAGGTCGCGCGCCGTGTGGCGGGTGCGCAACTCCTTCTCGCGGGCCTCGGACTCCGCCTCCATCTGCTCGAAGGCGGGGGTGTCGGCCAGCTTGGCGCGCATGTAGACGCCGACGAGGCCGAGCGGCAGGGCCACGAAGAACGGCACCCGCCAACCCCAGTCGAGCATCTGCTCGTCGGTGAACAGGAAGCCGGTGAGGGTCACCGCTGCCGCGCCCATGAGGTACCCGACGTAGGTGCCGAATTCGAGGCAGCTGCCGAGGAATCCGCGGTGCCGGTCGGGAGCGTACTCGGCGATGAACGTCATCGCGTTGCCGTACTCGCCGCCGGTCGAGAAGCCCTGCACGAGACGAGCGCACAGCAGCAGCACCGGCGCCCACAGGCCGATCGACTGCGGGCTGGGGATGCAACCGATGGCGAACGTGCCCAGCGCCATGAGGATCATCGTCGTGGCGAGCACCTTGTTGCGACCGATGCGGTCGGCCAGCGGTCCGAAGAGCAGCCCGCCGAACGGGCGCACGAGGAACGCGACGGCGAACAGCGCGAACGTCGCGATGAGCCCGGTCGTGTGGTCGAGGTCGGAGAAGAAAACCTTCTGGATGGTGGGCTCGAAGAAGGCGTAGACGCCGAAGTCGTACCACTCGGTGGTGTTGCCGATGGCCGCGGCGCCGATGGCGCGGCGGATCACCGGCGGGTCGGTGACGATGATGTCGTCGGCCTCCCAGCGTCTGGGCGGCTCCTGGTGAACGAGGACCATTGCGGCACTGTGGCGTCTGGTTCGACGGCGAAACCAGAGCTGATTGTTACGTCTTCGCCGTCGTTTTTCAGCCGCGTCACAGGCCGGCGCGATCGCGAGAAGCTGACCTGCGAGGGCTGCAGATCCGCCCGACGGCGCAGGTCACCCCTCCAAGAGCCCCAGATCGGCCAGATCGCCGAAGAACCGCTGCAGTTCGGCGGCGAATCGTCGGCTCGCCTCCAGCTGTGCCCAGTGCCCGCACTCCGGCACGAGCACCAGCCGAGCGTGCGGCATGCGGCGGGCCGCCTGGGCCGAACCCCGCGGGTCGACGAGGCCGTCGTCGCGGCCGTGGAAGAACAACGTCGGCGCGGCGATGCGCGCCACGACCGGCAGCAGGTTGTTGCGCATCCCCGTCGGGCCGAGCGTCGCCTGGTTGTAGCGCCGGTACCCCAGGCCCTCGGGGTGACGACGCGCCTGCGCCGCGAACTCGCGCCGCACCGGCTCCGGGAGGGAGCCGACATCGCGAACCACCGACCGCAGCGCCACGTCGATGTGCCGGTTGGCCAGCCGCACCAGCGGGTTCAGCACCGGCTCCGGGAGCCGGGACGCGGCCCACGCGAGCAGCTGCAGCGGCCGATTGCGGAAAATCGGGACCAGCCCACCGGGCGCGATGAGCACGAGCGCCGCCACGAGATCGGGGCGGGCCAGCGCGAGATTGAGCGCCACGTCACCGCCCATCGACACCCCGACGACCACGCACCGGGACACCCCGAGGCGGTCCGCGACGTCGGCGACGAACGCCGCCTGCCGGTCCGGGCCGCCGACGGGGGAGACCGTCGTGAGCCCGAAACCGGGCAGGTCGGGAGCGTAGACGGCGCGCGCAGGCGCGTCCTCACGCGGCCCGCCCGGCGGCCCGAAGCCGCCGATCGTCTCGAACAGCTCGTACCAGGAGACCGCCGCGCAGTCCGAGCCGCCGCCGTGCAGGAGGAGCACCGGCACGGGCCGGGGCCCGCCGGTGTCGTCCGTGGCGTCGCCGGTGTCGTCCGTGGCGTCGCCGGTGTCGGGGGTGGCGGCGTCGTCGCCGCTGGCCCGGTCCCGCAGCACGCGCACCGTTCCGCCGGGCACCGACAGGCACTGCGCTCGCGCACCCGGGGGAACCAGCGGAACCTCACTCACGGCATCCCCCTCCACCTGCGCCCGGCGGCGCCGCCGGCGTCTGGTGGTGTTGCGTCGCGCGAGCCCGGGCGTGCTGAGTCGTCCATCGGAACCGCCTCTCGAGTTCGGGGTCGCCCGTGCCCATTGTGCCCGCCGAGGCGACCCGGACCTCGCGCCCGACCCTGCGACCGGATGAACCGAAAGGAACGTCAAGGGAACCCGCCAAGTCAACCGCCTCGCGACGCTCAGCCCGTCGGCACTCGGGCCGATGAACAGGCCAGAGGCCGTGATCGAACAGAGGTCCGGCGAGGAGGTCCCATGTCCGGCACCACCCGACGCGGAGCCCGAGCGGGCGCCGCCGCCATCGTCGTGGCCGTCGTCATCGGTGCGGGTGCCGCCGCCACCCTCCTCGGCGTCGAGGACATCGCCCGTGAGACGCCCGCCGCGCCGGCCACGACCTCGACCACCGACGCATCTGGTGCGACGCGCCCGTCGAGTGACGCAGCGTCCGGGGTGGCGGCGGCCCGCACCCGCACCGCGTTCACGGTCGTGCTCAACGGAGACATGCTGCTGCATCCGACGCTGTGGCGCACTGCGGCCGCCGACGGCAAACGCAGCGGCGCGCGGCCCTATGACTTCCGGCCCCTCATCGGGGCGATGCGCCCGCTCGTGTCCGGGGCCGACCTGGCCATCTGTCACCTCGAGACGCCCGTCGGCAAACCCGGTGGCCCGTTCCGCGGGTACCCGTCGTTCACCGTGCCGCCGCAGATCCTGCCGGCGCTGACATGGGCCGGCTACGACGCGTGCACCACCGCCTCCAATCACACGATCGACGACTCCTTCACCGGGTTGGCGCGCACGACGAGGGCGCTCGACGCGGCCGGGCTGGCGCACACCGGCAGTTGGGCCACCGCGCAACAGGCTCGTCGGCCGCTGATCATGACCGTCAAGGGTGTGCGGGTCGCGGTCGTCAGCGGCACCTACGGCCTCAACGGGCTCCGGTTGCCCCGCGACAAGGCGTGGGCCGTCGGCACCATCGACCCGGCCCGCCTCATCGGCGAGGCGAAGCGGGCCCGCGCCGCCGGCGCCGACGTCGTGCTCGCTGCCCTGCACTGGGGGCAGGAGTACCGCAACGCCCCGACCGCTCAGCAGAAGAGCATCGCCACCGCGTTGAGCCGGTCCGGCCAGTTCGACCTCGTGTACGGCCACCACGCCCACGTGGTGCAGCCGTTCCAGCGGGTCGGCTCCACCTGGGTGTTGTACGGCCTCGGCAACGCCGTCGCCCATCAGGCCGCGAGCCGCTCCGGCACGTACGAGGGGGTCACCGCGCGGGTGACGTTCACGCCGCTGAGCGGCTCACCGCGGTGGAAGGTCAGCGCCTTGGAGTATGTGCCGACGGTCATCCTGCGCGAGTCCGCGGGGCGGCCCGTGCGGGTCGCCCCCGTCTCCGCGGCGCTGGCCGACCCGCGCCTCGCTCGCGGGCAGCAGGCCCGTCTCAAGGCGGCCCGCGCCAACGTCGTCAAGGTCGTCACCTCGCTCGGCGCGACCCGCGAGGGAGCCCGCGAAGGCCGCTGAACAGACCGCTGAGCACGACGCGCGGCCGCCGCCGGAAGGGACCCCGGATACGCGAAAGGCGCTCAATCCGAACCCCAGGTCAGATTGAGCGCCTCTCGCGTGTGTCGTGCCTGCGCCGGCCGCAGCCTGCGCGGGTCTAACGAATCAGTACGCCCCGGATCCCGCGACCACCGCACGGAACGTGCGGAACAGGATCTGCAGGTCGACGATCGGCGACCAGTTGTCGACGTAGCGCAGGTCGAGCCGGATCGACTGCTCCCAGTCGAGGTTGCTGCGGCCGCTGATCTGCCACAGACCGGTCATGCCGGGGCGCACGTGCAGCCGGCGCATCGCGTCGGGCTCGTACTGCTCGACCTCGGCCTGGCTCTGCGGACGCGGTCCGACCAGCGACATCGTGCCGAACAGCACGTTGAACAGCTGGGGCAGCTCGTCGAGGCTGTACTTGCGCAGGAAGTGGCCGATGCCGGTGATGCGCGGGTCGCGCTTCATCTTGAACTGCACGGCGTTGCCGTCGGACATGTGCAGCAGCGACTCGAGCTTCTTCTCCGCGTCGACGCACATCGTGCGGAACTTGTAGATGGTGAACATCTCGCCGCGCACACCCACCCGCTTCTGCCGGAAGATCACCGGGCCCGGGTCGGTCACCTTGATGGCGAGCGCGATCCCGATGAACAGCGGCGACAGCATGAGGATGAGGAAGAAGGCGAGCGTGCGGTCCATGAGGCTCTTGAGGATCACCGAGCGGCGCGTGGCCGCAGGGCGCTCGATGTGCAGCAGCGACATGTCCGTGGACTGCCGGATCGACAGGCGCGGGCCCGCGACGTCGAGGAGGCCGGTGGAGACGACGAGCTCGACGCCCCGCTCCTCCAGCGCCCACGCGAGGCGGCGCAGCTGCTTGCCGGCGAGCTCCGGGTGCGAGGTCACCACGACGACCTCGGCGTCGACCAGGTCGACGGCGGAGATCGCCTCCAGCGGCGAACCCATGACCGGCACGTTCTCGATGTCGGTCGTGGAGTTCCACTCCGAGTCGCGAGCATCCATCGCCGAGGTGCACACCGCGACCGGCTCCATGCCCTGGTCGGGGGAGCTCTTGATGTTGCGGATCAGCTCGGCGACCGCGTCGGCCCGGCCGACGACGACCGTGCGCTGCATGAGCCGACCGTTGCGGCGCAGCGCGTGCAGCCAGTGCCGCATGAGCCGCCGGGCGAGCACGCCGAGGGCGAAGAGCCCGACGATCAGCGTGATGACGTACATGCGGCTCCACTGCACCTTGACGAACATGCCGGCCACGGCCAGCACGCCGAGCAAGGTGACGGTCGCCCGCGCCACCGCGCGGTACTCCTCGTCGGAGACGCCCAGATACCGACGCTCGTAGGCGCGCGACAGCGCCAGCATCGCGACCCACACGAACGGCATCGCCAGGCTGGCCATGATGTAGCCGCTGCCGACGTCCTCGCGAGCCGGGCCCAGCACGAGCGCCAGCGTCACGACGACCGCGCCGACCAGGAAGTCCAGGCCGAGCAGTCGGTGCGTGTACTTGTCAGACCACGTGCCGGTGCGCGGCGCGTGGCTGAAGATGTCGCCGTCCATGGACGGCGCGGACAGCGACGTCGCTCCCCTCAGCGACGTCGTCGAGCGAGTTGCGACGCGCGGGCGCTCGACACGGCGTGCGTGTCGCTCCTCCCGAGCAGCCTCTCGTTCGTGAATAGACAAGAGAAGTCCCCTCCCAGATAACGAAAAAAACCACTACGACGCGCTCGCCGAAGCGATGTGTGTCGTAGCCCCCGAAACCCCACTGCCGTCCTGCTTCCGTTGCACCCTTGAACCGAACGGCTGACTTGGACGACAGACCAGAGTCTAGACACTGACTGGTGGTCACGTCACGCCAGGAAAGCCATCGTGTTGTGCCCTAACGGAATTCACACATCATACCGAGCTTGGACACCGGTCTGTGAGCGGCATGCCGTCGAAACCTAACACGTTCAAGCTCTGGGTTCGGGGAGGCGCTGCAGGCCCCGATGCAGTGCCCCACCGCACTGCGTGTTGCACCCCTGTGGTTCGTCGTTCGCGTGGGTCGCGGGGTATCGTCGCCGAAGGTCTGCACGGCCGGTGCCGACGTGCGGGGTAGGCGCGAGGAGCGCACCATCCGGCCACCTGGGCGCCCTGGCGGTCCGCCGCTCGGGATCGCCGGGTTCGAGGCGGGGCGTGGTCCGCGCGGTCGCCCTCCGCTCGCAGGCCGTCGACCGACGCAAGAAAAGGACGCAATCGAGCAAGCGCGCGTTCGACCCCGGGGGCGGGGGACGAACGACGAGCACGACCGCGACAGGCGCGACAGGTCGCCCGGGACCGGTGCGACCCGCCGTGGACAGCCGTGGACATGGGGGGAATGGCACAGTGACAACATCCATCCGGCCGACCGAGGCCACCACCGAGCATCGTCAGGAGACACAGGACGTGACCGAGGCAGGGCAGGTCGAACTGTCCGACATCGAGGTCGTGCTCGTCAGCTACCGCAGTCGCCCCCACGTCGAGGCCCTGCTGCAGCTGTGGGGCCCGCAGGTGCAGGTGGCCGTCGTCGACAACTCCGGCGGCGCCGACGACCTGCACGAGCTGGACCACGCGATGCCGCACGTGCGATACCTCGACGGAGGCGGTCAAGGCTTCGCGCGTGCCGCGAACCTCGGCGCCTTCACCAGCGAGGCGCGGTTCGTCGCGTTCGTCAACCCCGACTCGCGCCCGACCGCCGACGACCTGCTGGCCCTCGCGAGCGGCCTGGCCGCCGACTCCGACGCGGCCTCGCACGCCGCGACGGTGACCGGGCACGACGGCGACGTGGAGATCGGCGTCGGTGGGTGGGAGCCCAGCATCGCCCGTACCGCCGTGTTCGCCTTCGGCCTGCACAAGCGGATGCCGACGGCCGGCATCTACGCCAAGCCCCAACTCGGGGAGCAGCTCGACCTGGAGTGGACGACCGGTGCGTGCATGGTCGTGCGCGCGCAGACGTTCCGCGAGCTCGGCGGCTTCGACGAGTCGTTCTTCGTCTACAACGAGGACATGTCGTTCGGCCGTCGCGCCCGGGAGGCGGGCCTGCGCCAGGTGTTGCGCGCCGACATCGTCGTGCCGCACGGCGCGGGTGGCTCCGGGGCGCCCTCGAAGGAGATGCTGCGCCTGCGCGGCGCCTCCTTCGCCAACTACGTCGAGCGGTACCACGGCGGCGTGGCGGCCAAGACGATGCGCGGCTCGATGGCGCTGGGCTACGCGCTGCGGTCCGCGCAGCGCCGGTTGCAGGGCAACGACGACCTCGCGGCCCAGTACCGGGCTTACATCGGCGGCCTCCTGGAACGCACCGCGTACGTCGGGGGAGTCGAGGTGGCGCGGGAGCGGTTCGAGTCGACCGAGCCGGAGCACAACGACGAGGTCGGCGGCTCCGCCGCCCCGTTCCTGTTCGTCACCAAGGAGTTCGGTCTGCCGGCGACCTCCGGTGGCATGTTGCGCACGCTGGCGATGGTGCGCTGGCTCGCCGGCCACGGCAACGTCGTCGTCGTGCACCCCAAGGGTGTGCACGGGGCCCGTCGCGATGCCGACGGCCAGATCGTCATCGAACAGCTGCGCACCGCGCCGGAGCGCAGCCTGGCTGCCGACGCGGCCACCGTGTTCACCTACCGCAGCATCGGCGCGCCCCGCACCTGCGGCAGCCCCCTGCTCGTCGGGCTGCGCGAGACCCTCGACCAGCTCGGCCCGTTCCGCGCGGCCGTCGTCGACCACACCTGCGTCTTCGGTGTGGAGCGCCTGCTCCCGGCGGACCTGCCGGTCGTGCTGAGCACCCACAACGTCGAGTCCGACCTCATGCACCAGCGCGCCGAGGCCGAGACCGGGTGGCAGCACTACGCCGCGCTCGCCGAGTCCCGGCTGCTTCGTCACCTCGAGAAGAGCGTGGGAGCTCGGCGCCCGACCGTCGTGTGCACCGCCGCCGACGGGGAGGCGGTCACCGCCGACACCGACGGCAACGCGGTTGTCGTCGCCCGCAACGGCGTGACGCCGCCGACCCGTCCGCTGCGCCGGGAGGCGGAGCGCGAGGGCCGCATCAACGCCGACGAGTTGCTGTTCACCGGCGCGCTCGACTGGCGACCCAATGTCAACGGCATCCTGTGGCTGCTGGAGTCGCAGGCCTGGCGCGACCTCGTCGCCGAGCGCCCGAACCTCGTGCTCACCGTCGCCGGGCGCAACCCCTCCGCCGACTTCGTGCGGCGCGTCGAGGCCGCGGGCCACGCCCGGGTCGAGGCCGACGTGCCGAGCATGGAGCCGCTGCTGGCCCGGGCCCGCCTCGGCGTGGCCCCGCTCCTCGAGGGCGGCGGGTCGCGCATCAAGCTGCTCGAATACGTGGCCTACGCGCTGCCGAGCGTGTCGACGGTCGTCGGCGCGTCCGGCCTCGACGGGCTGCCCGAGCGGGCCATCCTGCAGACGCCGCAGGACGCGCAGGCGTTCTGCGACGGTGTGCGCCGCGCCCTCGACGAGGGGCCGCTGGTGCTCGACGAGTCCGACGTGCAGGCGATGCTCGACCGCTACGGCTGGGACCGCGCCCTCGCTCCGATCGCGGGCGTGCTGCAGGCGGTCTGAGCCGGCGGTCGAGGCCTGCGGTAGCGAGAAACCCGGGGTGGTCCGTCCGCCGGCTTCGAGCGGGACGTTTCCGTCGCTCAGGCGGCGGGGACCGCGGGTGTGCCGGTCAGCGCGCCCGTCGCGGCGACGGCCGGCGCCTGGTTGAAGTCGGGGTGGCGCACGAGCCCCCCGAGAAAGCCGGTGCCCCAGGCGTGGTGCGTCAGCATCGCGATGGGGCCCATCAGCAGCAGCCGGCGATCCCGCTCCTGCGCGGCGGTGCGGACACCGACCGCCACGCAGGCGCCGGCGTAGGCCAGCGGCGCGACGAGGGTACTGCGGGAGCGCCCCGCGGCCAGCAGGCAGGCTGCGTTCAGCGCGGTGACGGCGGCCGGCGCGATCTGCCGCACCCGCGGTCGGGTGCGGTGCTTGACGGTGTTCCAGGCCCGCCCGCGCCCGTGGTTGTACTGCTGCCGGGCCAGCGTGCGCCAGTTGCGGCGCGGGAAGTACGTGATGGCCGCGCCGGTGTCGAGGAAGATGCGACCGCCTCCGCGCACGAGCCGCACATCGAGTTCGGCGTCCTCGTTGTGCATCATCCGCGGGTCGTACCCGCCGGCGCGCACGAACGCGTGCCGATCGAAGGCCGCGTGGTGGCCGTGGTCGACGTACCGGGACTCGCCGAGCCGGCGATGTGCCGAGCCGCCGTTGCCGAGAAGGCTGTTCTGGGTGGCGGCGACGGCGTGCTGGAAGGCGGTCTCACCGTCGGCGACCATCGGCACGACGACGGACACGCAGCTCTGCTCGCGCAGCGCGCGCAGCCCGTCGACGACGCGCCGGAGGAATCCCGGGGGGTACTCGGCGTGGCAGTCGGTGCGCACGACCACGTCGACGTCGTCGTCGGCCAGCTGCACCGCGAGGTTGACGCCGCGCGACTGGGTGCGGCCCGGGTTGTCCAGGAGCCGGATGCGCGGGTCGCGTCGACTCATGTCGGTCACGATGCCGCGGGTGCCGTCGGTGCTGCCTCCGTCGGCCACGACAAGGGTGATGTCGAGGTCGTGCACGGAATCCATGAGCTGCCCCACCGCGGTGGCGATGAAGGGCGCCTCGTTGAGAGCGGGCATGACGACCAGCACGCTCATGACTGACCACCTTTTCTGACCTGGCTGGATGCCACGCGCGGTGACACGGGCGCGAGACATCACGTCCCGCTGAGCGCTCTGCGGCGCGCCACGACGGCACACGGTCACACATCCGCCCCGGAGGGGTGGCGCAAGACCACGGGGCGCAGAGGCGTCGGGCTGCAGCCTAGTGCGTCACTGTCGCGATCACGACATCCTGCGCCCCGCGGCGGCGGCTGCCTGCGGCGGCGGTCCGGCTCGACGACGAATTCGCTACTGGCAGTGAACTGGGCGAACGTCTTGCTCGTCTCGAATCGTGAACACCGCCCGGGAGTGTGAGTCCGGTGGGGCCGCGGCCCGGGGAGGCGGGCCGGCGAATCCCCCCGGATGGCCCGCTGATCCAGCGCCCACCTCGCCGACGGCATGTCCGTCCAAATGGAAACAGACATCTGAGTTCTTCCGATTGTGACCTATGCCACTCCTGCGGGCTGGCGCGGAGGGCTCAACTTGCGGGTGGCAAGGGTCGATTCACTCAACGTCCCACCCCTCCTCCCCCAGTCCGAAAGTCCCCCCATATGCGTGCTCACCACCCAGCGGGTGGGCGCAGGATCACGGCCGCCATGTCCCTGACGGCCATGTCCGCGTCGCTCACCCTTGCCGTCCTGCCCGTTCCGGCCGCCGCGGCGGCCCCGTCTCCGGCCCAGTCGCCGGCTCAGTCGTCCGTTCGGTCGCCGGCACTGTCTCCTGTTCAGGCGCCCGTTCAGGCGCACCCCGCGGCGCAACCGGCGGCGGTCACGACCAAGGTCGCCGCGCGCGTCGTCATGGAGCCGACGCCGATCAAAGACACCGCCGGCAACACCTGGTCCGCCCGATCCGGATTCGACGGCGGGGCCTACTCCCGCAGCTACGGCAGCAACGTCGACATCCTCGGCACCCGCGACGACGACCTCTACCGGGCCGAGCTCGTGCGGTTCAACCGCTGGAGCCGGCCGGTGGCCAACGGCACCTACATCGTCACGTTGAAGATGCGCGAGGCGTGGTGGACCAAGCCCGGCCAGCGTGTCTTCGACGTGCTCGCGGAGGGCCAGACCAAGCTGACCGACGTGGATATCTACGCCGCGGTCGGTCAGCGTCGCGCCTACGACCGCACCTTCCAGGTCGACGTCCGCGACGGCCGCCTCGACCTCGCGGTGCGCAACAAGAAGGACAGCGCACTCGTCTCCGCGATCAAGGTCAACCAGGTCGTCTCCGGGTCCACGCCGGCGCCGACGAATCCGGCTCCGACGAATCCGGCTCCTACGCCTGCCCCGACCACGCCGGCTCCGACGACTCCGGCCCCGGCTCCCAGCCCATCGAGCCCAGCGACTCCGGCCACGAAGCGACCGAGCGGCCTGATCTTTGACTCCGGCAGCTTTCCGATGCACAAGGCCGACCGGCTCACGAGCTTCGAGCGGGCCCGCGGCAAGAAGGCCGACGTCATCACCGTGTTCCCCGCGCGCGAGTCGTGGGACGCGATGCTCGGCGCCTGGTTCATGGACTCCGCGCGGATCCCCGCGGGGTACCAGGGCACCCTCGACGTCGGCGTGCCGCTGTGGCCGGACGACGGCAACCTGTCGACGGCCACCCGCGGCGGGTACAACGCCCAGTGGGAACGCTTCGGCCGGCTCATCGCGAGCCGCTACCCGAACGCGTACATCCGGCTCGGCTGGGAGATGAACCTGCCCGGCTGGAAACACGCCGCCTACCCCGGCAGCGCCGAGCAGTGGAAGACCGCGTACCGGCACGCCGTCACCGCGATCCGCAAGGGCGGCAAAAACCTTCGCATCGCATGGGTGGTCAACGAAGGGCCGGGCCAGACGGGCACCAAGGACGCCCGGATCTTCTACCCGGGCGACGCCTACGTCGACTTCATCGGCATGGACGCCTACGACTGGTGGCCGGGGTACACCACCGCCGCCAACATCGCCCGGCACCGCGACGCGGAGTACGGGTGGAACTTCTGGTTGAACTTCGCCAAGGCGCGCGGCAAGAAGTTCGTGCTCCCCGAGTGGGGAGTCGCGCCCGCCAACGACGCCAGCGGCGGCGACAACCCGACGTACATCAACTTCGTCTACGGCTGGCTGAAGGCCAATCAGCAGTGGATCGGCTACGAGAGCTACTTCGATGAGTCCGCCTCGTACATTCGCTCGGCGCTGTTCAGCCACAACCCGAAGGCGTCGGCGGAGTACAAACGCTGGATGTCCCTGCTGGTCGCCCGATAGGAAGGGGCCGCCGCGGCGGGTGCGGGCCCTTCGCCCGCACCCGCCGCTCGGCGCGGGCGCCCGCGGATTCAAGGATCAAACACTGCGTGGTGAAGTGCCCAGACGGATACGGTGGGAGCAACATTCAGTGGCGGTGGGTGGCGATCGGTCACTGGCGCCGCCGGTCGAAGGAGCCGCACAGATGTCGACGATCGCCCTGAGCCACCTCCCGGTGCCGTCGGGATGGCGCAACGCAGATGCCTTCTACGGGCCGGCCCTCGAGCGGATCCGCACCGCGGTGCGCGATCCGCGCGCCACCGAGCGCGTGGCCCGCTACTACAGCCGCGACAGCAACTACCCGGGCGCCACCTTCAACAGCCTGGGCGACCCCGATCCCGGTCGCATCACCGAGCGGGACCTGCTCGCCGTGGCCATGATGGACACCCGCACCGAGCCGTCGATGGTGCGCGCCCTGCTCGAGGGGGGGTCGGCGCACGACACCGTGCGCGAACTGCTCGACCCGCAGCGGCTGCCGGTCGACGCGCGTCTGCAGGAGGCCGACGCCGACCTCGTGCTGGCCATGGACCAGCTGTACACGACCCTGCGCGCCCTCGTACCGCCTCCGGTCGACCGGTACCAGCAGAACTGGGCTCCCGCCGCCAAGCTGTGCGCCCGCAAGCGCCCGAACCTGTTTCCGCTGCGCGCCGAAGGCACGATCCGCTACCTGGGCATGTGGCCCTCGCGCTACCAGGTCGACTGGCAGGTGTTCCACCACGTGCTCAGCGACGCGCAGCTGCGTGACGACGTCGCCCGGATCGTCGAGCGCGCCGCCGAGGCCCCCGGCGTAGACGTCGGCGACCCCGGACACCTGCTGCGCCACCTCGAGGTCATCGTCTGGATGCACGCCCCCGCCGCGCACAACTGACGGCTCTCAGCTCACCCCGCGAACCCGCTCGGCCCCGCGCCGGGCGGGTTCGTCGTGCCCGCGGTGGTCGAGGCGATCGGCGGTCGCCCACGTGGCGGGCTCGCCGAGGAATTCGCCATATCGACGATCCCGATGAGCCCCTCGACGGACCCACAGGGCGTTGACCTGCGACGACGCTGAGGAGTGCCTCGAAGCGATCGTCGTTATGGCGAATCGAGCGCGGGTGCCCCGCGTCGGGGCGGGCGCGAAGCGCCGGCCGAACCCCGCGGATCGCCGCGATCCGCCCTACTCGGAGGCCTCCGCGCCCCGGCGGCGCGGCGGCTCGCCCTGTTCGCGGCGCTCGGGACGTTCGGGGCGCTCGGGGTGCGTGGGGCGGGCCCCGGGGCGGCCGGGTTGCCGATGCGCCTGCGGGTGCCGGTCGGGCAGCACGATGGGGCTGGTCGGGTACTCGCCGGTCGGCGGCCCGGACAGGATCTCCATCGTGCCGGTGTCCATCCACGGGTTGAACGTCGGCATGTACCGCCCCGAACCCGCCGGGGTCGTCGGCGCCCAGCCCTGATTGTCCAGCAGCAGCCGCGACATCACCTCGTTCGGCCGCTCCAACAGGGGACGCAGCGGGATCGCGCCGGTGTCGGGGCGGCGCACCCGGGCCTGCACGTCGAGCTCGGTGAGCACGGCCTCGATGCCGGACAGGATCGAGCCGTGCATGAGCCACGCCGAGGTGTCGTCGCCGGGGTCGACGAGCAACAGCTCGGTGAGCATCGCCCGGGTCTCCTTGAGGATCTCCAGGGTTCGCGTCAGCGCCGCCTCCGCCTCGGCGTCGCGCCCGCGGGCCTCGGAGACGGTGAGGTTGCCGAACGCCGTGATGCAGTCGCCCATGTCGGCGAGCACCACGGCGAGGGCGCGGCGCAACTCGACGTCGTACTCGTCCTGCGGCTCGTCGAGCAGCGGCGCCTCCTGCTGCAGGGCGAGCAGGGTCTGGCGCACCGCGATGATCGTGCGGTCCAGGGCCGACACCCCGTGCTGCAGCACCGGCAGCGCGTCGACGTGCACGAGCGCCCGCGTGTTGAGCCGGCGGGTGTCGCGGGCCTCGGCGATGGCCGCCTCGGCCCGGCTCACCAGCGGCAGCAGGGCGTGGATGTCGTGCAGCCACGCCTCGACCCGGAGGCGGTCCACGCCGTGTTCGAGCTCCTCGCCCGCGGTGTGCAGCACCCGCGCGGCCCCCGTGGCGACCTCCTCGACGGAGCGGGCCGCGCTGTCGAGGCGCACCGGCGGCGGGAACGCGAGGGTGAACGCCATGCCGACCGCGGCGCCGATGAGGGTGTAGCCGACGCGGGTCGCGCCGGCGGACCCGTGTTGGGCGGCGCCGAGGATGAGCATGGCGCTGATCGGGGTCTCGAGGATGTGGTCGCCGAGCTTCATGAGGTGCCCGAGCGTGAGGGCCGCGCCGATGACGAGCCCGAGGCTCCACCACGTCAGGCCCACCCAGCTGGAGACGACGGTCGCGACGAGCACCCCGGTGAGCACCGCCATGACCCGCCAGCGCCCTTGTTGCAGCGAGCCGGTCGCGCTCGCCTGCACGACGAGCAGCGCGGTCAGCGGGCCGGTGAGGTCGTTGTTGCCGGGGCTGATCGCCTGCGCCAGCAGGTACGCGAGCACGGCCGCCACCGTCAGCCGCGTGATCCGCGTCGCGTACGGCCGCACGCGGTTGAGCAGGCCGTCGAGGCGTGAACTGACGAGGCGTCGACGATGCGGTGACGCCCACAGTCGGCGCAGACGGCGTAGTCCGGTGCCCGGCACCGCTCCAGGATGGCACGCGCAGGGCCGCGCGCGGCCCGACTAGGTGCCCTCCGCTGCGGCGGGGGAGAATCGGCGCATGAGTTCCACGACGACGACGGGTGCGGGCCGGTCGGCGGGCGCCCCGCCTCCCGACGGGGGCGCCGGCTCGCCAGGTGGTCCCTCCGGTGGTTCCTCCGGTGGTCCGGCAGGCGGGTCGCCGGGTGGGCCGTCGGGTGGGTCGAGCACGCCGATGGGCCTGTCGGAGGCCGACGCCGCGCGGGCCGCCGCCCTGCGCCGGATGCGGATCATCGCGACCTCGCTGCTCGGGGTCGCGGCCGTCGTCTTCGTCGCCACCCTGCACCGCGGCGGCGTGTGGGGTTACGTCAACGCGACGGCCGAGGCCGCGATGGTGGGCGCGATCGCCGACTGGTTCGCGGTCACGGCCCTGTTCCGTCACCCGCTGGGCATCCCGATCCCGCACACCGCGCTCGTGCCGCGCAAGAAGGACGTGTTCGCCAAGAGCCTGGAGGACTTCGTCGTCGGGCACTTCCTCACCGGCGACGCGGCCCGCGAACGCTATCTGGCCTCCGGGGCCAGCGTGCGCGCCGGGCAGTGGCTCAGCGACCGCGGCCACAGCGAGAAGCTCGTCACCGAGGTCTCCCGCATGCTCGGCCGCGGCGTCGAGCACGTCCGCGAGGACGACATCCGCGAGCTCGTCGAGGGCTCGCTGCTGCCGCGGGTGGCCGCCGAGCCCGTCAGCCCGCTCGCCGGGCTGCTGCTCGAACACATCGCCGCCGACCGCATCCATCAGCGGCTCGTCGACATCGTCGTCGGGGAGGCCCACACGTGGCTGCTCGACAACCCGCGCACGTTCATGGCGATCATCACCGAGCGGGCCCCGACGTGGGCGCCGAGCTGGGTCAACGACATCGTCAGCGACCGGGCCCACACCGAGGCCGTGCGCTGGGTGCGCGACGTGCGCGACAACCCCTACCACAGCGTCCGGGTCGCCATCGACGAGCTCGTCGGCGATCTGGCCCGTGACCTGCAGGAAGACCCGATCACGATGGCCAAGGCCGAGTCCGCCAAGGAGGTGCTGCTGGGCCACCCGCAGACCACCGACACGGTGCTCGCGATCTGGGAGGTGCTGCGCTCGGCGCTGCTGCGCTCCCTGCAGGACGAGGACGGGCAGGTGCGCCGCCGCCTCGTCGAGGAGTCGGTGAGCTTCGGGCGCCGCCTCGTCGACGACGAGACGCTGCGGGGCCGGGTCGACGGGCGCGTCGGCGACATCATCGCCTCGGTCGTCTCGACCTACGGTCGCGAGCTGGCCCCGGTGATCTCGCAGGTCATCGCCCGCTGGGACGGCAAGGAGGCGGCCCAGCGCATCGAGCTGCACGTGGGCCGAGACCTGCAGTTCATCCGCATCAACGGCACGATCGTCGGTGGCCTCGCGGGTCTGATCATCCACGCCCTGTCGCAGCTGGCCGCGTAGCCGGCCGGCCCGCCGCAGGCGACGCGTCGGGGGAGTCCTCCGGGGAGCCAGGCACGAGGTAGCCGTCGGCGTCGAGTCGCCCCGGGAGCCGGGCCGGTGCCGCCAGCCACGGCGCGCTCGCCTCCACCCACCCTGGCTCGGAGGTGGCGGTGGTTGCGGTGGGCGCGACGGGTTCGAGCCGCACCGACTCCAGCGGGGTGCCGAGGGTGCCGAAGCGCACCCGGTCGGGCGCGTTGGCGGTCAGCGGCCCGAACGCCTGCGGCGGCGTCCACGCCTGGTAGACGACGATCCCGGCGCCGAAGTAGGCGTCGAGCACCTCGGCGGGCAGCGCCTGCGGCCCGGCGCAGATCGCGACGCTCGGGCGGCCCAGCGCGGCGCGCGCGGGCGCGAGCACCGTCGCCTCCAGGAGCCCGTGCCCGGCCCGGCTCAGCGCGGAGACCTGAC
>NZ_BCNQ01000040.1 GCF_001515525.1 Piscicoccus intestinalis NBRC 104926 | reverse complement strand
ACGCCCCGCTCGCGGGCGGCGACGAGCTTGGCCGCCGTCGCCGCGCCGCCGCTGTCCTTGCTGACGAGCACGTCGATCCCCCAGCGCGCCAACGTGGCCCGCTCCTCGTCGAGGGCGAACGGCCCGCGCGCCAGGAGCGTCTCGCAGCGTCGGGGCAGCGGCGGGTCGACCGGCTCGATGGCCCGCACGAGGCACCAGGCCCGCAGGCCGGCGAAGGCGACCACCTCCTGGCGGCCGATCGTGAGGAACACCCGCTCGCCCAGGGAGTCGGCGAGCGCGGCGGCCGCGGGCAGGCTCGCAACCCGGTGCCAGACATCCCCGGCGGCCGCCTGCCAGCCCGGGCGTTGCAGCCGCAGCAGCGGCGTGTTGGTCGCCGAGCACGCCTGCGCGGCATGCTCGGTCATCGTCGCCGCGTACGGATGCGTCGCGTCGACGACGGCCGCCACACCGTGCGCGTCGAGCCACCCGAGCAGCCCGTCGACGCCGCCGAAGCCGCCGGTGCGCACGGAGCCGGGCAGCTGCGCCGGGCGGGAGACCCGCCCCGCCAGCGAGGAGGTCACCCGCAGCCCGGAGCCCACCAGCGCCTGCGCGAGGGCGCGCCCCTCGGTCGTGCCGCCGAGGATCAACACGTGCGGAGCCGGATCGGTCACACCTCATCCTGACGCACCGCCACACCCCACCCCGCCCCTGCCATGCGGAGGCGTAGGCGTAGGCCGAGCCGGTCGCACCGCGACGACCCCCCACCTGCGGCGTCATCGATAGGTTTGCCACATGTGCGCGTGCGAAGTGCTGCGATGATCCCGATCGGGCGACGGGTACCGCTGCCGGTGCCAGCGATGTCACCGGCTCCGTCATCGCAACCGGCTCCGTCATCTCCGGCGCCGGGCACCGAGGTGGCGTTGCCGATCGTCGACCGCTCGTGGGACGTGCTCGGGCAGCCCGTGCGCGGGGTCGACGGCCGGTATGCCCCGCTGGCGTGGCGGCTGAGCCAGACCGACACCGACGCGTTCGTCGTCGTGCACGCCGGCCGGGTCGTCACGCAGTGGTACCGCAGCGACGCCGCGCGCACCGCTCCCCAGGCGATCATGTCGATCACCAAGTCGATCGTCGGCTGCGTGGCCGGACGGCTGATCGACGCCGGCGCCCTCGACCCGGAGGCACCGGCCACCCAATACGTGCCCGAACTCGCCGGCGGCGGCTACGCGCCCGTGCGGGTGCGCG
Organism: Piscicoccus intestinalis NBRC 104926; assembly: GCF_001515525.1. Lineage (GTDB taxonomy): Bacteria > Actinomycetota > Actinomycetes > Actinomycetales > Dermatophilaceae > Kineosphaera > Kineosphaera intestinalis. Next base: position 36,782 of record NZ_BCNQ01000040.1, on the reverse strand, counting down.
ATCTGTTGGACATGCGCGTCGGCGGGCTGGGCTACCACGAGGAGTACGGCGACCCCGCCGGGGAACTGGCCCGCATGGCGCGCACCGTCGACGGCTCCCCCGTCGGTTACGGCCTGCACGACCTCGTCGCCGGCATCGGCTGGCCCGCCACCCCCGGCGGCCCCTTCTGCTATCGCTCGCTGGACACCGAGGCCCTCGGGTGGGTGCTCGAACGGGCCGCCGGCACCACGGTCTCCGCGCTCGTCAGCGATCTGTTGACCCGGGTCGGCACGACCGGCCCCGTCGACGTCGCCGTCGACCTCTACGGCACGATGCAGAGTTCGGGTGGCCTGGGCATGACCGCGCTCGACCTCGCGCGCTTCGGGCTCATGCTGCTGCGCGGCGGCGCGGCCGGTGATCGGCAGGTGGTCTCGGCCGGATTCATCAAGGACACCCGCACCGGGGCGCCAGACTCGACCGCGGCCTTCGCGGCCCGAGTTCAGCGCGCGCTAGCGCACACCGACGTCGAAATCGACACCTTGCGCACGGGGTTATATCGCAATCAGTTCTGGGTACCTCGGCCCGCCGGGCGTGCGCTACTGTGCCTGGGCATCCACGGCCAATACCTGCTCGTCGACCCGGACACCGACTGCGTGGTCGTCAAGTTGTCCTCCTGGCGCACGCCGCAGGATCCGGGTCGTTTCTCCGACTCGTTGGAGTGCGCGGGTGTGGCCGCCATCCGTATGGCCGACCATGACCCCCACCCCCAGTGATGGCCCTCGTCAATACACTGCATCGCATCCTGACAGCCGTCAGTCTCCTGCGCGACCGACTGCGAGCGACCCCTCGGGGCACTCCCGGCGCCGCACACCTCCTGTCTACGACTTCAGCCCTTGGCCGCCGAGAGGAACCACCGATGACCCAGACGCAGCCCACGCCCGCCGACCCGCAGCTCGAACAGCCCGAGCCCGCCGACGGATCGGCACCGGTGGCCCCGCAGGAGAACGTCACGACCGCGGCCCCCGCGGTGCCCGAAGCCGAAGCCCCCGCCGAGGAATCCGCGCCGCAGCAGCCGGATCCGGCGCCGGTGACGCGGGAGAGCCACGGGCGACGGCACCTGCGCAACATGTCGGAGATCCGGGCGTTCTTCCGCACCAACGACACGCCGATCTTCTTCGTCGGGGCCACGGCGTTCAACCTGCTCGGGATCGACCGCTGGGTGCGCAACTTCACGTTCATCACGTTCTACGACTCCTGGGACGGCTACCACCCGCGGGTTTTCACGCCCCCGCTCATCGACCACGACGAGTTCGAGCACGGCGAGGACATCAACAACTACCTGCTGCGCCACCCGGCGGTGCAGCAGCACATCGCCGCCAAGTCCGCCCACGGCTCCGGGCAGAAGCCGAAGATCGTCATGGTCTTCTTCACCCCGGAGACCGAACGGATCTGCCAGGAGCTCGGCTACGAGTTGATCCTGCCGCCCTTCGAGCTGCGCAACCGGCTCGACTCCAAGATCGTCACGACCCAGCTGGGCAACGAGGCGGGCGCCGCGTCGGTGCCGAACATCCTGACCACGCTGGAGTCGTACGAGGACCTCGTCGAGAAGTCGGAGGCGGCGGGCCTGGGCGACGACCTGGTGCTGCAGACGGCCTACGGCGACTCGGGCAAGACGACGTTCTTCGTCGCCTCCCGCGACGACTGGAACAAGTGCGCCACCGACGTCGTCGGCGAAGAGATCAAGGTCATGAAGCGCATCCGCAACCGGGCGGCGGCGGTGGAGGCGGTCAACACCAAGCACGGCACGGTCGTCGGGCCGTTTATGACCGACCTCACCGGCTACCCCGAGCTGACTCCCTACCGCGGCGGCTGGTGCGGCAACGACCTGTACCCCGAGGCGCTCACCGACGCCCAGCGTGCCAAGGCGATCGAGCACGTCGGCCGCCTCGGCAACCGGCTGCGCAAGGAGGGCTATCGGGGCTTCTTCGAGGTCGACGTGCTCGTCGACCTCGACTCCGACGAGGTCTACCTCGGCGAGCTCAACCCGCGCATCTCCGGAGTCAGCTCGATCACGAGCGTCACGGCCGGCGCCTACGCCGACATGCCGCTGTTCATGTTCCACTTGTTGGAGTACCTCGACGTCGACTACGACCTCGACGTCGACGAGATCAACACGCGGTGGCGCGAACTCGCGGCCGTCGACGTGTACTGCCAGCTCGTCATGAAGACCTCGCAGGCGCAGATCCGGTTCATCGACGAGGCGCCCGCCACCGGCGTCTACCACCTCGACTACGACGGTACCCTGCACTACCTGCGCAACGGCCTCGACTGGCACTACCTCGAGGAGCCGATGGACGCGTTCTTCCTGCGCGTCTACGGGGCCGGGGAGTACCTGTTCAAGGGCGCCGACATCGGCATCCTCGTGACCCGCACGCGCATGCAGACCGAGGACGGGCGCCTCACGCAGCGCTCCCACCAGTTCATCGACGCCATCCACGGGCTGTTCAAGACCACGGACATCGACCCCGGGGCGGCACCGACGAACTACCTCGCCTACCTGAAGTAGCCCGACCGCGAGGGGCCGGGCGCCGACCGGTGCCCGGCCCCTCGCGGGTCAGGCGCCCTCGAGCACCCGGCCGAGCTGGCGCAGCGCCCACACGGTGCCCATGAGCTTCTGGGCGTCCTGCGGGTAGGGCCAGCTGGAGAGCTTGACGGCGACGAGGCCGGTGGCGCGCTCGACGAAGACCATCTGGCCGTGGATCCCCAGGGCCAGCTGCACGGGGCCGGAATCACCGGGCACGAACCAGAATTGGTTGCGGTACCAGCCGCCCGGCATGAACGGCTCGTTCTCGCCGACGGCGAACGCCTCGCGCACGTCGGGGGGCGGGTAGCAGGCGCTGGTCATCCAGTCGGCCGGCACGACCTGGGTGCCGTCGACCGCGCCGTCGGCGGCGACCATGAGGCCGAATCGCGCGAGATCCCGCAGCGTCGTCGACACGCCGCCGTCGTGGATCGCGGTGGCCAGCGGGTCGACGGTCACCTCCGCATCGTGGAACGCCCCGATCGGCATCCACAGGCGCTCGCTGAGCAGGTCGGCCATGCGGGCGCCGGCCGCCCGCTCGAACACCCACCCCAGCGCGTCGGTGTCCATCGAGCGGTACACGAACGCGCCGCCGTGCTGCGCCTGCTGCTCGGTCGTGAGGATGTAGGGGTACATGCCGAGGGGGTCGCCGTGGTTGCGCGGCGCCCAGCCCATCGAGCGTTCCATGACGCGCACCTCCGACGTCGGGTCGAGGTAGGCCTCGCTGAACCGCACCCCGGTGCGCATGTCGAGCAGGTCGCGCACGCGGCACCCGGCGTAACCCGAACCCGCCAACTCGGGCACGTAGTCCTCCGCGGGCGCCTCGGGGTCGAGCCGCCCGTCCGCCACGAGCGTGGCGCCGACGCACGACACGAGCGACTTGCTGACCGACATGACGAGGTGGCGACTGCGCCGCACCATCGAGCCGAGGTACCGCTCGGTGACGATCCGACCGCGGTGCAGCACGAGAAAACCGTCGGTCTGGGTCGCGGTCAGCAGCTCGTCGAGCGTGGGCGCCCAGTCCAGCCCGGTCGCGACGTCGCCGAGTTCCAGCGGCTGCTCGGGCAGTTCGCGCGGGGTGTCGTTGCCGTGGATGACCTGACTCGGCATGAGCTCGCGCATGTGCTGGAACGACCAGCGCACGTTCTCCGGCTCCTGCCAGTTGGCCAGCGACACCAGCGGCCGCTCAATGACGAGCAGCGGCTGGGCCTCCTCCACGTGATCCCAGGCCGACCCGGGCTCGGGGCGGTAGTAGGGGTGGTCGACGTGGAACGACTCGGCACTCATGCGGGAAATGCTATGCCGCCCTCATCCGTCAAGTCACATTTGACGATCCGCCCGTCGTCAAGTAACAATTGACGTCATGAACATCTTGACGATGCAGCCCACTCCCCCGACCAGGAACGACGACTGGCAGGGGTGGATCCGCTACGGCCTGCAGTGGGCCGCGCTCGGCTCCGCGGCCTCGGCCCCGGCTCGCGACCGCGCCGCCTCCGACATCCGGGCCTGCCCGGACCCGTGGGGCGAGCGCTGGGAGGGCCACGCCTCCCCGCGGTGGACGGCCGCCGACGCGAGTGCGCCCGCCTCCCCCAGCGCCCCTGCTTCCCCGAGCGCATCGAGCGCAACGAGCGCAACGAGCGCAACGCAGGCCCCGGACCGGCGGCTCGCGTTCGTCGGTTACCGCGAAGACACCCCGGGCGAGCGCTGGCGCGCGCTGTTCCAGGCGACGTGGCCGGCGTACCGCGCGTGGTACCTCAGCCAGGGCTGGGAGGCCCGGCCGACGCTCGCGGAGGCCGAGGCCCGGCTCCGCGAGCACATGCCCGAGCTCGTCGACACCTGGCTGGCCCTCGTCGCCCGCACGGGTCACGACCCGGTGGCGGCGCGGCTGCTGACGATGTGGCACCTGCCGTTGTTCGCAACCGGCTGCTCACAGGTCGTCATCACCGGCGAGAGCCCCCGGCTCGTGCGCAACTACGACTACGACCCGAACCTGTTCGAGGGCGTCGTCGCCTCGACGAACTACTCCGGCCGCCGCAAGGTCATCGGCACCTCCGACCTGCTGTGGGGCCTGGTCGACGGCATGAACGAGGACGGCCTGACGGTCAGCCTCACGTACGGCGGCCTGCCGACCGGCCCGGACGCCCCCGCCGGGTTCGCGGTGCCGCTCGTCGTGCGCTACCTGCTCGAGACGTGCGCGACCGTGCCGGAGGCGATCGCGGCGCTAAAGCGCCTGCCGGTCGCCCAGTCGTACAACCTCGCGCTGCTCGACACCCACGGGGCGCACGCCGCCGTCTTCGTCGGCCCCGGGCGCGAACCGGAGGTCTCCGATCTGAGGGTGACGACCAACCACCGCCTGGGCGCCGTCGAGCGCCCCGACGTCGCCGGCCCCCTGGAGAGCAAGGAGCGTCAGGACCTGCTGTTGGGCGCGCTCGACGAGCCGGCCGACGAGCAGGTGGCCCGCTTCACCCGGGAGCCGGTGCGCCGGCAGGACTACGCCCGCGGCTTCGGCACCCTCTACACGGCCGAGTACCGCCCGGCGGAGGGCACCCTCACCTACCATTGGCCGGACGCCACGTGGCGCCGCGGATTCGATGACGGGGAGGCCGAGGTCGAGGTATGGGTGAGGCAGAACCACTGACCGGCGCCGACGTCGAGCGCGCGGCGCAAGAGATCCGCGCGCGGGTGGCCGCGCTCGCGGCGAGCACCGACCCGAACGCCTTCCGCGAGCTGCTCGCGCTCAGCGAGCAACTCGGCCTGGCGATCGGTGAGTCGGCCCGCAACCTCGCCGCCAGCGGCTCCTGGAGCCGGGTCGCCGAGCAGGCCGGCACCACCAAACAGGCCGCCTGGTCGCGCTGGCACTGAGCCGGCGTCGCCGACGACACGGTCACGGGGGCGCGCACCGTTTCGCCGCGGTGCGCGCCCCCGGGCTCAGTGCCGGGTGGCGACGCGCTTGACCGCGGCGATGTTGCTGTCGATCATCCACGCCGGCACGGGCCGGGGCAGCTCGACGGTCAGCGAGACCATGCTCGGGTAGCGGTTGCCGACCCAGGTGCCGATGCTGCCGCGGTACGCGGACAGCTCCTTGACGGGCAGGCCGGAGATCCGGGCGTAGGTGCCCGCCCACTGTTTGCCGCGGCCGGAGAAGTCGATGCAGCGCAGCGCCTGGTGGAACGACATGAACGCCGTCGGGCGGGCGGCGCGGAAGACGTCGTGGATCGCCACCGACTCCGGCTCCGAGAGCGGACCGGTGCCCGGGTAGTAGGGGTTGCCTCGGGCGGAGGCGGGCTGCCAGCCGATCGCGTTGCGGTTGAGGTCGACTCCGCGGGCGTTGCCGCGGGTGCCGGCGGTGCGGCCGTCGGGGTTGGGGTAGGTGAAGATCACGTACGCGACGCCGGCCGGGGGCGTGGAGTTCGCGATGGAGCGCAGCACCGGCACGCCCTCGCACTCGTTGCCGTGCACGCAGCCCATGAGCAACACCCGGCGCTTGGCGGTGGCGAGGTTGCCGACGACCCGCACCTGGATGGCGCGGCCCTGCACGGATCGGCCGACGGTGTTCAGGCCGCGCGTCAGCTTCGTCGCGGGCCGCAGCAGGTTGTAGGTGCGCTCGTCGACGACGCCGGTGACCGGCAGCTTGTTGCGCCGCTGGAACGACTTGACCCGGTCCTGCGTCTGCGGCCCGAAGTGCACGGCGACCGCGCCGGTGCGGGTCGGCTTGCCGAAGTTGCGGATCTCCGAGGCGCGCAGCGCCCGGTCGATCGAGGACACGATCGCCCCGACGCTGCCGGCGCGCGCGACGGTGGTGCCGCCGACCCGGGTGTCGGCGGGTGCGGTCGGGGCGCTCGGTGCCTGCTGAGCCGGCTGGGTCGCCGCGGCGGCGGCCGACGCGCTCTGAGCGACCTGCGCGGGCTGGGCTTGGGCGGCCTGCGCGGCTCCACCGGTGACCAGGAGCGCGCCAGCGCTGGTCACGGCGGTCAGGACCGTGGCGAGGCGGCGGGCGACCGAGGCGTCGCGCCGGGTCTGGCTCCGCGTTCGGCTCGGACCGTCCGGCGTGGGGCGTCTCGTGGGGGCGGCGATCAGGGGGTTTCGGGCAGGGGTCATCGGCGTTCGTCCTTCGGGGTTGCCGTCGGTGGCTGCGTGACGGCGCGCGGACGTGGTCCGCGTGCGCTGTCGGATCGTCGGGTCGTCAGGGCCGCCGTGTTCTGGGTCGGCCCCGGTGTGCGGGTGGCGGCGCTCACGCGTGCCCCCCGCACGTCAGCCGAGCCGGCTCACGTGCCCCCGTGCCCCCCGGATGCTGCCACGGCGATGGTGACACGATGACGTCGTGATATCGCCCGCACACGCCGACGACGCCAATTCCGAGTCGGTCACGGATTCGGTTGGCGCAGTGGAGCAATCGACAAGCCCTGGCACGGGTGGCCGGGGTGGCCGGGGTGGCCGGTCAGCTCAGCTCGAGCACACCGGCCTGCGGCCCGGCTGGACCACCGGCGCCTGCGCCACCGCGGCGGCGACGAGCGCCTACACGGCGCTGCTGACGGGCGAGTTTCCCGACCCGGTGACGATCACGCTGCCGAAGGGCCGCACGCCCGCGTTCGCGCTCACCGCTGAAGAGCTCGGCACGGGCGACGGCGGCGAGGGGGGCGAGGCGGGCGACGCGGCCTGGGCGATGGCGGCGGTGACGAAGGACGCCGGCGACGATCCCGACGTCACGCACGGCGCCGTGATCCGGGTCGTCGTGCGGCCCGGCGAGCCCGGCTCCGGGGTGGTCTTCGAGGCCGGAGACGGGGTGGGCACCGTGACACTGCCCGGCCTGCCGCTGCCGGTCGGCGAGCCGGCGATCAACCCGGTGCCGCGCCGGTTCATCACCGAGCACCTGCAGCGGGTGGCGGCCGAGCACCGGGCGGAGCCGGACGTCGTCGTGGCCGTCGGCGTCGACGACGGGGCGCGGATCGCGGAGCAGACGTGGAACCCGCGGCTCGGGATCCTCGGCGGGCTGTCCATCCTCGGCACGACCGGCGTCGTGGTGCCGTATTCGTGTGCGGCGTGGATCGATTCGATCCACCGCGGGATCGATGTGGCGCGGGCGCTGGGGCACACCCACGTCGCGGGCTGCACCGGCTCCACCTCGGAGCGGGTGATCACCCAGCTGTACGGACTGCCGGAGACGAGCCTGCTCGACATGGGCGACTTCGCGGGGGCGGTGCTCAAGCACCTGCGGCGACACCCGGTGGATCGGCTGACGATCTGCGGCGGATTCGCGAAACTCAGCAAGCTCGCGGCCGGGCACCTCGACCTGCACTCCGGCCGCTCCCAGGTCGACCTGCCGCTGCTGGCGTCGCTGGCCCGGGAGGCGGGCGGCGACGCCGAGCTCGTCGCCGCGATCGAGGCCTCGACGACCGGCCTGGGTGCGTTGCAGCTCGCCCAGGCCGCGGACGTGGCCTTGGGCGACGCCGTCGCCCGCACCGCCCGCGACCAGGCTCATGCCGTGCTCGGCGACGCACCCGTCACCGTCGACGTCGTGTGCATCGACCGCGGCGGCACGATCGTCGGCCGCAGCTGAGGCAGTTCCGGCCCGCCCGGCCGTTGACGCCGGGCCCGGGCCGCCGCACCGAAGCCGCCGCACCGAATCCGCCGCACCTAAGCCGCCGCACCGGGGGCGCCGCACCGAAGCCGCCGCACCGAATCCGCGCGACGGCACCGAACCCTGCCACGAAACTGAGCGCCCTCGGAATCACTGGACACCCGACACGAAACTGAACGCCCTCGGCTGAACTGAACACCTGCGATCGCGGGTGTCCCGTCGACGTCGAGGTGCCCTGTCGGGTTTGAGGTGTCCTGTCGGGCTCGAGGTGTCCCGTCAGGCTCGGGGTGTCCTGTCGGGCTCAGGGTGTCCCGTCGGCGCCGTCCGCCCGGCAGTCGTGCCGCTCGCGCAGGGCGGAGTAGAGGTGGGAGTCGGGAAAGCCCTCGGCGCCGAGCACCCGGCCGACGAGGATGACCGCGCTACGCCGCAGCCCGGCGGCGTGCACCTGCCCGGCGATGTCGGCGAGGGTGCCTCGCAGCACGACCTCCCGCGGCTGGCTGGCGTACGCGACGACGGCGGCGGGGCAGTCGGGTCCGTAATGCGGGGTGAGCCGTTCGGCGATCTCCGCCACGGCCTGGGTGCCCAGATGCAGCACCTGCAGCGCGCCGGTCGCCGCGAAGGCCTCGAGGCTCTCCCCCGCCGGCATCGGCGTGGCCCGCTTGCCGTAGCGGGTGAGCACCACCGACTGGCCGACGGTCGGCACCGTCAGCTCGTGCCCCAACGACGCGGCCGCCGCGGCGAACGCCGGTACCCCGGGCACCATCTCGTAACCGATGCCCAACGCGTCGAGCCGGCGGATCTGCTCGGCGACCGCGCTGTAGATCGACAGGTCGCCGGACTGCAGGCGCGCCACGTCGTCACCGCGCGCGTCGGCCGCCGCGAGCTCGGCGATGATCTCGTCGAGCGTGAGGTCGGCGGTGTCGACGAGCCGTGCATCCGGGGCCGCCTGGTCGAGCAGCTCGGTCGGCACGAGCGCGCCCGCGTAGAGCACGACCGGGCAGGTGGCCACGAGCCGCTGACCGCGCACGGTGATGAGGTCGGCGGCCCCCGGCCCGGCTCCGATGAAGTAGACGGTCACGCGGATTCTCCTGACTGCGAGGCCGATTCACCGGCCGATTCGTCGACCGGGTCTCCAGCGGAGGCGGCGGCCGGGGCGCTCTTGGTGACACTCCACTGGGTGACGGGCCGCGCCGGCACCCAGCCGGTGTACCCGCCGATCGGCTCGGCGCGCGAGACCTCCAGGCGCACGAGCCGACCCCCGAGCCGGGCCTGCAGGTCGATGAGGAGCGCCTCGGACTCCAGGGTCACGGTGTTCGCGACGAACCGGCCGCCGGGGCGCAGCGCGCGCCAACACGCCTCGAAGACCCCGTCGACGCCGAGGCCGCCGCCGACGAAGATCGCGTCCGGCGCGTCGACGTCGCTCGAACCCGGCTCCGGCGCGCTCCCCAGTCCGTCGAGTGCCTGTGGCGCGGCGCCCCGCACGACCCGCAGGCCGGGTACGCCGAGGGCGGCGGCGTTGCGTTCGATACGCGCCGCACGGTCCTCACGACGTTCGACGGCGATCGCGCGGCACGAGCGGTGCGCGCGCATCCATTCGATGCCGATCGTGCCGGTGCCACCGCCGATGTCCCACAGCAGCTCGCCGGGCGCCGGGGCCAGCGCGGCCAGGGTCAACGCCCGCACCTCCCACTTCGTCAGCTGCCCGTCGGTCTCGTACGCGGAGTCGGGCAGCCCGGCTCCCAGGTGCAGCCGCGGAGTCTCCCTGCCGGCCTGGTCGCTCGGGGCAGCGCCGCGGCGCGTCTCGATGGCGACGACGTTGAGCGGCGGCACCTGCTCGCGCTCCACCCCCCACCCGGAGGCGGTGCCGCCACAGCGCGACTCCCGCGCGCCCCCCAGGTCGCCCAGGACCGTGAGCGTGGAGGCGCCGAAGCCGGATTCGGCGAGCAACGCGGCCACCTGCGCGGGCGTGCCGGACCCGGACGAGAGCACGAGCACCCGGCGCCCGGGATAGAGCGCGGCGGCGAGCGTGTGCACGTCGCGGCCGACGGCGGAGACGACCGCGACGTCCTCGACGGCCCAGCCGAGGCGGGCGCACGCGAGGGAGATCGACGACGGGTGGGCGTGCACGCGCAGGCCGTCGGCGCCGAGGTGGCACACGAGGAGGCGGCCGATGCCGTAGTGCATCGGGTCGCCGGAGGCCAGCACGGCGAGCGCGCGGTCGGCGTGACGGGCGAGCAGCGGCCCGACCGCGGGTGGCAGGGGCGAGGGCCAAGTGAGGCGTTCGGCGGAGACGACCGTCGGCAGCAGGTCGAGCTGACGCGGGGCGCCGATGATCACGTCGGCGGAGGTCAGCGCGTCGCGGGCACCGTCGGTCAGGCCGGCCCACCCGTCGGCGCCGATGCCGACGAGGTCCACCCGCCGCCATTCGCTGGGTGACGTCTGCCCGCTCACCGCCGCGCCGCCCCGCGTGCCATCGCGTATTCCGCCCCACGTGCCGTCCCTCGTGGCGCCCCACGTGCCGTCGTGCATGCACTCCCGCGTGCCGTCGCGCGTGCCGTCCCGTTCACGCCGATCGAGCCTAGCCGCCGTCAGCCGACCGACCCCCACCGGCCGAAGGGTTGGGGAGACCGTGGGACCGACCGACCCCATCGGCCGACCGGACGACTCCCACCAAGGTCGAAGGCTGCCCTTTCGGTCGAGGGCTCCGACTGCAACCCTAGCCCTCGACCGAACGGGCAGCCTTCGACCAAGAGGGGGCCGACGAGTTGGGGAGGCCGTGGGGCGGGGCGGGCGAGGGCTGGGCGCGCTCATTCCTCCGAACCGGCGATGGGGGCCAGACCGGAAGCTAATGGACGGATGCCTGGGCGGCGGTCGGCGTCCACTGGGCCCACAGGCGGCGCGCCTCGTCCTGGCCGCGGGGCGTGAGCCAACCCCGCTCCACCGCCTCCATGTGGGTGGCGAAGATCTGGTCGGCGCCGGGCGAGCCGGCCCACAGCGCGATCTCGAGGCTGACGATGCCGTGCACGGCCGCCCAGACGCTGGTGGCGACCGGCAGCACGCCCGCGTCGCGCACGAGACCGTCGGCGATGAGGCGTTCGATGACGGTGAGGATCGGGCCCATCGACTCCGGCGTGTCGCCCGTGCTCGCCTGCGGGGAGTCGCCGCCGGCGAGCCCGGCGTGGCTGAACATCGCCGCGTAGCACGCCGGGTTCGCACAGGCCCAGGTGCGGTAGGCATCGCCGAGACGGTGTAGGTCCGCCAGGGTGCGACCGGCTCCGAGCGCCTCACGCTGCGCGCCGGTGAAGCCCGCGTCCGCCTGCGCGAGCACCGCGTCGACGAGCTGGCTCTTGCCTCCGAACATCACGTAGATCGCGTTGGTCGACGTGCCCTGGTCGGCGGCGAGCTCGCGCAGCGACAGCCCGTGCGCCCCGCTCACCGCGATCCGATCGGCGGCCGCCCGCACGAGACCCGCGCGCAGCTGCTCGTCGTAAGTCTTCGGCCGCACCACAGCCGCACATTAGCGCGATACGTTCCATAACGGTGTTCTGTTAGCCTGTGCCCAGCTGGCCGGCTCGTCGCCGACCGGGTGAATCAGGGGTCACCGCGGTCGGCAGAGCCGGCCCCTGTGCGCCCTCGCCGACAAGCCTTGTCCGGAGCCGGAACTGGGGACTTGGGCCGAAACTCGGGCCGAAATCTCGGGCTGACCTCGGCCAGAGCGGAAAGCCCAGCCGTAGCCCCGGCCGCACCGGACACCGACTCCTCGACTGAACACACCTGCGTCGACCGGACACCTGCGATCGCCGGTGTCCCGTCGACCAGCGCGTGTTCCGTCGAGCAACCGGTGTCCCGCCGCGGAGCCGGTGTCCCGCCACTGAACCGGTGTCCCGCCGCGGAGGCGGTGTCCCGCCGCGGAGCCGGTGTCCCGCCACTGAACCGGTGTCCCGCCGCGGAGGCGGTGTCCCGGCGCGGGGCCGGTGTCCCGCTCGGGTGGTCCGCGCGGGATCACGCGAGGATGGGCCCATGCGCACCGAGCTCATCGCCGTGACGACCGGATCCCGCGAGACCGTTCACGACCTGACCCACCAGTGCGAGGCGTTCGTCGCCGACGCCGACGACGGGCTCCTGCACGTCTTCGTGCCGCACGCCACCGCCGGCATCGCGATCATCGAGACCGGCGCAGGCAGCGACAGCGACCTCCTCGCCGCACTCGCCGACCTCCTGCCCGCCGACAACCGCTGGCAGCACCGGCACGGCTCTCGCGGCCACGGCCGCTCCCACGTGATGCCGGCCCTCATCGCGCCGTACGCGACGATCCCGGTCGTCGGTGGCCGCCTCGCCCTGGGCACCTGGCAGAGCATCTGCCTCGTCGATCTCAACGTCGACAATCCGCAGCGTGAGGTGCGCCTGTCATTCATCGCGGGTTGAGTGCGGCGCACGCGTCGATTCTCGAGAGGCGAATTAGTGGGTCGCGCGTCCAGTTTCCAAGAATGTGTTCCAGTGCACGCGACTTTACGAAATCGGCGCACACTTTACCGAATGCAGAACGTCGCCGAACCAAATGTCGGCCGACACCGACTTTGTCGCTGGCTACTCTGTAAGAGACCTCCCCAGCCTCCCCCCGGCTGATCAGAGGTCACGCGGCCCCGGTCCCCCCCACCGGGGCCGTGATCATGTCCGGGGCCTTTTTCGCGCGAGTCAGCGCACCGTGATCCCCTCGGCTCGCAGTGCGTCCTTGACGTCGGAGATCGTCAGCTGCCCGTAGTGGAAAACGCTCGCGGCGAGCACGGCGTCGGCGCCGGCGCGCACGGCCGGTGCGAAGTGTTCGACGGCCCCGGCGCCGCCGCTGGCGATGATCGGGATATCGACGACGCCCCGCACGAGCGCGATGAGTTCGGTGTCGAAGCCCGCCTTCGTGCCGTCGGCGTCCATCGAGTTGAGCAGGATCTCCCCCGCGCCACGCGCAGCGGCCTGGGCGCACCACGCGATCGCGTCGATCCCGGTGCCGCGGCGGCCGCCGTGGGTCGTGACCTCGAAGCCGGAGTCGGTGTGCTCGCCGTCCGGTCGGCACCGCCGCACGTCGGCGGACAGCACGAGCACCTGCGCGCCGAAGCGGTCGGCGACCTCGTCGATGACCTCCGGGCGGGCGATGGCCGCCGTGTTGATGCCGACCTTGTCGGCGCCCGCGCGCAGGAGCCGGTCGACGTCGTCGACGGTGCGCACGCCGCCTCCGACGGTGAGGGGGATGAAGACCTCCTCGGCGGTCTGGCGCACGACCTCGTAGGTGGTCTCGCGGTCGCCGCTGCTCGCCGTGACGTCGAGGAACGTCAGCTCGTCGGCGCCCTGGTCGTCGTAGCGGTGGGCCAACTCCACGGGATCGCCCGCGTCGCGCAGGTTCTCGAAGTTGACGCCCTTGACGACGCGCCCCGCGTCGACGTCGAGGCAGGGAATGACGCGGGTCGCTAGGCTCACGGCGCCAGTGTAGGAAGGGCCGCGGACCTGCGGAGGCGGGGTCCGCGAGCGAGCGGCCGCGACCCGAGCAGCTCGAGGAGGGCCGAGGGGCCCGAGGGGCCCGGATGACGTCGCAGACCGAGGGGGTGACGCGATTGCCCAGCGAGGATCCGGCACGCCCCGCCGAGCGCGAGGCGCTGCGGCCGCCGGAGCCGCGGGATTCGCCCGAGTCTCACGAGTCGCCCGAGTCCCACGAGTCTCGCGAGTCGCCCAAGTGGCCCGAGTCGCTGCAGGCGCTCGAGTCGCTGGTCGAGCTGGCCCGTGGCCGCCCGCCGCGCGCCGGACGCACGCGGATCATCGCCGTCGACGGCCCCTCCGGCTCGGGAAAGACCACATCGGCGATCGCGATCGTGCGGCTGCTTGAGCGCGCGGACCCCTCCGGCGCAACGGTGCAGATCATCCACATGGACGACCTCTACCCCGGCTGGGACGGGCTGGCCGACGCGGTGGCGCGATTGCAGAAATGGATCATCGATCCGCTCGCCCGGGGCGAACCCGCGGGCTACCGACGCTACGACTGGCACGCCGGCCGGTACGCCGAGTGGCACGCGGTGCCCTCCGCCGACTGGCTCGTCGGCGAGGGCGTCGGCTGCGGGTCGCGCGGCCCGGCGCGGCGCTGCACCGCCGTGCTCTGGGTGGAGGCGGACCGCTCGGAGCGGCTGCGGCGCGGGCTGGCTCGCGACGGCGAGACCTTCGCGCCGCACTGGCGGCGCTGGGCCGACCAGGAGGCCGCGCTGTTCGCCACCGAGGGCACGCGCGAGCGCGCCGACCTGGTCATCGACACGACGTGAGCCCCCCGCCGAACCTGCCGAGACCCGCCGAACCCACCGCCTTTCCGAGCCCGCCGAACCAACCGCCCCGCTGAACCGGTCGAGAACCGCTGAGACCCGCTGAGACCCGCCGGGCTCCCCGGAGCCGCCGCGGCTCTCGGGATCCAGCGGCTACATTGACGACATGCTGGTCGATGCAGGCGAGGACGAGGCGAGCGAGTCCCGCGACGCCCGCCCGCCGACGGCCCGGGCCCTGGCGAAGGCCCAACGGCGCCGCGAGATCCTCGTCGCCGCAGCGCGACTCATGGCCCGGCACGGATTTCACGGCGTGCGGCTCAGCGACATCGGCACCGAGGTCGGGGTCAGCGGCCCGGCGCTGTACCGGCACTTCGCCTCCAAGGACGAGGCGCTCGCCGAGATGCTGCTCGACATCTCGCAGCGGCTGCACGCCGGCGCCCGCGCCGCGATGTCCGCGGGCGACGACCCCGAGGCGACCCTGAACGCCCTCATCGGGGTGCACGTCGACTTCGTCGTCACCGAACCGGATCTCATCAGCGTGCAGTTCCAGGACCTGCGCTCCCTCGCGCGGGAGCCCCGCGAGCAGGTGCGGGCGCTGCAGCGCGAATACGTCGGCTGGTGGGTGAGCACGCTGCGGCGGGTGCGCCCCGAGCTCGCCGAGCCCGAGGCCAGAGCCCTCGCGCACGCCACCTTCGGGCTCCTGAACTCCACCCCGCGGATCCCCCGCCTGCCCGAGCAGGAACTGCGCGCGGTGATGACGCGCATGGCCCGCGCCGCACTCGCCGCCTGACCCGCATCTGCACACAGCAGTGTGTGGTTTGGGTTCGGGCCCAGCGGGAACTCGCCCAGAGATCGGTCTGGACAACCCTCCCCGCGCCGGTTACATTCAGTTAATCGCGACTAACTGAGTTGTCCGAGTGAGCCCGGGAAGGACCCGCCCGTGACCGAACCTACGTCGAACCGCACCGCGCACGCCGACCTGCTCGCCGACCTGCACGCACGCCTGGAGCGCGCCGCCGAGGGCGGGGGCGAGAAGGCCCGGCGCCGCCACCTCGAACGCGGCAAGCTCCTCGTGCGCCAGCGCGTCGACGTGCTGCTCGACCCGGGCAGCCCGTTCCTCGAACTGTCCGCCCTGGCCGCCGAGGAGATGTACGAGGGGCGCGCCCCGGCGGCGGGCATCGTCACCGGCATCGGCCGCGTCAGCGGGCGCGAGTGCGTCATCGTCGCCAACGACGCCACGGTCTCCGGCGGCACCTACTACCCGATGACCGTCAAGAAGCACCTGCGGGCGCAGCAGATCGCGGCCGACAACCGGCTCCCCTGCATCTACCTCGTCGACTCCGGCGGCGCGATGCTGCTGCAGCAGGACGACGTCTTTCCCGACCGCGAGCACTTCGGGCGGATCTTCTACAACCAGGCCCAGATGAGCGCGCAGGGCATCCCGCAGATCGCCGCCGTCATGGGCTCGTGCACCGCCGGCGGCGCGTACGTGCCGGCGATGAGCGACGAGGCGGTCATCGTGCGCAACCAGGGCACGATCTTCCTCGCCGGCCCGCCGCTGGTGAAGGCGGCCACCGGCGAAGAGGTGACCGCCGAGGAGCTCGGCGGCGGCGACCTGCACGCCCGCACCTCCGGGGTCGTCGACCACCTCGCCGCCGACGACTACGAGGCGCTGCTGCGGGTCCGCGAGATCGTCGCCACCTGCCCGCCTCCGGAGTCGCCAGCGTGGCAGGTGCGTGAGACGGTCCGGCCGACCCGGCCCCAGACCGACCTCTACGACCTCGTGCCGGTCGACTCGCGCACCCCCTACGACGTGCGTGACGTCATCGGCACGATCGTCGACGGCGGGCAGTACTCCGAGTTCAAGCGCGAGTACGGCACGACGATGGTGACGGCGTTCGCGCACCTGCACGGGCACCCGGTCGGCATCATCGGCAACAACGGCGTGATCCTGTCCGAATCGGCGCTCAAGGGAGCGCATTTCATCGAGCTGTGCGACCGCCGCCGGATCCCGCTGGTGTTCCTGCAGAACATCACCGGCTTCATGGTCGGGCGGGCGTACGAGGCCGGGGGCATCGCGAAGAACGGCGCGAAGATGGTCACCGCGGTCGCGTGCGCCCGGGTGCCGAAGTTCACGGTCGTCATCGGCGGCAGCTTCGGCGCCGGCAACTACTCGATGTGCGGGCGCGCCTATTCGCCCAGGTTCCTGTGGATGTGGCCGAACGCGAAGATCGCCGTCATGGGCGGCCCGCAGGCGGCCGACACCCTCGCCACCGTGCGCGCCACGCAGGTGCAGCGCTCCGGCGGCGAGTGGACCCCGGAGCAGCACGAGGAGTTCGCCGCCCCGATCCGCGCGCAGTTCGAGCGGCAGTCCAGCGCGTACTACTCCACGGCCCGGCTCTGGGACGACGGCATCATCGACCCCGCCGAGACCCGCACCGTGCTCGGCCTGGCCCTGTCCGCCGCGATCGGCGCCCCCCTGGCCCCGGTCAACAACGGCGTCTTCCGGATGTGATGACGATGACCCCCACCCCCACCCCACCCCCCGCTCGGAAAGGCGGGCTGCGTGCGGTGCTCGTCGCGAATCGCGGTGAGATCGCGTGCCGCGTCATCCGAAGCCTGCGGGCGGCCGGGATCCGCAGCGTCGCCGTCTACTCCGACGCCGACGCCGACGCCCGGCACGTGCGGGAGGCCGATGTCGCCGTGCGGCTCGGGCCGGCGCCGGCGACCGCCTCCTACCTCGACATCGACGCGGTGCTCGCCGCCTGCCGCGCGTCGGGCGCCCAGGCCGTGCACCCCGGTTACGGGTTCCTCTCCGAGAACGCCGCGTTCGCGCGGGCGCTGGAGGAGGCGGGTCTGATCTTCATCGGTCCCCCGGCCGCCGCGATCGAGACGATGGGCGACAAGATCGCCGCGAAGGCCGCCGTGTCGGCGCGCGGCGTGCCGACGGTGCCGGGCGTCTCCCGCCCGGGGCTCACCGACTCCGACCTCGTCGAGGCGGCCGACGAGGTGGGCTACCCCGTGCTCGTCAAGCCCTCCGCCGGAGGCGGTGGCAAGGGCATGCGGCGCGTCGAACACCCCGAAGACCTCCCCGCCGCGCTGGCCTCGGCCCGCCGCGAGGCCGCGGGCGCGTTCGGCGACGACACGCTGTTCCTCGAACGATTCGTCGACACGCCCCGGCACATCGAGGTGCAGGTGCTCGCCGACGCGCACGGGCACGTCATCCACCTCGGCGAACGCGAGTGCTCGCTGCAGCGCCGCCACCAGAAGGTCATCGAGGAGGCCCCGAGCCCCCTGCTCGACGACCAGACGCGCGCCCGGATCGGCGAGTCCGCCTGCGACGCGGCTCGATCCGTGGGCTATGTCGGAGCCGGCACGGTCGAGTTCATCGTCAGCGCAGCGGCCCCCGACGAGTTCTTCTTCATGGAGATGAACACCCGCCTGCAGGTGGAGCACCCGGTCACGGAGTTCGTCACCGGCGTCGACCTCGTCGACTGGCAGGTGCGGATCGCCGCCGGGGAGCCGCTGACGCTGGCGCAGGACGATATTCACCTGGTCGGTCACGCGATCGAGGCCCGCGTGTACGCCGAGGACCCGGCCCGCGGCTTCCTGCCCACCGGCGGCACTGTGCTCGACCTCGTCGAGCCGGCCGGTGCGGGTGTGCGAGTCGACTCCGGGTTGCGAGCAGGCACGGTCGTCGGTAGCGAGTACGACCCGATGCTCGCCAAGGTCATCGCCCACGGCCGCGACCGCGCCCAGGCCCTCGCGCGGCTCGACCGGGCGCTGGCCGGCACGCACGTGCTCGGGCTGCGCACGAACGTCGGCTTCGCGCGCTATCTACTGGCGCGCCCCGAGGTCGTCGCGGGCGACGTCGACACCGGGCTGCTGGACCGCACGATGGACGACTACGCCTCGACCCCGCCGCCTCCCGCGGCCCTGGTCGCCGCGGCGATGTCGCGCACCGAGGACCGCTGGCGCACGGTGCCCCGGGCGTCCCGCAGCCTGTGGGATCTGCCGAACGGTTGGCGGGTGGGTGGCCGCGCGCAGGTGTGGACGCGCTGGGCCGAACCGGGATCCGCCGCGGTGACCGTGGGGCTGCGCGGCACGCCCCGCGACGCCCGGATCACCCTCACCGACGCGACGATCGGCTCGCTGCACGAGTCGGTCGAGAGCGTCGAGCACGAGGCCCGGCTCGCCCGTGACGGCGCCGCGCTGCAGCTGAGCCTGGACGGGGTGCAGCAGCGCTGGCTGGTGCGTCACGACGACCAGACGGCGTGGGTCGCGGGTGACGGGCACACCTGGGAACTGCGCGAACTGCCCCTCATCGACGCCCGCATCCACGACGCGGCCCCGGCCGACGCCCAACTGCGCAGCCCCATGCCCGGGGCCGTCATCGCGGTGCGCGTCGCCGACGGCGACACCGTCGAGGCCGGCCAGCCGGTGCTCGTGCTCGAGGCGATGAAGATGGAGCACACCCTCGCCGCGCCGATCGCCGGGGTCGTGAGCCTGGAGTGCGCGGCCGGCGACCAGGTCGGCGCGGACCGGCTCCTGGCCGTCGTCGACCCGCACCCCGACGAGGCCGCCGAGCCCGAAGAGCCCGCCGAGGCCGCAGCTGAAACCCCAGCTGACCCCACCGATTGATACAAGCTCGACTCAACCGTCTGACACAAGACTCAAGGGATGTCACCGATGCCAGAACTTGACGGCGAATACGCCGACCTCAAAGCGACCGTCGCCGAATTCGCGGACGAGGTGGTCGCGCCGGCGGCCGCGCAGCACGACCGCGAGCACAGCTTTCCGTACGCGATCGTCAAGCAGATGGGCGCGATGGGCCTGTTCGGCCTGCCGTTCCCCGAGGAGTACGGCGGCATGGGCGGCGACTACTTCGCGCTCGCCCTCGCGCTCGAGGAGCTCGGCCGCGTCGACCAGTCCGTGGCGATCACCCTCGAGGCCGGAGTCGGGCTGGGCGCCATGCCGATCTTCAAGTTCGGCTCGGACGAGCAGAAGGAACGGTGGCTGCCCGACCTCGCGGCAGGCACCGCGCTCGCGGGCTTCGGCCTCACCGAACCCGGAGCCGGTTCCGACGCCGGCGCGACCCGCACGACGGCGCAATTGGACGGGCAGGAGTGGGTGATCAAGGGCGCCAAGCAGTTCATCACGAACTCCGGCACCGACATCACCTCGCTGGTCACGGTCACGGCCGTCACCGGCACGCGCCCCGACGGCGGCAAGGAGATCTCGACGATCATCGTGCCGGCGGGCACGCCCGGGTTCGTCGTCGAGCCCGCTTACGACAAGGTCGGCTGGAACGCCTCCGACACGCACCCGCTGACGTTCAGCGACGCCCGGGTGCCGGCCGAGAACCTCCTCGGTGAGCGGGGTCGCGGCTACGCCAACTTCCTGTCGATCCTCGACGAGGGCCGGATCGCGATCGCGGCCCTGGCGACCGGCGCCGCACAGGGGTGTGTGGACGAATCGGTGAAGTACGCCAAGGAGCGCGAGTCGTTCGGGCGCACGCTGTCGACGCACCAGTCGGTGATCTTCAAGATCGCCCGCATGGAGGCCCGCGCCCATGCCGCACGCTGCGCCTACTACGAGGCGGCCCGGCTCATGCTGGCCGGCAAGCGGTTCAAGAAGGAGGCTGCGATCGCCAAGATGATCGCCTCGGAGGCCGCGATGGACAACGCCCGCGACGCCACCCAGATCCACGGCGGGTACGGCTTCATGAACGAGTACCCGGTGTCGCGGCACTACCGCGACTCCAAGGTGCTGGAGATCGGCGAGGGCACCACCGAGGTGCAACTCATGCTCATCGGCCGGGAGCTGGGGCTGTGAACGAGCGCAGGCAGGTGCTCCAGCGCGGGCTGTGGTTCGAGGAGTTCGAGGTCGACACCGTCTACCTGCACCGGCCCGGTCGCACGATGACCGAGGCCGACAACGTGCTGTTCACGACGCTGACGATGAACACGCAGGCGCTGCACCTCGACGCCGCGTGGGCCGCCGAGCAGCCCGGCTTCGGCGGGCAGCGGCTGATGAACTCCATGCACACGCTCGCCACGCTCGTCGGCCTGTCGGTCGCGCAGCTGACGCAGGGGACGATCGTGGCCAACCTCGGCTTCTCGGAGGTCAGCTTTCCCAAGCCGGTCTTCCACGGCGACACCCTCTACGCGGAGACGGTGTGCACGGCCAAGCGCGAATCGTCCTCCCGCCCCGGCGAAGGCATCGTCACGCTCGAGCACGTCGGCCGCAACCAGCACGGCGACGTCGTGGCCCGGGCGGTGCGCACGACGCTGGTGCGCAAGTCGCCCGAGCAAGGGGCCGACCAGACCCCCGGCCAGGCAGGCGACACGCAACCGAACGGACCGACCTCGTGAAGACCCTGCCCGGCCCGGCGCTGCTGTTCTGCCCGGCGGACCGGCCCGACCGGTACGCCAAGGCCGCGGCGCGCGCCGACGTCGTCATCCTCGACCTCGAAGACGCGGTGGCCCCCGAGCGCCGCGCCGCAGCCCGCGAGGCGGTGCTGGCCGCCGATCTCGACCCGCAGGCCACGATCGTGCGCGTCAACCCGCACGGCTCACCGGACTTCGAGGCCGACGTCGCGGCGGTGGCCCGCTCGCCGTTCCGGTGCGTGATGCTCGCCAAGACCGAGACGGCCGCGGCCGTCGAGGCGACCGCGGCGGCGACCGGAGCCGGGGTGCTCGCGCTCGTGGAGACCCCGCTCGGGGTCGTCAACGCCGCGGCGATCGCGGCGGCCGACGGGTGCGTCGGGATGATGTGGGGCGCCGAGGATCTCGTCGCCGGCATTGGCGGGCTCACCGCGCGCTACACGCCCGGCGAACAGAGCCCGGGACGCATCCCCGGCGAGTACCGCGACCCGCCGCGGCACGCCCGCAGCGCAGTGGCGCTCGCGGCGGCGGCCTACGGGCGGTGGGCGGTCGACGCGGTGCGCTTCGACATCGACGACGAGCCGGCGCAGCGGGCCGAGGCGCTCGACGCCGTCGCGCTGGGGTTCTCGGGCACCGCGTGTATCCACCCCGCGCAGGTGGCGGTCATCCGCGCCGCCTACGCCCCGACTCCGGACCAACTCGCCTACGCCCGACGGGTGCTCGCGGCCGCCGCCGAGCACGACGGGGTGTTCCGGCTCGACGGCCGGATGATCGACGGCCCGATCCTGCGCCAGTCCGAGACGATCGTGCGGCGCGCCCGACTCCAGCCAGATTCGACCGAGGGCAGCGCTGCCCCGGAGGGGACGAACCGATGACCGAGAACACCGAGAACACTCTCGACCCGACGCTTTCGCACACCCGGGGCGAACCGGCTCCGCCGCTGCTCACCGACACGATCGGAGCCAACCTCGCGGCGACGACCGAGCGGTTCGGCGACCGCGACGCGCTCGCCGACGTCGAGCAGGGCCGGCGCTGGACCTACGCCGAGCTGCTGGCCGACGTGCGGCGCCTGGCGACCGGCCTGCACGGGCTCGGGCTGCGCACCGGCGACCGCGTCGGCATCTGGGCGCCGAACCGCTGGGAGTGGGTGCTGCTGCAGTACGCGAGGCGGTGCTCGCGCCGATCCGGGAGTCGCTGACGCCGGGCGATGCGATCAACATCCAGTACACGTCGGGCACGACGGGATTCCCCAAGGGCGCGACGCTGTCGCACACGAACATCCTCAACAACGGCTACCTGGTCGGCGAGCTCATCGACTACACCGAGCAGGACCGGGTGTGCATCCCGGTGCCCTTCTACCACTGCTTCGGCATGGTGATGGGCAACCTCGCGTGCACGAGCCACGGGGCGTGCATGGTGATCCCGGCGCCGTCGTTCGAGGCGCCCGCGACCCTGCGGGCGGTGCAGGCCGAGCGGTGCACGAGCCTGTACGGGGTGCCGACGATGTTCATCGCCGAGCTGGCCCTGGACGACTTCGCGGACTACGACCTGTCGAGCCTGCGCACCGGGATCATGGCCGGTTCGCCGTGCCCGGCGCACACGATGCGCCAGGTCATCGACCGGATGCACATGAGCGAGGTGTCGATCTGCTACGGCATGACCGAGACGTCGCCGGTGTCGACGCAGACCCGCACCGACGACTCCCTGGAGCGCCGGGTCGGCACGGTCGGGCGGGTCGGGCCGCACCTGGAGGTCAAGGTCGTCGACCCGGTCACCGGCGACACGTGCCCGCGGGAGGAGCCTGGCGAGCTGTGCACCAAGGGCTACAGCGTCATGCTCGGCTACTGGGACCAGCCGGAGAAGACCGCGGAGGCGGTCGACGACGACGGCTGGATGCACACCGGCGACCTCGCGGTCATGGACGCCGACGGCTACCTGCAGATCACCGGGCGCATCAAGGACATGGTCATCCGCGGCGGGGAGAACATCTACCCGCGCGAGATCGAGGAGTTCCTCTACTCCCACCCGGACATCCTCGACGCGCAGGTCATCGGCGTGCCCGACGAGAAGTACGGCGAGGAGCTCATGGCGTGGGTGCGGCTGCGGCCGGGCGTGCAGTCGCTGACCGCCGACGACGTGCGCGAGTTCGCCACCGGGCAGCTCGCGGCCTACAAGATCCCCCGGTACGTGCACGTCGTCGAGGAGTTCCCGATGACCGTCACCGGCAAGATCCGCAAGGTCGAGATGCGCGCCCAGGCCAAGGAGATCCTGCACCTGGGCTGAGCACGTGCGACCTGTGTCAACCCGAAATGAATACCGAATTGGTACCCACTGTGTCACTCTGGAGGCATGACTACACAGATCGCGGTGCGTCTACCAGACGAGGCAGTTGCCTTTCTCGATCGCAGCGTGGCGCAGGGCCTCGCACCCAGCCGGGCGGCCCTGATCGCTTCCGCGCTCGAGCGAGAGATGCGGTTGACGGCTGCCCGACGGGACGCA
The DNA here is from genome assembly GCF_001515525.1 of Piscicoccus intestinalis NBRC 104926. Lineage (GTDB taxonomy): Bacteria > Actinomycetota > Actinomycetes > Actinomycetales > Dermatophilaceae > Kineosphaera > Kineosphaera intestinalis. Next base: position 13,463 of record NZ_BCNQ01000040.1, on the reverse strand, counting down.
CAGATCCTCTCCGATGTGGGCGCCCAAGACGACCTCGACGACCTGGTTGCCTGGACGGCTGCGCACACGAGCCTGGACGAGTGAGTCGACTCAATGCATGAGATCTGCTTGGCGCGAATGGACAAAACGCGACCCGTCGTGGTTCTTACCCGCGATGCAGCGCGACCCGCCATGTCCAAGGTCACGGTCGCGCCGATCACGTCAACGGTGAAGGGCTTGTCGAGTGAAGTGAGCGTCGGGCCAGAGAACGGTCTGGATCATGAGTGCGCAGTGTCCATCGACAATGTGCTGACAATCCCGGCCCACTCCTTAGGGCGCACGATCGGGTCGCTGAGTCCGCAACAGGAACGAGAGTTAGCCCGCGCCTTCGTGTTGGCCTATGACCTGAACATCCCCCTGTTGGGATGACCGGCAGGTAGCAGGGGTCGCAGGTCGCCCGTGCCGCATAGCACGGGGGGCGCCGTGTGTCACCGGCTCAGAACAACACCTCGCGGTGCACGGGCTCGGTGCGGGCGACGAGGCGGCCGCGGCGATACGAGGCGAGTACGGGCGCATTCCAATTCAGCGCCTCGTACCAACTGCCTGCGTCAAGCAGCACGAAGCTCGCGGGGCGCCCGACCTCGAGGCCGTAACCGTCGCCGAGGTGCAGGGTGCGCGCGGCGTTCGTCGTGACGAAGCGGTAGGAGTCGGTGATCTCCTGGTGCCCGAGCAGCTGGGTGACGTACAGGCCGGTGTGCACGACGTCGCGCAGGTTGCCGGTGCCCAGCGGGTTCCACGGGTCGACGATGTCGTCGGTGCCGAAGCTGACGTTGACGCCGGCCTCGGACAGCTCCTTGACGCGGGTCACGCCGCGCCGCTTGGGGTAGCTGTCGATGCGCCCCTGCAGGTGGGTGTTGACGACGGGGTTGGCCACGAAGTTCATGCCGCTGAGCGTGAGCAGCCGCAGCAGCCGGGTGAAGTAGGCGTTGTTGTAGCTGTGCATCGCCGTCGTGTGGGAGGCGGTGACCCGCGGCCCCAGCCCCAGCTCGTAGGCGCGCGCGGCGAGGGTCTCCAGCCCGCGGGAGGCCTCGTCGTCGATCTCGTCGCAGTGCACGTCGACGAGCAGCCCCCGATCGGCGGCCAGCGCGCACACGAAGTTCAGCGACTCGACGGCGTATTCGCGGGTGAACTCGAAGTGCGGGATCGCCCCGAGCGCGTCGACCCCGAGATCGGCCGCGCGTTCCATGAGGGCGCGCCCGTCGGGAAACGAGCAGATCCCCTCCTGCGGGAACGCGACGATCTGGATCGTCACCCACTCGGCGAGCTCCTCGCGCAGCTCCAGCAGCGCCGTGAGCGCGGTCAGGGCCGGGTCGGTGACGTCGACGTGCGTGCGCACGAACTGCACCCCGAACCCGGCCTGCTGGCGCACCACCCGATGCACCCGCTCCTTGACGTCGGCGACGGTGAGGAACGCCTTGCGCTGCGCCCACCGCTCGATGCCCTCGAAGAGGGTGCCCGACCGGTTCGGCTCCGGCTGGCCCGCGGTGAGCACCGAGTCGAGGTGGATGTGGCTCTCGACGAACGGAGGCAGCACGAGCCGCCCGCCCGCGTCGAGCACCTCCTCCCCCGGCTCCCGCGGCAGCGACGGCCCGATCGCGGCGAATACCCCGTCGACGACCCGCAGATCGACCGACCCCGGCGACACCGGCGACCCGGCAGCCCCGGCAGACGAATCCGCGGCGTCGAGCCACGGCAGTGTCGCATTCGTCACGAGCATTCTTGTCTCACCTCGTTGTCACATCGGAGTCGGGCCCGTGGCCCGCGGAGAGCCGGGTCAGCTCCCGCGGGCGGCGGCGGGTGACCGCCTCCCCGAGCAGGTAGCAGACGACCGCGACGACCATCGCGTTGATCGCGGCGATGCCGCCGGTGGCGAACCAGCCGACGAGCCCGCCGGCGATCACGCCGACGACGGCGCCGACGTTGACCGGCCGGGTCGGGCGCAGCTCGCGCAGGTACTCGTCGCGGTGGCGGAAGAAGTCGGCGATGAGGATCGCCCCGATCGGCGGCAGCGCGGCGTTGAGGAAGCTGAGCCAGCCGACGAAGTTGTCGTACAGCCACAGCGCGGTGAGGGTGCCGAGCACGCCGGCGACGAGCACGAGCGGGCGCTTGCGCACCTTGGTGATGTTGGCGAAGCCGAGGCCGGAGGTGTACAGCGCGTTGTTGTTCGTCGTCCAGATGTTCGCGCCGAGCACGACGATGGCCGGGATCGCCAGGCCCTGGGCGATCATCACGTAGAAGATGTCGTCGCGGCCGGTGAAGGCGCCGCCGACGGCGCCGAAGCTGAACATCAGCGTGTTGCCGAGGAAGAACGCGATGACGGTCGTCGCCACCGCGCTGCGGGCCGAGCGGGCGAAGCGAGTGAAGTTCGGGGTGGCGGTGCCGCCGGAGACCAACGAGCCGACGACCATGCCGATCGCGGTGAGCAGCGGCAGCCCGGTCGACCGGTCGAAGACCGCCGCCAGGCCGCCGCCGTCGCGGGTGGCGGCCAGCATCGAGTACGTGCCGAGCACCGCGATGAGCGGCACCGACACGAAGCTGACGACCTCGATCGCGCGGATGCCGTAGTAGGCCGAGGCCGTCATGAACGCGCCGGCGACGACGACGATGACCCACGGGTCGAGACCGAGCAGCTCGGCGGTCGGCAGCGCGAACATCGCCACCCCCACCCCGAACCAGCCCATCTGGGTCAGGCCGATGAGCGCCGACGGCACGAACGAGCCGCGGGTGCCGAAGGCGTGGTGCGCCATGAGGTCCATGCCGAGGCCGGTGCGGGCACCGATGTAGGCGAGGAACGCGGTGTAGACCGCGAGGATCGCCCCGCCGATCGTCACGGCCCACACGAATCCGGGCAGGTCGAGCCCGTTGCCGAGGTTCGCGCCGACCGTCATCGACGCCGAGAAGAACGTGAAGCCGAGCATGACGAAGCCGACGGCCCAGAAGCCGCGCCGCGCGGTCAGCGGCACCGCTTCGAAGGCGTAGTCGGAGTCGACGTCGGAGCCGGGCCGATCGGCCTCCGAGGGTGTGCTTCCGCTCATTCGCGCCCTTCCGTCGGGGTGTGCGCAGCCGGGCGTCATCCTGTCAGGCGCGCCGTGGCGCCGATGCCCCGGCCGTCCGCGGGGCGCAGAATGGGCCCATGACGTGTGAGTGCCCGACGTGAGCGTGCCGCCGCCCCTTCGGGATACCCCGCCAAGCCGCAGCCCGATCGAACGCGCCTGGCACGGGCTCGCGGTCGAGTTCGCGCCGCGGGTGGCGCGACGCTCGGCGAGTTCGCTGCAGGTGCGCGGGCAGCGGCTGCGCAACCGAGCGTTCTTCATCTTGCAGTGCGCGATCTCGGCGGGCGTCGCGTGGTTCATCGCCGGCAACCTCATCGGCAACCCCGAGCCGATCTTCGCCCCGATCGCGGCGGTCGTCGCGCTCGGGCAGTCGTACGGTCAGCGCATCGAGCGGGTGCTGCAGATCGTCGTCGGCGTCGCGGTCGGGGTGCTCGTCGGTGACCTGTTCATCCACGTCTTCGGCTCCGGCTTCGTGCAGCTGGCGTTCGTCGTGGCCGTCGCCATGGCGCTGGCGACGCTGCTCGACGCGGGGGTGCTCATGACGACGCAGGCGGGCGTGCAGGCGATCTTCGTGACGATGCTCGTGCCCACCGACGGCGCGTTCTCACGGTGGACCGACGCGGTCATCGGCGGGATCGTGGCCCTGGCCGCGGCGACGATCACGCCGGCCTCGCCGCTGCGCAAGCCGCGTCGGCACGCGTCGGGGATCGTCAACGAGATCGCCGACGTGCTCACCGAGAGCGCCACCGCGCTGCGCACGCGCAACATCGACGACGCCGACGCGGCCCTCGATCGGGCGCGGGCCTCGGAGAAGGCGCTGACGACGCTGCAGAACCTCGCCGACGACGGCCTCGCGGTGGTGCGGTCATCGCCGTTCCGGCGCGGCCACCTGCCGGCGGTGCAGGCGATCGCCGACCTGCTGACGCCGCTGGACCGCGCGATCCGCAACATCCGGGTGCTCGTGCGCCGGGCCGGCGTCGCGATCCGCGAGGGCGAGGAGGTGCCGAAGGCCTACATCGACCTCATCGACGACCTGTCGGCGATCGCGCACGCGATGGCCGACGAACTCGCCGAGCGGCACCTGCCGCAGAAGGCCCGCGCCGACCTGCGTGACCTCGGCGAGCGCAGCACCTACGTCAGCGACCACCCGGGCCTGTCGAGCGAGGTCATCCGCGCCCAGGTCCGCTCGGCGATCGTCGACCTGCTCATGGTCACCGGCCTGACGCACGAGGAGGCGCTGAGCTACATGCCCGTCGCCTACTCCCTGGAGCACGACCACGACGACGAGGTCGACGACGATGACGACGTGCCCACCCAGGATTTGACCCGCCGCGATCAGTGAGGCCCTCGGCGAGCCGGTTCGACGTCGGTGTGGGTGAAGTCGTCCCCGATGAACAGCAGTTCCTCGCTGAGTGCACGGGCCAGCGCATAGGAGAAGCAGTCGCCGTAGTTGAGCCGGGCGGGTGACCCGCTGCCCCGGCCGAATCGCAGATGGCCTTCCCGCGCGATCGCCAGTTGGGTGTCGTCGACGGGCACGATGTTCGCCGCGGCCGCGGCCAGCAGATCATCGAGGTCGTGCTGGCGCGTGGGCCCGGCGACCAGCGAGGCTTCCAGCACGGTGGCGGCAGAGACGCGAACGACCTGTGCCGCCTCCATGCGCTGCGCGAGGTCCGGCGCGTCGGGCTCGTTCGCCAACACGGCGATGATCGCGGAGGTGTCCAGGATCATCGCGGCAGCCCGCGCTCGTCGTACAGCTCGTCATCGGTCGCGAAGGCCTCGGGGCGAGCGGCGCTGCGTCTGCCGACCACCAGGATCCGCTCGGCCATCCCCGCTCGACCCTGCCGGTCCTGTCGGTCGCGCTCGAGGGCCTCCCGCAAGGCGTCGCGCACCGCACCCGTCGCGGTTGTGCGGCGACGGTTCGCGAGTTCCCGCGCGAGCCGGTACACCTCCGGATCCTTGATGTTCAGGGTCGCCATAGGCGAATTCTACCCTGATCTTCTACCTTTGCCCCTCGGGCGCATCCCCGTGGTACTCGACGAGCGCCGCGAGGCGGGCGGCCATGGCGCGGGCGTGGGCGCCGTCGGCCTTCTGGATGGCCATGACGGGCACGGTGTCGGTGTCGCTGAGGTCTAGGCTGGCCCAGGGCGCTCCCCCGCCGAACTGCACGCGCATGATCTCGGCCCAGCTCAGTTGCCGGGTCGAGAAGAGGTTGCGCACGCGCAGACCCTCGCGGGTGGGGCGGGCCTCGATGATCGAGTACCGCCACAGCAGACCGGCGGCCGCGGCGCCGAGGAGGAAGAAGAAGAGCCGGTCGAGGATCGTCCACTCGACGCCCGGGATCGTCGCCGCCGCGAACGCCGTCGCGACGAGCACGATGATCGCGAACGCGCGCGGGACCCGCTTGCCCCAGCGCGGACGGAACGTCGCGTAGGGGTCGTCGCGGCGCGGAGCCCGACCCGCCCGCTGCCCGCTCATAGCCGGCACGCCCGGATGTCGGTGACGAGGATCCCGCGGGCCCCGAGCGCGTACAACGAGTCCATGACCCGGTTGACGCCCTGGCGCTTGACCATGGCCCGCACCGCGACCGAGTTCTTGTCGTGCAGCGGCGAGACGGTCGGCGACTCCAGGCCGGGGGTGATCGCGCACGCCTGCTCGACGAGCTCGGCGCGCACGTCGTAGTCGACCATCACGTAGGTGCGGGCGGTGACGACGCCTTCGAGGCGGCGGGCGAGCACACGCAGACCGGGCAGGTCGGCGTCGTCGTGGCGGGAGATCAGCACCGCCTCCGAGTGCATGATCGGGGCGCCGAAGGGCTCCAGCCCCTGGTTGCGCAGCGTCGTGCCGGTCTCGACGACGTCGGCGATGACGTCGGCGACGCCGAGGGTGATCGACGTCTCGACGGCCCCGTCGAGACGCACGACGGTGGCCTGCACGTCGTGCCGGGCCAGGTGCGCGCGCACGAGCCCGGGGTAGGACGTCGCGATGCGCTTGCCGTGCAGCTCCTCCACCCCGGAGGCGGTGCCGGGCCGGGCCGCGAACCGGAACGTCGAGCCGGCGAAGCCCAGGTTCATGATCTCGACGGCGTTCGCCTCGGAGTCCAGCAGCAGGTCACGGCCGGTGATCCCGGCCTGCAGGGTGCCGGAGCCGACGTAGACGGCGATGTCGCGCGGGCGCAGGTAGAAGAACTCGATCTCGTTGTCGGCGTCGGTGATGACGAGTTCCTTGGGCTCGCGGCGCACCCGGTAGCCGCACTCCTTGAGCATGGCGATGGCGGCCTCGGACAGGGAGCCCTTGTTGGGAACGGCGATCTTCAGCATCGGTAGGTCAGGTTTCTTCTCGGCGGGCGGGTGGTCGGCGGGCTCGCCTACAGATGCTCGTAGACCTGCTCGAGCGGGATCTTGCGTTCGACCATGAGCACGGCCAGGTGGTACAGCAACTGGCTGATCTCCTCGGCGGCCCGGTCGTCGCCCTCGTGCTCGGCGGCCATCCACACCTCGGCCGCCTCCTCGACGATCTTCTTGCCGATGAAGTGCACCCCGGCGTCGAGCTCGCGCACGGTGCCCGACCCGTCCGGCCGCGTGGCGGCACGGTCGGCCACGAGCGCGTAGATCTGCTCAAAGGTGTTCACGATGCTCCACTGTATCCAGCCCGTGACCCGCCCCCGACCAGCGAGGGGGTGGCCGGCGGGCGGCCCGGCTCCGGTCGCGGGGAATCGCTGGGGCGACCGTAGGTGGTCGTGCGCTCGCGGACGGGGCGGCCGATGCCGGCGGCGATGTCGGTCAGTTCGGCGACGGTCTTGGCGGAGCCGTGCTGGGAGCCGGCCATGCGGCTGATCGTCTCCTCCATGAGCGTGCCGCCGAGGTCGTTGGCGCCGCCGCGCAGCATGAGCCGGGTGCCGTCGACGCCGAGCTTGACCCAGCTGCACTGGATGCTGTCGATGCGCCCGTGCAGCATGATCCGGGCCAGGGCGTGCACTGCGCGGTTGTCGCGCAGGGTCGGCCCGGGCCGGGCGATGCCGGCGAGGTAGACGGGCGCGTTGGTGTGCACGAACGGCAGCGGCACGAACTCGGTGAAGCCACCGGTCTCGTCCTGGAGGCGGGCCAGCGTGCGCAGGTGCGCGACCCAGTGCCGCGGGTGGTCGACGTGGCCGTACATCATCGTCGCGGTGCTCGGGATGCCGAGGCGGTGCGCGGTGCCGACGACGTCGACCCACGCGCTCGTCGGCAGCTTGCCCTTGGTCAGCACCCAGCGCACGTCGTCGTCGAGGATCTCGGCGGCGGTGCCGGGGATCGAGCCCAGCCCCGCCTCCTTCACCTCGGCGAGCCAGTCGGCCACGGACACACCGGCCTTCGCGGAGGCGGTGACGATCTCCATCGGGGAGAACGCGTGCACGTGGATGCCGGGGGCGCCGGCGAGCACGGCCCGCACGATCTGGGTGTAGGAGTGCCGGCCGAGCTGGGGGTCGATGCCGCCCTGCAGGCACAGCTCGGTGGCGCCGAGGGCCTGGGCCTCCGCGGCCCGCTCGGCGAGCTGCTGCAGGGAGAGCCGGTAGGCGTCGGCGTCCTGCGCGCGCTGGGCGAACGCGCAGAAGCGGCAGCCGACGTAGCAGACGTTGGAGAAGTTGATGTTGCGGTTGACGACGTAGGTGACGTCGTCGCCGACCGCGGCGGCGCGCAGGTCGTCGGCGAGGGCGCACACCGCCTCCAGGTCGGGGCCGTCGGCGGTGACGAGCGCGAGGTAGTCGTCGTCGCTCAGTCCGCCGGGGTCGGCCTGCGCGCGGCGCAGGGCGGCGGCGACGTCGGCGTCGAGGCGCTGCGGGGTGGCGGTCGTGCCGATGCGTTCGGTGGCGGCGGCGACCGCCTCCCAGTCGCCGTAGACGGAGTCGAAGTCGCCGCGGCGGTCTTCGGTGCGCCCGGTCGTGTCGATCTCGGCGTGCAGGTCGACGCGGCCGTGGCCGGCGCCGGAAGCGTCCTCAAACCCGCCGTCGGGCTCCTGCCACGGGAGGGGCTGCGGGCGGGCGCCCTCGGCGAGCAGACCGTCTCCGTCGGCGAGGGCGCGCACGTGGGCGTGCAGCCGGGGGTCGATCCAGGGCCGGGAGCCGGTCAGGCTCGCGCGCACGTACCGGGGGTGGGCGGTGAGGCGGGGCCGCAGGGCCAGGCCGAGAGCGGCGACCTGCTCGGCGAGAGCGTCGAGCTGGGGCCAGGGGCGTTCGGGGTTGACGTGGTCGGCGGTGACCGGGGAGATCCCGCCGAGGTCGTCGACGCCGGCGGCGAGCAGCGCGGGCAGCTGGTCGGGCTCGGAGAGGTTCGGCGGGGCCTGCACGGACACGGCCGGACCGAGCAGCAGCCGGGTGACGGCGATCGTCGCAAGGTACTCCTCGTGGCCCAGGTCGGGGGTGGCGCGCATCGCGGTGTCGGGTTTGGCGCGGAAGTTCTGCACGATGCATTCCTGGATCGCGCCGGACTCGCGGGCGACGGATCGGATCGCCAGGATCGTCTCGACGCGCTCGGCGGGGGTCTCGCCGATGCCGACGAGTAGGCCGGTGGTGAACGGGATGCCGATGCGGCCGGCGTCGGTGAGCACCCGCAGCCGCACGTCGGGGTCCTTGTCGGGGGAGCCGAAATGGGCCTGGCCGGGGGTCTCGAAGAGGCGGCGGGAGGTGGTCTCGAGCATCATCCCGAGCGAGGGGGCGACGGGCGCGAGACGGGTCAGCTCGGCCCAGCTCATGACGCCGGGGTTGAGGTGGGGCAGCAGGCCCGTCTCCTCGAGCACGCGGATCGCCATGGCGCGCACGTAGGAGAGCGTGTCGTCGTAGCCGTGGGCGTCGAGCCACTCGCGGGCAGCGGGCCAGCGCTCCTCGGGGCGGTCGCCGAGGGTGAAGAGGGCCTCCGCGCACCCGGCCTGGGCGCCGGCGCGGGCGATGTCGAGCACCTCCTGCTCGGACAGGAACGGCTCGGCGCCCTGCGCCCGCAGCCCGCCGGGGGTGGTGACGAACGTGCAGTAGTGGCAGCGGTCCCGGCACAGGCGGGTGAGCGGGATGAAGACCTTCGGGGAGTACGTGACGGAGGCGGGCCGCCCGGCCTCGACCATCGCGGCGTCACGCACGCGGGTGGCCGCCTCGCACAGCCGAGCGAGGTCGTCGCCGCGGGCGTAGAGCAGCACCCGCGCCTCGTCGGCGTCGAGGGCCTTGCCGTCGCGGGCCCGAGCCAGCGCCCGCCGCAGCTGCGCCGGCGTGGGTTCGGGGTCGTTGCCGTTCGCGGGGTTAGCGCTCGTCTCGGGGGTGCCGACCATGGGCGCCAGGCTATGCCCGCCGCCCCGACTCGGCAGGACCGCCCAGGGCGCCCGCTCAGCGAGGCGCGGCAGCACGCCCCCTCAAGCGATCCTCTCGTCCTTCAATCGGTCAAGAATCCAGCTGCGCACCAGCGTCGACGGGGGTAGGTGCTTGGCCTGCGCGACCTGCTCGACGAGGGCCTGCTCCGCGGCGCTGAGCCGCACCGAATAGACCTTGGAGCGGTTCGGCCGCGAAGGCCGAGCACCCGCGGGGTAGGCGTCCTCGCGGGTCGCCTCTGACTCGCTTCGCAGCCGTGTCGCCAGGTCAGGATCAATGTTCTTCGCCATGAGCGTCCTCCTCGACGTCATCGGTGTCCGTTGTACCGGCGCCCAGATCGAACAGCCCTCAGGCCAATTCGCGCAGCGCGACCGCGGTGGCGACGGCGGCGAGGGCGGCCTCGTGGCCCTTGTCCTCCGCGGAGCCGGGCAGGCCGGCGCGGTCGCGGGCCTGCTGCTCGGTGTCGCAGGTGAGCAGGCCGAAGCCGACGGGCTTGCCCGTCTGCACCGACAGGCGCGCGAGCTCGAAGCTCACCGGGCCGGCGACGTAGTCGAAGTGCGGGGTGCCGCCGCGCACGACGATCCCGAGCACGACGACCGCGTCGTGGGTCGCCAGGGCCCGCGCGGCGACGACGGGCAGCTCGAAGCTGCCCGGCACGCGCACCAGCGTCGGCTCGGCGACCTTCGCGTCCGCGAGCCCACGCCGCGCCCCGTCGATGAGCCCGTCCATCAGCTCCTCGTGCCAGCTCGCCGCGACGATCGCCACCCGCAGCCCGGTGCCGTCCGCGACGACCTGGGGTGACCCGGCTCCGCTCATGAGTTCGTCCTTTCTCGCGCCGGGGCATTCGGCCCGGGCAGGTTCGTGTCGCTGACCAGTCGGTGCCCCATGCGCGCGGCCTTCGTGCGCAGGTAGGCCTCGTTGTGGGCGGTGGCGCCCGGGCCGATCGGCCGTGAGGCGCTCACCTCGATGCCACCCGCGGTCACCGCCTCGACCTTGGCCGGGTTGCCGGTGAGCAGCTCGACGCGGCTCAGGCCCAGGTCGTGCAGGATCGCCACCGCCGCGTCGTAGTCGCGCGCGTCGACCGGCAGCCCGAGCGCCACCTGGGCGTCGACCGTGTCGAGCCCCTCGTCCTGCAGGGCGTACGCCTGCAGCTTGGCGAGCAGACCGACTCCGCGGCCCTCGTGCCCACGCAGGTAAACGACCGCTCCCCCGTGCCGCGCGACCAGCCGCATGCCCCCGTCGAGCTGCGGCCCGCAGTCGCAGCGCGCCGAACCGAACGCGTCCCCGGTCAGGCACTCCGAATGCACCCGCACCAGCGGCGCCCCGCCGTCTCCGGGCTGCCCCGACGGCTCGCGCGGCGCGATGAGCGCGACGTGCTCGGCGCCGGTGAGCCGGTCGCGGTAGCCGTGCATCGTGAACCGCCCGTGCTCGGTCGGCAGCGTCGTCACCACGACCCGTTCGACCCGGTCGTGGCGGCGCCGCCACGCGACGAGGTCCTCGATCGTGATGACGGGCATGTCGTCGCGGGCGCCGATCGCCAGCACGTCGGGCGTGCGCATCATCGCGCCGTCGTCGAGCACGAGCTCCCCGATGACCCCCACCGGAGGCAGCCCGGCCAGCCGGCACAGGTCCACCGCGGCCTCCGTGTGCCCGCGCCGCGCGAGCACCCCGCCCTCGCGGGCCCGCAGCGGGATGAGGTGCCCGGGCCGGATGAGGTCACCCGGCTGGGACAGGGGGTCGGCGAGCACCCGCGCCGTGCGGGCCCGGTCAGCGGCGCTGATGCCGGTGGTCACGCCGCTGGCGGCGTCGACCGTCACCGTGTAGGCCGTGCGCAGGTCGTCCTGGTTGCGCTCGACCATCTGCGGCAGCTGCAGCTGCTCGGCCAGCTCGCCGGTCAGCGGCGCGCACAGGTAGCCCGAGGTGTGCCGGATCGCCCACGCGCACGCCTGCGCACTCAGGCCCGCGGCGGCGAACACGACGTCGCCCTCGTTCTCCCGGTCGGCGTCGTCGAGCACGAGCACCCCGCGGCCCTCCCGCAGCGCGGCGAGCGCCTGCGGGATCGTGCTCAGCCCCGGTAGTGCCCGGTCACCGCGGTCCGGGTCGAGGGCGCTTCGGGGCGGGCAGTCTCCGAGGACGGTCATGAGAACACCTCCTGCTCGAGGGCCGAGCGCCGCTCGGTGCGGGCGGCGCGCAGCCAGACGACGAACCCCCACACGACGAGGGCGCCGTAGATCACGTAGAGCGCGGCGCTGGGGTAGTACTCGCTGTGCCACAGCAGCGGCACCCCGACGAGGTCGACCCCGATCCACGCGAGCCAGAAGTCGACCCAACCGCGGGCCATCGCGAACGTCGCGACGATCGAGCCGACGAAGATCCACGCGTCGGCCCAGTAGTACCAGCGCGGGGCGGGCCACCCGGCTCCGATCATCGCAAAGATTTGTTGGCAGACGATGAGGCCGAGGGCCCAGACGAGCAGGTAGCCGAGGCGTTCGCGGGTCGTCGCCCAGCGCGGCACGATGGCCGGCGCCTCGGGGCGCTTGCCGGCCCGCGCGCGGTTCCACATCCACCAGCCGTAGACGCTCGTGATGATGAAGAAGATCTGCCGGAACGCCTGCCCGTACAGCGGGTGGCGGCCGTCGTCGACGGCCAGCGCGACGCCGAAGAAGACCGTGAACAGGATGACGTTGCCGATGATGCCGACCGGCCAGGCCCACACCCGACGCCGCAGGCCACCGAGCGCGGACGCGAATCCGAAGCCGTTGCCGATGATCTCGCGCCACAACAGGGGGTAGCCCGCGACGTCGACGTGGGCGTCGTACAGGGTCGTGAGCCAGTCGTTCACGCGCCCTCCCGTGCGGAGTCGGTAGGCGCGGCGGGCGCGGCGAGGAGATGCTCGACGTACTTGGCGAGCACGTCGACCTCCAGGTTGACGCGGGCGCCGACCCCGGCCGCGCCGAGCGTGGTGTCGGCCAGCGTCGTCGGGATGAGGCTGACCTGGAAGCCGCCGGGCGTCAGCGCGCTGACCGTCAGCGACACCCCGTCGACGGCGATCGACCCCTTCTCGACGACGTAGCGCGCCAGGGCCGGCGGCAGGGCGACGGTGACGACCTCCCAGCGCTCCCCCGGCTCCCGGGCCGTGATCGTGCCGGTGCCGTCGACGTGCCCCTGCACGATGTGCCCGCCGAGGCGCCCGTCGGCCCGGACCGCCCGCTCGAGGTTGACCGGGCTGCCCGCGCTCAGGTCACCCAGGCTCGAGCGGTCGAGGCTTTCCTGCATAACGTCGACGCTGAACTCCTGCTCGTCGTGCGCGGTGACCGTCAGGCACACGCCGTTGACGGCGATCGACGCCCCGAGGGTGGCGTCCGAGACGACCAGCGGCCCGCGCACGCGCAGCACCGCGGAGTCGGTGCCGGTCGTCACCTCGACGACCTCGCCGACCTCTTCGACGATTCCGGTGAACATCGGTTACTCCTTTGCAGCGGGGGCGTCCGCGCCCTCGGTCTCGTCGGTGTCAGGGGCCTCCTGGCACCCCTGAGCCTTCGGGATTTCCGGGGCCTCCGGGGTGTCCTGGGCTTCCGGGGCCTCCGGCGCCTCCGGGGTGTCCTGGGCCTCCGGGGTTTCGAGCGTGAATCGGACGTCGGGCCCGAGGCGGGTGACGTCGCGGGTGGTCAGGCGCAGGGCGTCGGACATCGTCGCGATGCCGAGGTCGCCGACCGCGCTCGCGCCGGCCCCGAGAAGCACGGGCGCGACGTAGGCGACGACCTCGTCGACGAGGCCGGCGCGCACGAAGGCGGCGGCCAGGGTCGGTCCGCCCTCGAGCAGCACCCGCCGCACGCCCCGGTCGTGCAGGGCGGCCAACGCGGCCCACGGGTCGCGGGAGCCGACCCGCAGGGTCGGGGCGGCATCGTCGAGCAGCCGCGCCCCCGCAGGCAGTTCGCGCCCTCCGAGGACGACGCGCAGCGGCTGGCGGGCGGCGAGGGCGCCGTCGCGGGCGCCGCCCTCGCGGACGGTCAGCTGCGGGTCGTCGGTCAGCGCGGTGCCGG
>NZ_BCNQ01000039.1 GCF_001515525.1 Piscicoccus intestinalis NBRC 104926 | reverse complement strand
CTCATGGCCCGCCGTCGCCCGCGCCACCGTCGCCGCGTACCGGGCCGCGATCAGCGCCCGGCAGGACGAACGCGGCCTGGCGCCCGCCGCCGCTCTCGTCGGCCTCGGGCCCGAACCCGTCGCCGCGCCACCGGAGCCGGTGACCGGCCGGACTCCGCGCAGCGAACCGCCCCAGCCGACAGAAGCGGCCCAGCCGACCGAACCGGCCCAGCCGGCCCAGCCGATCCAGCCGAGTGATCCGAGCGAGAGGAGCGCCCTGCGTGCTCACCGTTGACTTCGACCGCCTCGGCGTGCAGCCGGGCGAACGAACCCTCGATCTGGGCTGCGGGCAGGGGCGGCACGCCTTCGAGCTCTACCGGCGCGGAGCCCAGGTGGTGGCGTTCGACCAGAACGCCGACGACCTCGCCGACGTCGAGGCGATGTTCGCGGCGATGGCCCTCGAGGGTCAGGGCGCCCCCGGCGGGGCGTCGACCTGCCGGGGTGACGCGCTCGACCTGCCGTTCGCCGACGGCGACTTCGACCGGCTCGTCGTCTCCGAGATCCTCGAGCACGTGCCGAACGACCGCCGCGCGATCGCGGAGGCGGTGCGGGTGCTGCGCCCCGGCGGCACGATGGCCGTCACCGTGCCGCGGGCCTGGCCCGAACGCATCTGCTGGCGCCTGTCGGACGAGTACCACGAGGTCGAGGGCGGCCACGTGCGCATCTACCGCCGCGACCAGCTCGCCGGGCAGCTCACGCAGGCCGGGCTCGACGTGGTCGGCCACGGCTACGCGCACGCGCTGCACGCGCCGTACTGGTGGCTGAAGTGCGCGGTCGGGGTCGACAACGACGACCACCCGGCCGTGCGCGCCTACCACCGAATGCTGGTGTGGGACATGATGTCTGCGCCCCGACTGACGCGCACCGCCGAGAAGGCGCTCGACCCGGTGCTCGGCAAGTCCCTCGTCCTGTACGCGCGCAAGCCGTCGTGACCGCCCTCGTCGCCCTGCCCGAGCTGGCGGAGCTGTCCGCCACCGCGGACTACATCGCCTCCTGCCAGTCGGCTGACGGCGCGATCGCGTGGGAGACTCGCGGCGACACCGCCGGCAAGATCGACGCCTGGGACCACGTCGAGTGCGCGATGGCGCTGCTCGTCGCCGGTCGGGACGCCCGGGCGCAGGCGGCCTACGAATGGCTCGCCCGCGATCAGCGGCCCGACGGCACGTGGCCGCGCGAGTGGCTGGCCGGCCCCCGCGGCCCCAGCGTCGTGGACCCGGCGGCCGAGACGAACATGACCGCCTACGTCGCGGTCGGCGTGTGGCACCACTGGTGCGCCCGCGGCGACCGGGGGTTCGTCGAGGCGATGTGGTCGACGGTCGCGGCGGCGCTCGACGCGGTGGTCGCCGCGCAGCTGCCGTTCGGCGGGTTCGCCTGGGCGATCGACGACGGAGTGCCGTGCGGGGAGGCGCTGCTGGCCGGCACCTCGAGCATCCACCACGCCCTGCGGTGCGGCGCCCGCCTCGCCGAACTGCTCGGAACGACCCGACCCGACTGGGAACTCGCGGCCGACACCGCCTCGGCGGCCGTGCGCTCGAACGAGGCGGCCTTTCTCGACAAGTCCCGGTACTCGATGGACTGGTACTACCCCGTGCTCGGCGGCGCCCTCGACGGCGCCGCCGCGCACCGCCGCATCGCGGGGCGCTGGGACGAATTCGTCGTGCCCGACCTGGGGATCCACTGCGTCGACGACCACCCGTGGGTCACCGGCGCCGAGACGTGCGAACTCGCGATCGCGCTGGCCCGCCTCGGGGACGGTGCGCGGGCGACCCGTCTCATCGCGGACATGCAGCACCTGCGGGACCCCGGCGGCGCGTTCCACACCGGCTACGTCTACACCGACGGGGAGCGGTGGCCGATCGAACGGTCCAGCTGGACCGGCGCCGCGGTGCTCCTGGCGGTCGACGCCCTGACCCCGGGGAGCCCGACGGCCCGCGTCTTCGGCTGCGAATCGGCGCTCGGCTGACGGCTCCTGAGGTCGCGGCGTACTGTGCGTGCCATGTCCTGTCTGCGCCCGTACCGGCACGACGACCATGACCTGCTCGCGGCGCGGGAGTCGCCGTTCGACGACTTCGGGCCGCAGGCCGTCAACCCCGACCGCTCCTGCCGCCTCGACGACGACGGCGGGCTCGTCGTGGCGTTCGACAGCGACGGCCCGGCGCGCGGCGAGGTGAGTTGGCACTGGGTGCAGTGGGGCCCGACGGGCGGCAGCCGTTGCCCGATGATCGGCATCTACCTGCGGCCGGAGGCGCGCGGTCGCGGCCTCGGCGTGCGGGCGCAGCGCCAGCTCACCGACATGTTCTTCCGGCACACGACGACCAACCGCGTCGAGGCCCACACCGACGTCGAGAACCTCGCCGAGCAGCGGGCGTTGGAGCGGGTCGGGTTCCAGCGCGAGGGTCTTGTGCGCGGCGCCCACTGGCGGGCGGGCGCCTACCGCGACGGCTACCTGTACGCCGTGCTGCGCTCGGAGTGGACCGTCGAGCAGTTCGAAGACCCCCGCGCCGACGAGGACTGACCCCGGCTCCCCTTCACGTGGCCGCAGGCTGCCCTTTCGGTCGAGGGCTCGTGCCGGAACCCTAGCCGCCGGCCGAAAGGGCAGTCTTCGGCCGGTACGCGGTGGGGGTCAGGGGCGGCGGCGCAGGATGCGCATGGAGCCGCACTCGCCCGCCAGGGTCCACTGGCCGGAGGCCATCGCGCGGGTGAAACAGCGCCACGGGGCCTGGCCGCCGTCGTCGGGGTGCTCGAAGATGTCGTGGAAGATCAGGGTGCCGCCCGGCGCCACCCACGGGCCGAAGCCCTCGTAGTCGTTGGTCACGTGCTCGTCGGTGTGCCCGCCGTCGATGAACAACAGCGCCAACGGGGTTCGCCAGTATCGCGCGACGGTCGGGGCGCGCCCGACGATCGCAACGATCTCCTCCTCCAGCCCCGCGCGGGTGATCGTGCGGCGGAAGAACGGCAGCGTGTCGATCCGGCCCGCCTCCGGGTCGACGAGGGTGGGGTCGTGGTACTCCCAGCCCGGCTGGTTCTCCTCGCTGCCGCGGTGGTGGTCGAGCGTGAACACCGTGGAGCCGGTGAGCCGGGCCGCCGCGCCGAGGTACACCGCGGACTTGCCGCACCACGTGCCGACCTCCAGGCCGGGGCCGTCGCGCAGCGCGCGCACCGCCTCCTCGAAGAGCCGGCGACCCTCGGGCGGCGGCATGAACCCGCGCGCGGCCAGGGCGTGCTCCAGCAGGTCCGGGGGCATCAGCGGGCGGTCGCGCAGGCTCGTCTCGTCGTTCTCGGCTGGGCCGTGTGAGGCGGTGTTGGGACCGTCGACGGAGCCGATCTCGGGCCCGCCGGCGGAGCCGGACTCGCTCCCGGCGGGGGAGCCGGCGTGGGGTCCGTCGGGGGTGTTGTGTGCATCGCTCACCACAACACAGTAGGCGCCGGTTACGGACAGGTGCCTCCGGCATCGCACGCGGGCCCGGCGGGCGGCGGCGCCCCTGTGGTACGCCTGATGACGGTGGGCGGGACCCCCACCCGGCCGGCGGGCGTCGTTGGGAGCGGCGCGCATCGGCTCACCTCGTCACAGGGAGGCAATGTGTCATGAGCATGCGACAACGAGGGGTGGTCGCGGCGGCGTTGAGCCTGGCGCTGAGCACGGGGGCCGCCCCCGCGCACGCCTCGCCGGCCACCCCCGCCGCGCAGGCATCGCCGTCAACCCCCGCCGCGCACGCCTCGCCGGCCGTGAGCACCGGGGCGTGCACCGTGGTCGGGCCGGGCACGGTCTCCGTCGGCGCGCCGCGGCAACGCGTCACGTACCGACTCGGCGCGCACTGTCCGACCGGCGGCAGCGCCTCGTGGGCGCTGGTGCGAGCGGGCACCGGCCGGCTGGGCACCCTCGTCTTCACCCCCGGCCGACGCGCCGCCGTCCTCACGGTGCGCGACACGATGCCGCCCGGGGTCGCCACCTGGCGACCCGCCGGCGCGACCGTCGAGGGGGAGCCGGTCCGCCAGGCCGGCCGCCCCGTCGTCCTCAAAGCGCGGTCACGAGCCGCGGTGAGCGTGCAGCGCACCGGCGACGTCGTCGCGCTGCGGGCGACCGTGGCGCACTACCGCCTCGGCCGCAATCGCTATGTGCCGTGGCGCAATGCCGCGGTGCACTTCCAGCGCCGCACGTGCCCGACGTGCGAGTGGAGACAGACCCCGCAGGGCCGCACCGACGCCGGGGGGCGGGCGTCGGTGGGCGTGCGGGTCAACTCCGCGGCGGCCGCCGACTGGCGCGTCGTCGTGGGCGGCACGTCGACGATCTGGCCGTCGTCGAGCTCCGTGCGCCGGGGCTGACCAGCGCGCCGAGGCCCCGCCGCACAACGCGGCGGGGCCTCGATCGACCGGCGGCTGAGAGCTGAGCGGCGGTCAGGCGAACGTCGCGTCGGCGTCGACGACCGCCTGCACCTCTTGGGGGGTGGGCGCGTAGGCGCCGTTGCGGCTCACGGTCAGTCCGGAGGTGATGACGGCCTTGTGCAGCGCGGGCTGCACGTCCGACCAACCCGCCTTCCGGAGCCGGTCGCGGGCCTCCAACGAGCCGAGGAACCCCGCCTCCAGCAGCCCGGAGATGAGCCCGGCCATGAACGAGTCGCCGGCGCCGACGGTGTCACCGACGGTCACGGACATCTGGTCCAGGTGCAGCATGTCGCGGTTGCCGGCGAGCAGCGCGTAGGCGCCCCACGGCCCGCGGGTGAGCACGACCATCGACGGGCCGGCGGCGATCCAGCGGCGCATGACGTCCTCGACGGGCTCGTCGGGGTAGAGCCAGTTGACGTCCTCGTCGGAGGCCTTGACGACGTCGGCGAGGGCCACGATCTCCTCGACGCGCCCGGCGACCGCGGCGGGCTCGACCATGAGCGCCGGCCGGATGTTGGGGTCGTAGGAGATCGTCGCGTGGTCCTTGATGCGCCGCACGGTGTCGACGACCTGGGTGCCGCCCGGCTCCAGGGTGGCGGCGATGCTGCCGGTGTGCAGGTGGCTGAACCGGCTCAGGTCACCCAGCGGCGGAACGACCCATTCGAGCTCGAATTCGTAGGTGGCGCGGCCCTGATCGTCGAGCATCGCGTAGGCGACCGCGGTCTTCTCCGCCGAGTCGGTGCCCGGCACGATCGAGACGCCGGAGTCGGTGGCCCACCTCGCGAGCCGGTCGCCGCGCTCGTCCTTGCCCCACCATGCGCAGATGTGTGCGGGGTGGCCCTGCGTGGCCACGCCGGCGGCGACGTTGAGGAGGCTGCCACCGACGTGCTCCACCGCATCGGAACCCTCCCTGATGACGACATCGATGAGCGCTTCACCAATACACAGGACGTCCCCGGACATCAGTGCCCTTTCCACCGCGAATCTTTCGGCCGGGCGGGGCGGGTGCGCGCGCCCGAGTGCGGATCCCGACTCCGGGCGGGCGCGGCGCCGCGCCTGTGGGTGCCTCTGGGTCGGGGATCCAGGTCTGACCGTAGTGACGAAACGGCGAACACACGGCGCCGTTTGTCGAAACTTTCGAGTTTCCCCCCGGAATCTCACGGACGGCGTCCGAGAGGTGGTCGCCCGGGACCGGTGGTGAGCGACGAACCGCTCACCACCGGCTCCCGAAGCAACGGGTCGCCGGCGCAGGCCGGCCAGGATGCTCCGCGGGCCTCAGTGGCCCTTGGCCGCGAGCGGGTCGGAGGAGTCGTTCGGGTCGTGGGTGAGCCCGAGCTTGGCCTCCATCTCCTCCAGCGGCACGCCCTTGGTCTCCGGCATGACACGCAGCACCCAGATGAGCTGGCCGAGCATGAACACGAAGAAGATCGCGAAGGCCACGCCGCCGCCGAGGGCCGCGATGACCGGCGGGAAGAACGTCGACGTCAGCCAGGCGAACACCCAGTGCGTCAGCGAACCCAGCGACTGGCCGCGACCGCGGATGCGGTTGGGGAAGATCTCGGAGATGAACACCCAGATCACCGAGCCCTGGCCGAAGGCGTGGGCGGCGATGAAGACGAGCAGACCGATGAGCACGAGCACGCTGGAGGTCGAGGTGAACTCACCGCCACGAACCCGCTCGTAGTAGAACATCAGGCCGGAGAGGAACCCGAGGCTGATGAGGTAGCCGATCGAGCCGACGATCATCAGCGAGCGGCGGCCGATCTTGTCGATGACCGTTAGCGCGGTCATCGTCGCGATGAGGTTCATGAAGCCGACGGCGACGCTCATCATGAACGCGGCGTCGGTGCTCGCGCCCGCCCGCTCCATGACGACGGGGGCGTAGTAGAGGATCGCGTTGATACCGGACATCTGGTTGAACATCGCGATCGTGAACGCGAGCAGGATGACCTTGACGTGCTGGCGCGTGAAGAACGGCACCGACGGGGCGTTCGCGGCGGCGCTGAGCGAGGACTCGATCTCGGCGACCTGGCCGCGGGCCTCCTCGTCGTTCATCGTCAGGCGAGCGATGACCGCCCGGCCCTGCTCGGTGCGGCCGTTGGCCATGAGCCAGCGCGGGGTCTCCGGCACGGTGAACAGCATGAGCAGGAAGATCACCGACGGCACGGCCATGACACCGAACATCCAGCGCCAGTCGGTCTCGTGGTTGGCGACGACGGCGCGCACGATCGTGTTCGACAGGTAGGCGAGCAGGATGCCGAGCACGATGTTGAACTGCACGAGGCCGACGAGCCGGCCACGCACCTTCGCCGGCGCGATCTCCGCGGTGTAGATCGGGGCGCACACGGAGGCGGCGCCGACGCCGAGTCCGCCGAGGAACCGGAAGATCTCGAGCATGACGATGTTCGTCGCGAACGCCGACCCGAGGGCGCCGACGAGGTAGAGGATGCCGATGACGAACAGCACGGGCTTGCGTCCGAAGCGGTCGGCCGGCTTACCGGCGGTGAGGGCGCCGGTGATGGTGCCGAGCAGCGCCATGCCCACGGCCCAGCCGAGGTAGGCGTCGCTGAGGTCGAAATAGGCCTTGAGCTGCTCTGTCGTGCCCGAGATGACTGCGGTGTCGAAGCCGAAGATGAGCCCACCGACCGACGCCACGAGGGCGCTCCTGATCACAAGCGGTTTCATGTAGCGGGAGCTTAGAACTCACCCGTCCGGGTCGCCGTCCCTAAGGACGGCCGGATTTGCTTAATCGTTATACCTGAGAATCTTCTCAGTTTGCTTGGGGGTCATGGGTGTTCAGGGTGCCGCCGCCGGGCCGAGGGACGGGCGCGGGCACGGCGCAGTCTGGCCGCGGGATCTGGCGGCTACGGGTGCTGCCACAGCGCGGTGATCGGGAGCACGTGGAGCCACCCGTGCAGGGAGACGCTCTGCGTGCCGCCGTGAAGCACGACGCCAGTGACCTCTCGATCCGGGAACCGGCGGCAGAACCGTTCCAGTGCGGTCCACGCCTTGGCCGTCACGGTCTGACCGCTCTTGACCTCGATGGCGATCAGCCGGCCGTCGCGCAGCTCGAGGACGAGATCGACCTCGAGGCCGTCGGGATCGCGGAAGTGATGCACGTCGTATGGCTGTGCGCTCCATCCCCGCTGTTTGAGTAACTCCAGGGCGACGAACTGCTCGACGAGTGCTCCGATTTGCTCACGGACCGCGGCGGCCGTGCTGTCGCCTGAGCCGAGGCCGGCGAGCTGAGCGCTGAGCCCAGTGTCGGTGAGGGCGACCTTGGGGCGTCGGATCACGCGGCCGCGTGCCGAGCGCCCCCAGGCGGGAACCTCGACAAGCAGTCTCATCACTCGCATGAGTCGCAGGTAGGAGTCCGCGGTGGATTCGGAGACGCCGAGGTCTCGGGCCACCTTCGCCTTGACGAGTTCGCTCAGGCCTCCGGCTGCCACGATCGCGAGTAGCCGCCCCAGGTCGTCGGAGTAGCCGCCCTGATGCAGGTCTGCAGCGTCGTGGTCGGCGAGTCGGCGAGCGTAGTTGTCGAACCAGCGCGCCGCCCGGCCGGGTTGCCGTTGGGCCGGCTCGGGGTAGCCGCCGCGGACCACGTCGGCGCGGTCGAGCCGGGGCAGGATGGGTGCTCTGGGCGACGTGAGGATCCAGGCGACGAAGTCCTCAGGCTGGGGTCGGCGCGCCAGCTCTCCCTGGCTCAAGGGGAGTAGTTCCACCGACTCCGCCCGGCCCGCGAGCGAGTCACCGACCCCTTTGACCTGCAGGAGATCTGCCGATCCGGTGAGCAGGAACCGACCGGGGCGACGGTCGCGATCGACCTCCGCCTTCAAGGGCAGGATCAGCTCCGGGGCGCGCTGTGCTTCGTCGACGATGACGAGATGGTCACCCGCCTGTTGCAGGAACGAGACTGGGTCGTCCCTGGCGATCCCGCGGGTCAGCTCGTCGTCGAGCGTGACCGTGCGGCTCGGTCTGTCGGATCCGGTGATGGTGGCGAGCGTGCTCTTGCCGACCTGCCGAGCGCCCTGAATGACGACCACCGGTGTGTCAGACAGAGTCTCCTGAACCAGTGGGCCGAGAAACCGGGGGAACGGGTTGGGATCCACGGCCTCAGTGTGACCTGAAACTTGGAGATTTTCGCCCACGAAACTTGGAGATTTTTGGGCCCTGAACTTGGAGATTTTCGGGCCGAATCTCGTAGATCCGTGAGCCAGCGACTCACGCGTCGACGGGCGGGGCCGCTCAGCGATAGGCGGCGAGCACCTTGCTCGACAGCGGCGGCCAGGCGTCGATCGCCCACTGGCCGAAGGGCGTGTCGCTCAGGCTCACGCAGGCCAGGCCGGCGTCGCGGTCGACCCAGCAGAAGCTGCCGGCCTGACCGAAGTGGCCGAACGTCGCCGGGGAGTTCTCCGGCGCGGTCCAGTGCGGCGACTTGTGGTCGCGGATCTCGCAGCCCAGCCCCCAGTCGTTGGGGCTCTGCCGCCCGTAGCCGGGCAGCACGCCGTCGAGCCCGGGGTAGGCCAGGGTGGAGGCGAGTTCGACGACCTGGTTCAGCACGAGGCTGGGGGCGAGGAGTTCGCGAGCCATGGTCGCGAGGTCGCCGATCGTGCCGACCATGCCGTGCGCGGGCGAGCCCTCGAGACGGGTGTCGCTCATGTCGAGCAGCTCGATCAGGCGGTCGTTGAGCTCCTCGGTGAAGGGGCTGCCGGTGGCCTGCGCGAGGTGGCCGGCGGCGGTCTCGTAGCCGGCGTTGGAGTAGATGCGCCGCTTCTCCAGCGGCGACATCGCCTCGCGCTCATCGGGGCCCATGCCCGAGGCGTGGGCGAGCAGGTGCGCCAGCGTGGAGCCGGGCGGGCCGAGCTCGTCGTCGAGGGAGACCACGCCCTCCTGACAGGCGTCGAGGATCGTCAGCGCGGTTGCGATCTTCGTCACCGACGCCCATTTCTGGCGTCGGCCGTCGTCGTGCATGTCGACGATCCCGTCGGCGTTCACCACCGCCACCGATGCCGACCCCACCGGCCACGCCGCGATTTCAGAGGCAAGATCCACGCTCATCCGAGCGAGTCTGTCACGCGAGCCCGCTTCCCTCGACGACGAACCTGTCGCCTACTTCCCTCGGGTGGACGAACCGGTCGCCCACTTTCCTCGGACTGCGCGTCGTGGTCGTGACCGCTGTTCGTGCTGCAGTTCTCACCGCGACACGCAGTTGTCAGCGTCGTTCGAGTTGTTCGTCGGGGTCGCTCGGGGAGGCGGTGACGGCCGGGCGCAGCACGCTCGTGACCCGCGGGGTGCAGAACCAGCGGCGTAGTCCGCCGGTGCCGAGGGCGACCGAGAGGGCGGCGAGCGTCATCGCGGTGTCGAACGTGAGGTGGCGGGCGGCGGTGGTGCGGGTGGTCAGTCCGACGGAGTCGATGAAGCCGCCGGGTCCGTAGCAGCCGAACTCCGTTGCGAGCCGGCGCAGGTTGCTCGTCGCGGCGTCGGGGTCGTGCAGGAGGGCGAGGGCGGCGGCGTGCGCGGCGACGACGGGCTCGCCGCGGTAGGTGCTGCGGTACCCGCGGGGGAGCCAGGCGATCGGGGCGACGCCGAACTCGCGATACCCGGAGCCGGGACAGGCGGCGGGCGAGAACCCCCAGGCCGCGAATCCCCGTGCGCGAGCGTAGGCCTGGTGGGCGGCGACCGTGGCGGCGTGGCTGGCTCCCCAGGTGTGCGGCGCCCACTCGGTCTCCGGGACGAACAGTTCGGGGGCGAGCGCTTCGAACATCGAGCCGCCGCACGTCGCGATGACCCGGTGGCCGCGGTAGGTGCGCTGCGGGGCCATCAGGGGGCCTAGCCCGTCGGTGCCGAGGTCGCCGCGGATTATCGCGACGTAGTAGGCGATTCGCGTCTCGGAGTTGAGCAGCGCGTAGTGGTGGCGGGTGTAGTGCACCGGCTCGGTGAGCGGACCGTAGGCGGCGCGGACCGTCTCCCGGCGGGGCGAGCGGGTCCAGAAGCCGCCGCGCAGGAGGGGCCCGGTGCCTTGGGGTGGGCTGGGGTCGATGAGGGCGGCGAAGCGCATCGGTGCGTGGACCGCCTCCGCTTCTGTCGCGAGCGCGGGGACCGCTGCGGCGGCGGTGTGCAGGGCGGCGGCGAGCCAGGCGTTGTCGACCGTCGAGACGAACGGCGTGACGCGTCGGCCGGTGCCGGGCCATCTGGCCAGCGGCTCGCCGCAGGTCGTGTACCAGTTGAGCAACAGGCCCGACGGCTCGTGGCGGGGAAGCGAACTCAGCGTCGCCAAGAGGGCGGTGAGCCGGTGCCGACACTCGGTTTCGTCGATGAGTCCGAGGTCGCGGGCGCACACGACGCTCCAGAGGTATCCGGCGATGTTGCTCGGTGACGTGTGCGGAGCCAGTGAGGTCGGGCTCAGGTCGGCCGCCACGGCGTCGGCGGGGAGCGGGGACGGATCGACGAGCGACCGCAGGCCGGTCCAGGTGTCCCGGGCCCAGCGGTGCAGCACGGCGTCAGGGCTCGAGCGTGCGGGCGCGGGGTGTGCTCAGCCAGGCGAGGACGTGCTCGATCGCCTCGTCGGTGCGCACGTCGACGTCCCTCACTGGCCGCTCCATCGATTCGCGCACCACACGTTCGGTGTCGGGATCGAGCGTGACCGTCGTCCGCATCGTGGCAGCGTAGCGTCACGCCCTGCGATGCGTAGGCATCAGGCCGCGGTTGCGCCGGATCTCCTCTCGCCGTACCTGCCCGGAGTGGCGGTCACGTTCACCCCGGGGCGCGAACGTCAGGTGGGGATGCTGGAGCGCGTCCTCGTCGGCGTGGCCGGTCCGATGCCGGACCCTTGCCCGCGGCGCTGGTCACCGCAGGCATGAGCAACACCCAGGACCGCATCACCGAAGCGGCGTCGTTCGCGGGAGGTTTCGATTCGAGAGCCTGGGCAACCTGGAAGATGGTGCCCGCGACCAGGCTCTCCTGCGGCCCGCTGTCGATCTCGGAGTCACCTGGGACGAGGCGGCCGTGACACTCGTGCTGGAGCGCGCCGCGGGAAACCCGTCTTTCCTTCAGCTGTACGCGCACGAAATCTGGGACGTCGCGCCCTTGCCGATCCGGGTTGCGGAGCGATTCCCACGTCGCCAGCGGCGCCGCAAGCCGGTGTCGGCACCCGGCCTCGTCGATGAGCGCGCGACTCATCGCCGGCCTCGTCCCACCGGCATATGGGGCCATCAGCGCCGAGATGCGAGCGGCCCTCGACGAGCGAGAAGCACTGATCGAGACACGCGCCGACGCCGTACTCGACGACGCCCTTGCCGAGAGCGCACCGTGGACGACGGCTCTTGGAGCGCCGCCCGCCGACCGACGACGTGCCGCAGACTGGCGCAAGTCTGCACGCGTGATCGCCGCCTACCGAGACCGATACCGCATCACCGACGACGCACCCCTCGGCGCCCCACCCGAGTCCGCCGCGCAGAAGATCGACGCCGCGCGAGCACGATCCGCACTCGACAAGGTACGTCAGCTGGTCGCTGATGGGAGTCGTCAGACAGAGGCCGGTCTCCAGGCAATCACGCATACCGAGCACGGACCTGGGCGCGACATCTGACCCTTCCCAATGTCCGCACCGCGGCGTAGCCTTGAAGGTGAGGCGGATTTCTCCTTACCTTTGGGCCGCTCGCGGCAGACCTTCGGGTCACTCTCCACGCACCGTCTCGACAACGACTCGCGTGTTGAGAGGAGCCCATCATGGTCCGCCTACTGTGGACAGCCAGCGCCGAGGTCCGCTACTTCCTGCGCCGCTACATGCCGAGCAACATCGTGCTCGACCTGATCCGCACCAGGAAGGGACTGAAGTGGGGCGTCCCCGCGATGCTGCTCGCCGGCCCCTACCTGGCCATCGCCTTCTGGTGCACCACCCTCATCGAACACGGCGGCCCAGGATGGCTCCACCTCGTAGTCCTGCTCTGCTTCTGGAACGCTCTCAAGATGATGGCCATCGGCCCGGTGAGCGTCGTTCTCCTCGTAAGGGCTCGCGCCCGTGAGTACCGCTCGCAGCGGCAGCACTGGCAGGAGCTCTCCGAGGATGTGCCACCGGGTGATCTCACTCGAAGCGCTCGCTGATTTCAGTTCCGTCGTCCACCACTGACCGGCGCGCTACAGCGTGCGCGTCGGAGAGGGCGAAGGAGGGAGGACAAGCTCCCTGTCGACCCCTACTCGCGGTGCCTGGTCTCGTTCCACCAACCTGGCAAGGTCCGAAGTGTCCGCCACCAAGGACGCGGTGCCATCGCGCAGCAGGCGATGCGGTCCCACACTCGCAGCGCTCGTGACTGGTCCGGGGACGGCTCCGACACGTCGGCCGAGTTCGGCGGCTCGCTGGGCAACCAGCAGTGAGCCAGATCGCGCGCCCGCTTCGACGATGACCGACGCGGAGGACAGCGCAGCCATCAGTCGGGCGCGGGCGATGACCCGGTGTCGGGTTGGGACGGCACCGGGCGGAACCTCGCTAACGAGAAGGCCAACATCGGCGACGCGATCAAGCAGGTCGCGATGGCCGACAGGGTACGGGCGGTCAACTCCGTTGGCGAGGATGGCGATCGTGTCGCCGCCTGCGGCGAGGGCGGCCTGGTGCGACGCGCCTTCGATGCCGTAGGCACCTCCCGCGACGACAACCCGTTCGTCGCCGGCAACGGAACTGGCAAGTTCCTGGGCTACATACTCACCGTATGAGGTGCATGCCCGAGCGCCGGTGATCGTGACGAGATCGCTCATCGGACGTGAGAGAAAAGGATGACGCGCCGCGAATCCACAGAACGTAGGGAGCGACTTCGCCAAGCTCATTGACGGCGGTGGGCCCATCGCTATCGCCCGGAATGAGCGCTCGAACGCCCGATTGCTGCGCCTGGTCGATGCGCGCGGTCAGTTCCTTTGTGCCTGGCGCGCTGAGGTGGTCGCGCCAGACCTGCGCGTCCACCGGGCTCAGCCCGACCACTGCACCGTCGTGCTCAGCCAGCCAAAGCGTCTCGACCGCGCCCAGCCTGGACAAGATACGTCCTGTCACCGGGTCATTGGGCTCGACGAGCATCGACAGCACCATCCTCGCAGTGCGCTCGTCGCTCGCGACATCAATCAAGCTGGCCATCATCGGTTCCTCTCGACGCTCGTTACCGACGAGGTGCGCCGACCGCTTCAGGGCTGGCAGCCATCCCGAAGACCGGCGTTCGACAGCAGTTTCAGCGAGTCGTCGAGGTTCGCACGCGCATCAGCGTAGTGGCCGTGGTGAGCGTTGATCCGGTGCTCGATGGTCTCCAGCGACGCAGTGATCCGGTCCTGCTCCTTCTTGAGCAGGTCGAGCGGGATGGCTCCGGCGTAGTGAGCTTGGAGCAGCTTGTGCTGCTCGCCCTCGAGTTGGGTTCTTCGTGTCGCCAGGCCAGTGAGTTCGGCGGCTCCTGCGGGCGTGATGCACCGGTGGGTGCGCTCGAGCAGCGGGATCACGTGGTGAAACGTCACCGATGAGGAGGCGATACCGTGCAGCAGCAGCACTGTCGGGCCTCGCCGCGTTCCTCGGCGATGTGCAGCACCGGCATGCGGCGAAACCACCTCATCCGACGCAACGTCGAGCGGATCTCGCCCGCTACGCCCGCATGGGCCACCGGAGGATCCGCGGGTTCTCCCACGGCTGCCGGGTTCGGGGAGGCGTGCGGCGTCAGGTGTCCCTGGATGTCGGAGCTCCTGCGCACACCCGACTGTGACGACCCTCGTTCAGGTACTCGTGGATCTGCCGGACCACACTGACGCCCTCACCCACAGCCGAGGTCATTCGCTTCACAGACCCGTGCCGCACATCGCCGATAGCGAAGACCCCGGGGATGGTGGTCTCCAAAGAGAAGCGGGGGCTTCCTTCCGTCCGCGCGCCGGCAAGCTCCGCCTCCGCGCCGGTGAGGATGTAGCCGTCGGGATCGCGTGCCACATCGACCTTCAATCCCGTCGTCGCCGGAGCGGCGCCGATGAAGACGAACACGTGCCCCACGCGGAGCTTCTCCAGCACGTCACCGTGACGGACTGTGACCGCTTCCAAACGGTTGCCGCCGTGTGCTTCCACGACCTCCGAGGACAGCAGCACGTTGATACGGGGGTGATGTTGGATCTGGTCCACCAGGTACCTGGACATTCCCGCTCCCAGGCCCGCGGCGCGCACCACAAGGTGCACACGGGAGGACGTGCGGGCAAGAAATAGTGCGGCCTGTCCGGCGGAGTTGCCGCCGCCGACAACAGCGACAGGTGTGTCTACGCACATCCGCGCTTCCTGCGCTGTTGCCGCGTAGAACAAGTTCGAGGTCTGGAACCGGTCCAGCCCCGCGGCGGGAAGCGAGCGGTATCGCACCCCGGTGGCAAGGACCACCACATCTGAGGTGACCTCCCTGCCATCTTCGAAGATCACCCGGAAGCGGTCCTCATCTTCCACGACCTCCTGGACCGTGGTCGGGATGTCCAACGTGGCACCGAACTTGCGCACTTGCAGGAGGCTGCGGTCGTCGAGCTCAGTGCCGGAGATTCCGGCGGGAAACCCCAGATAGTTCTCGATCTTCGCTGACGTTCCCGCCTGCCCGCCGGTGGCGACCGCGTCGCACGGGTAGACCGACTACCCATCGGAGGCTGCGTACACCGCCGCGGCAAGACCAGCCGGCCCAGCGCCGACGACCACCACATCGCAGGTGGCCGGTGGGGCGGGCGGGCGCATCCCCAACTCTTCGGCAAGCCGTGCCGGGGTGGCACCCAGGACGGTGCGCGAGCCGCCGAGGATCACCAGCGGGAAGTCGGCGACGGTGGCGCCGAGCTGGCGGACCAGCCGCTCCGCTTTCTCGTCCTCATCCAGGTCCACCAGCCGGTGGGGCAGCCGGTTTCGTGCGATGAAGTCCAGCAGATCCCGGGTCTGCGGGGAGAAGCAGGAGCCGACGATCCGCAGGCCCGCTCCCGCCCCGATGGCCAGGGAGCGGCGGATGAGGTAGGCCCGCAGGATGATCTCACCCAACAGCGGGTCCGAGGTGACGATGGCCTCCAGCTCATCGACGGGCACCTCCACCACCTCGGCGGCGCCGATGGCGGAGACGAACACGAAAGACGGTTGTCCTTCCAGCAGCCCGACATCCCCCACGAACCGGCCGCGGCCGTGCACCTCGACCGCCAACGACTCATCGGAGTGACGCGGATCCGCCGCAAGCTCGGTGTCCGCCGTCAGCAGGTGCCCTTCCAGGACGACATAGAGGGAGGACGGGTGCTCGCCGGGCTGGATGAGAACCTCCCCGTCGGTGAGTGTGCGGCGCTGCCCTCGTACGAGCAGCACCGCGATCTGCTTGTCGCTGAGCCGCGGGAAGGCCCGATGGTGTCAGGCGTCTCGGCCTGAGCGACCTGGCGGCGGTTGGCGGCGGGCGTGTCACTCATAGGTACGCTTCGTCCACGTAGCACCAGCTCCAGTTCTCCCCCAGCTCCAGCGACCGCACGATGGGGTGCCCCGCCGTGAGCGCATGCGTGCGGGCGTGCCGCATCGGGGAGGAGTCGCAGCACCCGACCTTCCCGCAGGTGCGGCACATCCGCAGGTGCAGCCAGGGCGTGCCGGCCGCCACGCAGTCCTCACATGACCCGGGTGTCCGGGGACGGACCGGGCGGATGAGCGGGACGTGCGGGTCGACATATCTCGTCGAGCAGCACCGGCCGAGTCAGCCTTCTTCTGCAGCGCCTCGTCCGCCCAGCGCAGCAGCACGCCCGGCGGGGCGGCTCCGGATTGGCGGGAGAGCACGTTCCCTTGGTTGAGGATGAGCAGAGTCGGCACCGCCTGGACGGAGAACTTGCGGGCCGTCTCCGGCGCGGCGTCCACGTCCACTTTCACCAGCTTGAGCTTGCCGGCACGTTCCGTGGCGACCTTCTCGAGGGCAGGGCTGACCATCCGGCACGGTCCGCACCAGGTCGCCCACAAGTCCACGAGCACCACTTGCGGGGCCTTCTCGACCACCTCGGCGAAGTCCGCATCGCCCGCATCGACGATCCACGGCACGGCGCTCTTGCAGACGCCGCAGCGCGGGTACCCCGACGCGGCGGCGGGGACACGGTTCTTCTTCCCGCAGTTGGGGCAGGTCACAATCGCGCTCACCCCGCGTCCTCCTCTTCGGCGGGCGCTGCGATGTTGAAGACGAGGTCGCCGTCCTGCACGTCCAGCGTGACCGTCGACCCGTCCATCACCTGCCCGCTCAGCAGCGCACGACCCAGCCGGGTCTCGATCTCATGGCTGATGTAGCGTCGCAGCGGACGCGCACCGTACACGGGGTCGTAGCCGCGGTCGGCGATGAGCTGGCGTGCCGCGGGCGTCAGCTCGATGCGGATCTGACGCTCGGCCAGCCGGGAGCGCAGGTCGGTGAACTGCAGCTCCACAATGTCCTGGATCTGTTCACGACCCAGCGGCGAGAACACCACGATGTCGTCCACCCGGTTGAGGAACTCGGGACGGAAGTGGGCGCGCAACTCACCGAGCACACTGTTTCGCACGTCGTCGGGGATCGCGCCGCCATCGGAGCCCAACAGGTGATGGGCACCGATGTTGGAGGTCATGATGATGATGGTGTTGCGGAAGTCGACGGTGCGTCCCTGGCTGTCGGTGATGCGGCCGTCGTCGAGGACCTGCAGCAGCGTGTTGAACACGTCCGGGTGCGCTTTCTCGATCTCGTCGAAAAGCACCACGCTGTACGGGCGGCGGCGCACCGCCTCGGTCAGCTGCCCTCCCTCGTCGTACCCGACATACCCGGGAGGTGCACCGACGAGCCGGCTGACGGTGTGACGTTCCTGGTATTCGCTCATGTCCAGCCGGACCATCGCCGACTCGCTGTCGAACAGTGCTTGCGCGAGCGCTTTGGCCAGTTCGGTCTTTCCCACTCCGGTGGGGCCGAGGAAGATGAACGAGCCGATGGGTCGGCGCGGGTCGCGGATGCCGGAGCGGGCACGGATAATCGCGTCGCTGACGAGCGTGATGGCCTCATCCTGACCGACCACCCGCTCCTTGAGGGTGGCGTCCAGGGTGAGGATCTTGTTGCGTTCACCTTCCTGCAGCCGGGCCACAGGGATCCCCGTCCATGCTGCGACGATCTCGGCGATCTCGTGCTCGGTGACCACCTCCCGCAGCAGCCGCTGCCCGCCTTGTTTGGAGCTGAGACGCTCCTCCTCGGCGCGCAGGCGTCGTTCCACGTCAGCGATAGCCCCGTACCTCAGTTCAGCGGCACGGTTGAGGTCGTAGGAGCGCTCAGCTTCCTCCGCCTCCCGCCGCAGCCGCTCCAGCTCACCGCGCAGCTCCTGGACCTTGCGGATCGCTTGACGCTCCGCCTCCCACTGGGCGCGCTTGGCGTCCGCCTCCGCCTTCAGGTCGGCCAGTTCCCGGCGCAGCTCCTCCAGCCGTTTCTTGCTGGCAGGGTCCGTTTCCTTCGACAGCGCCGCTTCCTCGATCTCCAGACGGGTCACCCGCCGGGTCAGCTCGTCGAGCTCAGCGGGCATTGAGTCGATCTCGGTTCGCAGACGCGCGCAGGCTTCGTCGATGAGGTCGATGGCCTTGTCGGGCAGGAACCGGTCGGTGATGTACCGGTGGGACAGCACGGCGGCAGCGACCAGTGCGCTGTCCTGGATGCGGACACCGTGGAAGACCTCCAGCCGTTCGCGCAGGCCGCGGAGGATGGAGATCGCGTCCTCCACGTCAGGTTCCTCGACCATCACCGTCTGGAACCGGCGTTCCAGGGCAGCATCCTTCTCGATGTGCTTGCGGTACTCATCGAGGGTGGTGGCACCGATGAGGTGCAGCTCCCCGCGGGCGAGCATCGGCTTGAGCATGTTGCCGGCGTCCATCGCCCCTTCGGTGGCTCCCGCCCCCACCAGGGTGTGCAGCTCGTCGATGAACAGCAGGATGCGTCCCTCCGCTGCCTTCACCTCCGCCAGGACTGCCTTCATTCGCTCCTCGAACTCGCCCCGGTACTTCGCGCCGGCGACCAGGGCAGACAGGTCCAGCGAGAACACGGTCTTGTCGCGAAGGCCCTCGGGCACGTCCTCACGCAAGATCCGCTGGGCAAGGCCTTCCACGATGGCGGTCTTTCCGACACCGGGCTCGCCGATGAGGACGGGGTTGTTCTTGGTCTTGCGGGAGAGGATCTGGATGACCCGGCGGATCTCCGCATCACGCCCGATGACCGGCTCAAGCTTGCCCGACCGGGCGTCAGCGACCAGGTCACGGCCGTACTTCTCCAACGCCTCGTACGTCTGCTCGGGGGTGGCGGAGTTGACGTGCTGGTTGCCGCGGATCTTGGTGAGCGCGCTGAGGAAGTTCTCCCTGGTGACACCGTGCCCGCGCAGCACGCGGGACGCGGGACGGTTGGAGGAGTCGTCGACGAGGGCCAGGACGAGATGCTCCACGGAGATGTAGGAGTCTTTCAGCCGCTTTGCCTCCCGCTCCGCCCGTTCCAGGGTGGAGGTGAGGCTGCGGCTCACGTACACCTGACCGGTCTGCGGGGAGGACCCGGAGACGCTGGGCTTGCGGGCGATCTCCGCTTCGACGTCGGCGCGTACGGCTTCCACGTCAGCACCCGCTGTCTGCAGCAGTCGGGGAACCAGCCCCTCCTCCTGCTGCAGCAGTGCGAGCAGGAGATGCTCCTCGTCCGTTTCGATCTGACCGGCCTGGACCGCGATGCTCTGGGCCGAGGTGAGCGCTTCCTGTGACTTCTGAGTGAGTGAGTTCATGTCCATGGGGCGTCTCCTTCAAGTCGGATGGTCCGGTGCCGCTCGAGCTGCTCGATGCGGGCGAGCAGGTCGAGCACGAGTGCGATGCCGGCGTAGTTCACGGCAAGATCGGAGTGCAGACGCACGATGGTGTGCACGCGGGCGGGGACGGTACGGGCGAACCACAGCCGGCCGCTGGTGTCGACGTGGGCGGTGACCAGCCCCAGCTCGACGAACTTCCGCAGCGTATCCGGGTGGATACCTGCGGCCGCCGCGGTCGCCGCCAGGTCGGCCCGGGCGACACGGACGGGCAGGTGATGTGAGGTCATGATCCTCTCCTGGCATCAAACGACGATTCGTCGCGGAGCTGTTCGAACAGCTCCTTCTCCTTCTTGCTGAGAGTGCGGGGAACGACGACCTTCACCCGCGCATACAGGTCTCCCGGCTGTCCTCCGCGGGGCATCCCCTGCCCGCGCAGGCGGAGTCGCCTGCCAGTGGACGAGCCGGGCGGGACGTGCACGGTGACCGGGCCGCCGGGGGTGGGCACGCTGACATCCGCGCCCAGCGCCGCCTCCCACGGTGCGATGGGAAGGTCCGTTTCGATGTCCGCGCCGCTGAGCCGGTACCGCTTACTGTCCTTCACGCGCAGCGTGACCAGCAGGTCCCCGTCCTGTCCGTCGGCGCCCGCTCCGCCTGCGCCCGCGATCCGCAGCCGCTGCCCGTCGACAGCGCCCGCTGGGATGTCGATGGTGTACTCCTGCGCGCCGCCGTACGGAGACGCGACCTGCACGGTGCGCCGCCCGCCCCGGTAGGCCTCCTCGACGGTGATCTCCAGCTCCGCGGTGTGGTCGGCGCCGCGACCGAAACCACCGAAGCCACCCCCGAAGAGGTCCTCCCAGTTCGCGCTCTGCGCGCCGCCCCCGCTCCACGTGTATCGGGTGCCGCCGCTGCGGCGCGGCTGCTCGGAGGAGCGAGCCGCGTCCGCGGCGGCGTACTGCCGGAAGTTCTCACCGAACCGGTCGTACTGTGAGCGGGTTTCCGGGTCCGACAGCACATCGTGGGCTTCACTGATCCGTTTGAAGGTCTCCTCCGCCCCCGGGGTCTTGTTGACGTCCGGGTGGAACTTGCGGGCCTTCTCCCGGTAGGCGCGGCGGATCTCCTTCTGATCCGCCGACCGGGAGACCCCCAGCGCGCTGTAGAGATCCTCCGCCATCTCCTACTCCTCATCCGGACTGCGGGTGACCACGACCGCAGCCGGTCGCAGCATCCGCTCTGGCGTTCCGAACCCGGGGCGAGTGACGGCGAGGATGCTGCGCGGCGGGACGCTGGCATCCTCGACGACCGAGACCGCCTCGTGCAGCTGCGGGTCGAACTCCGCACCGTCGATGACAATCTCGGGGTACCCGAGTGCGCGCAACGCATCAGCGGCCTGCGCCCGGACGGCCTGCATGCCACCCAGAACGCCCTCGTCAAGGTCCACCCCGAAGCTGAGCGCCCGGTCCAGCCCGTCGACGACGGGCAAGAAGGCTTTGGCGGTGTTCCGCCGCTCCTCCTCGCGGACGGTCTGGATCTCGCGCGCCATCCGTTTGCGGAGGTTGTCGTAGTCCGCCGCCGCCCGGCGCCACCGGTCCTCGGCCGTCTCCAACTGGGCGGCGACCGCTGCTTGCGCGGCGCGGATCTCCTCCGGGGACACGTCGGTGAGGTCGTCGTTCAGCAGGTCCACGGCGCGCGTGTCCTCGTTCTGCTCCCCGGCCATCGCGATCCTCCCTCCGTGCTACTTGTCGAATTCGGCGTCGACGACGTCGTCTTCGTCGTCCTGAGCGGGCTGCTCAGCGTGGCTGGCGTTCGCGCGGGCCGCAGCAAGGGACTGCGCAACCTGCAGCAGCTCGCCGGTGCGCTCTTTCGCTTCCTGCTCGCCGACGTTGTTCTGCACTGCCTCGCGGGCCTGCGTGATGAGCAGCTCCGCGCGGGCACGCTCGTGCTCCGGTGCAGCGTCGCCGAGCTCACGCAGTACCCGCTCGACCTGGTAGGCGGCGGAGTCCAGCTCGTTGCGGGCGTCCACGGCCTGGCGCAGCGCCTGGTCGTCAGCACGGTGCTGCTCGGCTTCCTTAATCATCCGGTCGATCTCGCCCTGGTCCAGATTCGAGGTGTCGCTGATGGTGATGCCCTGCTCGGTGCCGGTGTCCTTGTCCTTCGCCGTCACGTTCAGGATGCCGTTCGCGTCGATGTCGAAGGTGACCTCGACCTGCGCTTCACCGCGAGGAGCGGGGCGGATACCGGTGAGCTGGAACCGGCCCAGCACCCGGTTGTCTGCGGCGTTCTCCCGCTCGCCCTGCAGGACGACGATCTCCACGGACGGCTGGTTGTCTTCGGCCGTGGAGAACACCTCGCTGCGTCGGGCGGGGATGGTGGTGTTGCGTTCGATGATCTTCGTCATCACGCCACCACGGGTCTCCACACCCAGCGACAGCGGGGTGACATCCAGCAGCAGCACGTCGTCGACGTCGCCCTTGAGGACGCCCGCCTGGATGGCGGCGCCCGCAGCGACCACCTCATCGGGGTTCACCGTCATGTTCGGCTCCTTGCCGCCGGTGAGCCGCTTGACGAGCGCTTGGACAGCGGGGATGCGGGTGGAACCGCCCACGAGGATGACCTCGTCGATATCGTTCTCGCTGAGCTTCGCGTCGGCCATCGCCTGACGCACCGGACCGAGGCACCGCTCAACGAGGTCAGCGGTGAGGTCTTCGAACTTGGACCGCTTCACGGTCATGGTGAGGTGCTTGGGTCCGCTGGCGTCGGCGGTGATGAAGGGCAGGCTGACCTGGGTCTGGGACACCGAGCTGAGCTCGACCTTCGCCTTCTCGGCCGCCTCGAACAGTCGCTGCAGCGCCTGCGGGTCGTTGCGCAGGTCGATGCCGTTCTCGTTCTTGAACTCGTCGGCAAAGTAGTCCACCAGCCGGCGGTCGAAGTCGTCGCCGCCCAGGTGGGTGTCACCGGCGGTGGATCGCACTTCGACGACCCCGTCGCCCACGTCGAGGAGGCTGACATCGAACGTGCCGCCACCGAGGTCGAACACCAGTACGGTCTCTTGGTTCTTCTTGTCCATTCCGTACGCCAGTGCGGCGGCGGTGGGCTCGTTGATGATGCGCAGCACCTCGAGCCCGGCGATGCGTCCGGCGTCCTTGGTCGCGGTGCGTTGGGCGTCGTTGAAGTAGGCGGGAACGGTGATGACGGCCTCGGTCACCTTCTCACCGAGGAACTTGCTGGCGTCGTCGACGAGCTTGCGCAGCACCTGGGCGCTGATCTCCTCCGGCGCGTACTGCTTGCCGCGGATGTTGAACCGTGCTTCGCCGTTGGGGCCTTCCACGACGTCGAAGCCGACGGCGTTGGCTTCCTCCTTGATCTCGTCGAAGGACCGGCCGATGAACCGCTTGGCGGACGAGATGGTGCCCTTCGGGTTGAGGATGCTCTGCCGGCGGGCAAGCTGCCCCACCAGCCGTTCACCGTCCTCGGTGAAAGCGACCACCGACGGGGTAGTGCGGGCTCCCTCCGCGTTCGGGATGACCTTCTCCTCGCCGGCCTCCCAGACGGCGATAACGGAGTTCGTGGTCCCCAGATCGATTCCTACTGCCTTGGCCATGATGGTTGTTCCTCTCTTGTCACGTGAGACACGTTTCAGGGGTAGTCAAAGAGCGCGCCAGGATCGGCGCAGGCGCAGGGCTGAGTGCCCAGAGTCAGGAAGCAGGCTGCCTCAGGGGGATCTTTCCGGACGGCGGGCTGCTCGATGGGCATCACCACCCGCAGGACGCCCAGGTCGCAGCTGGCGGTGACGCTGTCGCTGTCGATGCCGGGCGCCAGTCCCAGCAGCCGCATGAATTGCCCGTGGGGGCCGTTCGGCGGTGAACCACTTCGCGCCGGCGGTCGCGGACTGGGCCGCTGACCGCGCGGACGGTGAGCGGCTGGCCGCCCACCCAGCTCGATGGACTCCGAGTCGATGCCTGGCAGGTTCGCCTCAGGAACGTACTCGTCGCCCTCTCGGGACAGATCGACCGACATCGAGCGCGGATCCATCTGCTCAGCGATGCGCAGGTCCGCACATGAGGTCACCATCTCACCACCCCCCCTTTACGCTGAGTCCCTATAACTCCACCTGCCGATGTTTGTTCGACGGTCGGAGGTGTAGAACCCCCCCCCCCCGAACCATGTGGTCCAAGCAGAGGCGCGAACGCGCGGTAGAGCTGCGTCGTTCTGGTACCAGACTGGACCCCACGTAGGCATGTCGCAAGTGATTCGCCTGACGAACGGAGCCTGACCCGCTTTCCAGACCTGCGCGTCCACAGGGCTCAGCCCCACCACCGCGCCGTCGCGCTCAGCGAGCCAAAGCGTCTCGACTGCTCCGAGCCTGGACAAGATGCGTCCTGTCACCGGGTCATTGGGTTCGATGAGCATGGACAGCACCATCCTCGCGGTGCGCTCCTCATTCGCGACCTCACTCACGCTGGTCATCATCGGTTCCTCTCGGCGCTCGTTACCGACGAGGTGCGCCGAGCGCTACCGACGGATCAGCAACTCGGAACCGCAGCTACGAGTCATCGCTCGCCTCGTCCACGATGAGTCCAGCCTCGACCAGTGCAGCCCGCACGGCCTTACGGTCCACGCCCATCCGGCGACCGATGGCCCGCATCGAGACGCCCGCTCGGGTGAGCCGCACGGCCTCGGCCTTCTCGTCGATCCCCAGCCTTGGTCGGCGGCTCGGCACGTTGCGGCGACGCAGATGGGAGAACACGGTGGCGCGGTGAATGCCGTACCTCTCAGCGAGCGCCTTGACGCTCATCCCGGCCAGGTAGTTGCCGACGAGGGCGTCCCCCTCGGAGTCGGTCAGAAAAGTTTGAGCCGTCTCGACAGTGCTCGCAACAGGGCCACGATCATCCTTCGGAGCGGTATCCTGGGGACGTCGAGAGACCTCGTAGACCCCACGCTCTAGGCGGTTGACCAGGGTTTTTGTCTTGGGGGCGGAATTGCCGAACGTACTACTCAGGCACCGGGATCGAGGCCGACGCGCATCTGCCCGGCGATCTTCTGCATCCTGCCTATGCCGACGGCCTTGCCCTGGCGGCGCACGACGCATTGGGCGGACTTGACATCCTCATCAACAACGCGGGCGTCATCACCCGCGGCCCGGTGACCGAAGCCTCGGACGCGGACTGGTCACTGTCTGTCGGCGTGAACGTGGAAGCCCCCTTCCGCATCTGCCGTGCCGCCATTCCGCTCATGGCCGCAGCCGGCGGCGGCGCCATCGTCAATCTCTCCTCCTGCTGGGGCGGTAAGGCACCAGGACCCAACCACGCGCTCTACTGCATGACGAAGGCGGCGATCGCCTCGCTCACCCAGTGCATGGGGGCCGACCACGCCCACCAAGGGATCCGGGTGAACGCGGTCTGCCCCAACGAGGTCAACACCCCGATACTGCGCAGCGGATTCGCCAAGCGCGGCTTCGATCCCGATTGGGCGGTGGTCGAGCTCGGTCGCACGGTGCCTCTCGGCCGGATCGCGGAGCCGGACGACATCGCCGACGTCGCGCTGTTCCTGGCCTCGGACGCTGCCCGCTACATGTGCGGCGCGCTGGTCGAGGTCAACGGCGGGAAGGCCGTGTCGTGAGGAGGTTCGAGAACAAGGTCGCCCTTGTCACAGGCGGACGGACGGGGATCGGGCGGGCCATCGCCCAGCGACTCCGGGACGAAGGCGCGACCGTGTACGCGGCCCAACGCCGACCCGATGAGGAGTTCGACGGCATCGCGGCGGACTTCTCCGACCCCGCCTGCCCGGACCGGGTCATCGCAGACGTGATCGAACGTGCCGGGAAGCTGGACGTGTTGGTGAACAACGCGGGCATGATGCAGGAGGCCACCGCGGAAGCCATGACCCCAGACGATTGGCAACGCAGCCTTACCGTGAACCTCACGGCACCGTTCCTGCTGATCCGCGCCGCGCTCCCCCATCTTCGCAAGACAAGGGGGAGCATCGTGAACAGCGGATCCATCGAGGGCCTCGGTGCCAACCCCGGCCACGCGGCCTACTGCGCGTCCAAGGCCGGCATTCACGGCCTGACCCGTGCCGTGGCCGTGGACCACGGGCATGAAGGGATCCGCTGCAACGCAGTTGCGCCCGGCTGGATCGACACGGACCTGAACCTGGAGTTCATCGACAACACGCCCGACCCCGGCGTGTTCCGGCGCGACATCGGCCGCATCCACGCGGTGGCCCGCACAGGAAGGCCGGAGGAGGTCGCCGCGCTCGTGGCGTTCCTCGCCGCCGACGAGGCCAGCTTCATCACCGGGCAGGTCTACACCGTCGACGGAGGTCGCATGGCCCAGCTGAGCCTGCCCTGACGGCCGGAGCCACACGTCCGGCCGTCTTCTGCTCCTGTCCCTGACCGCTCGCCCACCACGGAGTTACTTATGACGTTCCCTCTTCCCCGCACCATGCATGCGGTGCTGCTCAACGGCCACGGAGGTCTCGATCAGCTCGAGTACCGCACCGACGTGCCGGTGCCCCAGCCCGGCCCCGGTGAGGTGCTGATCCGGGTAGCGGCCGCCGGCATCAACAACACCGACATCAACACCCGCATCGGCTGGTACTCGAAATCGCTCGGACAGGCCACCAGCACCGGAGGCGCCACCGGGTTCGACGGCATCAACCACACAGATGCTTCATGGTCGGGACGGCCGGTGGAATTCCCGCGCATCCAGGGAGCCGACTGCTGCGGCTACATCGTCGCGGTCGGCCGCGACGTGGACACCTCCCGCATCGGCGAGCGCGTTCTGGTGCAGACCCTGCTGCGCAGCTACGTCGACCACCGACCCTACGAATGCTGGACCTTCGGCAGCGAGTGCGACGGCGCCTTCGCCCAGTTCACCGTCGCCCCCGCTCGCGAGACCCACCAGGTGGTCAGCGACTGGTCCGACGTGGAGCTCGCCTCGATCCCCTGCGCCTACTCCACCGCCGAGAACATGCTGCACCGAGTCAGCCTCGGCGCCGAGACGGTGCTCATCACCGGTGCCTCCGGCGGTGTGGGTTCGGCCGCCGTCCAACTCGCCAAACGGCGCGGCACGACCGTCATCGCGCTCTGCTCCTCCACGAAGGCCGACGAGGTGCGCGCACTCGGCGCCGACCGGGTCCTCGACCGCAGCGCCGATCTGGTCGCGGCGCTCGGTGAAGACTCTGTCGACGTCGTGGTGGACCTCGTGGGGGCGAGCAGTGGCCAGCTCTCCTCGACGTGCTCCGCCGTGGCGGCCGCTACGTGACGGCCGGGGCGATCGCCGGGCCGATCGCGCAGATCGACCTGCGGACGCTCTACCTCAAGGATCTGACCCTGGCCGGTGGCACCTTTCAGGAGGACGAGGTCTTCGAGAACCTGCTCTCATACATAGAGGCGGGAGAGATCCGGCCACGCATCGCCAGAGTCTTCCCACTGAAGGAGATCGGCGCGGCACAAGAAGAGTTCCTCAGCAAGACGTTCACGGGCAAGCTCGTGCTCGCCATTCCGGAGGTCGGACATTGAGGATCGCTGAGATCCGCACCGCCTGAGGTTCAGATCGTCATCGCGGCGCGGACGTCTGTGGTCGCGGCGGTGCCGCCCTCGCCGGTGGACGTGATGCGGCCGGAGGCGAGCACCGCGTAGTGGCTGGAGGCGGTGAGCGCGAAGCCGACGTGCTGCTCGACGAGCAGCACCGTGAGACCCTCCTGCGCGAGGGACACGATGTGCTGCTCGATCTCGGCCACGATCGACGGCTGGATGCCCTCGGTCGGCTCGTCGAGGATGAGCAGGCGCGGCTGGGTGATGAGCGCGCGCGCGATGGCGAGCTGCTGGCGCTGGCCGCCGGAGAGCAGCCCCGCCTTGCGGCCCGCGAACTCCCGCAGCACCGGGAAGCGCTCGTACATCGCCTCCACCTGCGCCGATCCACGGCGACGGCCGTCGGCGACGACCTGCAGATTCTCGGCCGTCGTCAACTGCGGGAACGACAGCTGCCCCTGCGGCACGTACGAGATGCCGCGCGCCACCCGCTGGTGCGGGCGCAGCCTCGTCACGTCCTGGCCGTCGAGCACGACGCGCCCCGACCGCGGCGAGAGCAACCCCACCGCCGTCTTCAGCAGCGTCGTCTTGCCCGCGCCGTTGTGGCCCATGATCGCGAAGATCTCCCCGGCCGCGACCTCGAGCGAGACGCCGTGAATGACGTCGGCGCGGTCGTACCCGACGTGGATGTCGTGCAGCTCCAGCATCAGCGAGACACCTCCGGGGCGAGTACTTCGCTCGCTGCCGGCTCGGCCGGCGGCATGTCGGACAGCTCCGCCGCCGGGTCGATCGCCGGGTCGATCACCGCGTCGATCGTCGGGTTGGTCGTCGTGCCGGTGCCGAGGTAGACCTCCTGCACCTTCGGGTCGGCCTGCACCTGCGCGACGCTGCCCTCCGAGAGCACCGCGCCGGCGTGCAGCACGGTCACCGAGTCGGCCCACTGGCGCATGAAGTCCATGTCGTGCTCGACGATGATCACCGTGCGGTCGGCGCCGACGCGCCGCAGCAGCGCCCCGGTCTGGTCGCGTTCGTCGGCACTCATGCCCGCGACCGGCTCGTCGAGCAGCATGACCTTCGCGTTCTGCACCAGCAGCATCCCGATCTCCAGCCACTGCTTCTGGCCGTGCGACAGGGCGCCGGCCAGCCGGCCCGCCTCCCTCGTGAGGCCGATGGTCTCCAGCGCCGAGGCCACCGACTCCGGCACCCCGCGCCGGGCCCGCAGCAGCGACAGCGGCGAGCGACCGGCTCCGGCGGCGATGTCGAGGTTCTGCAGCACGGTGAGTTCGGTGAACACGCTCGCCGTCTGGAACGTGCGGCCCACGCCGAGCCGCGCGATCTGGTGCGGCTTCTTGCCGAGCAGGTCCTTGTCGGCGTAGCGCGCGTAGCCGGTGGCCGGCACGAGGCCGGTGAGCGCGTCGATGATCGTCGTCTTGCCGGCTCCGTTGGGGCCGATGAGAAACCGCAGATCTTTGGCGAACACCGTGAGGTCGACGTGGTCGACGGCGACGAACCCGTCGAACGTGACGGTCAGGCCGCGGATCTCCAGATAGTCCGGCGGCAGGCTGGGCTGGTTCATCGGGCGGCCTCCTGCAGGGTCGGGGAGTCGTCGGAGCCGGGCGCGTCGGGCGCGTCGGGCGCAGTGAGGTCGTCGGGCGTGATGAGGTCGTCGGCCTCCACCCTCAGGGAGGCGGTGTCGCCGGCCACCGCGGCGGCCGAGACCTCCTGCCCGCGGCGGCGCCGCACCACCTCGCCGATCGTGGCCAGCCCGTTCGGCAGGAACGCCACGACGACGACGAACAGCAGGCCCTGGAAGTAGGTCCAGAAGCCGGGGAACTGCTCGGACAGGCTGGTCTGCGCCATCGCGACCGCGATCGCGCCGATCGCCGGGCCGAACAGCGTGGAGCGCCCGCCGATCGCGACGCCGGTGAGGAACGCGATCGAGGGGATGATCCCGACGTCGGCCGGGGAGATGATCCCGACGATCGGCACGAACAGCGCCCCGCCGATGCCCGCCATGAACGCGGCCATCGCGTACGCGACGAGCTTGACCGTCGCGGGGTTGTAGCCGAGAAAGCGCACCCGCTCCTCGGAGTCGCGCACCGCGACGAGCAGCTCGCCGAACCGGCTCCGGTACAGCTGCCAGGTGGCCAGCAGCAGGAGCAGCAGGGCGGTGGCCGCGAAGAAGTAGATCATCCGCTGGTTGACCGGGTCGTTGAGGTTGTAGCCGAAGAACCCGCGGAAGCCGTTGAGGCCGTTGGTGCCTCCCGTCGTGGCCTGCTGGCCGATGAGCAGGATGGCGAACGCGGCGGCGAGCGCCTGGCTCAGGATCGCGAAGTACGCCCCGCGCACCCGGCGGCTGAAGATCGCCAGGCCGAGCACGGCCGCCAGCGCCGCGGGCAGCACGAGGATCGCGAGGATGGTCACCGGCCCGGAACGCAGCGGCTCCCACCACGCGGGCACCTCGCCGGAGCCGTAGAGGTACATGAAGTCGGGCGCGCGGCCCGGGCCGGCGTCGGCGAGCTTGAGGTGCATCGCCATGAGGTACGCGCCGAGGCCGAAGAACACGCCCTGGCCGAGCACGAGCATGCCGCCCCGGCCCCACGCCAGCCCGATGCCGACGGCGACGATCGCGTAGCACAGGTACTTGCCGAGCAGCGAGAGCCGGAACGGCGTGAGCAGGGCCGGGGCCAGAGCGAACAGGAGCACCGCGGCGACCGCGATGACGATCCACGCGACGGGGATTCGGCGAAGGGTGCTCATGCCAGGCTCCTCGTGCGCACGTTGACGATGCCCTGCGGGCGGGCTTGGAGGAAGACGACGATCGCGACGAACACGATGACCTTGGCCATCGACGCGCTCGTGCCCCACTGCGCGACCGACTGCAGCATGCCGAGCACGAATGCCGCGATGACCGCGCCGCGCAGCTGC
This sequence comes from Piscicoccus intestinalis NBRC 104926, assembly GCF_001515525.1. GTDB lineage: Bacteria > Actinomycetota > Actinomycetes > Actinomycetales > Dermatophilaceae > Kineosphaera > Kineosphaera intestinalis. Next base: position 7,075 of record NZ_BCNQ01000039.1, on the reverse strand, counting down.
CCGATGCCACCGACGACCACCACGAGGAAGGCGTCGATGATGTAGCCGGTGCCCAGCGTCGGACCCGTCGAGCCGAGGAGCGTGAGGGCCACGCCCGCGACGCCCGCCAGGCCGGAGCCGATGAAGAACGTGAGCCGGTCGCTCGCGCGGGTGCTGATGCCCACCGACTCCGCGAGGTCGCGGTTCTGCACGACCGCCCGGATGCGTCGGCCCAGCGACGTGTAGCGCATCGCGAGCGTGAGCACCGCGACGCACGCCAGGCTCAGCGCGAGGATGAACACCCGGGAGGCGGCGACGTCGAGGCCGAACAGCGAGACGCTGCCCTGCAGCCAACCCGGCGCCGGCACATCGACGTTCGGCGCCCCGAACAGGTCGCGCGCCAGCTGCTGCAGGATCAGCGAGACGCCGAAGGTGACGAGCAGCGTGTCGAGCGGCCGCTCGTACATGCGGGAGATGATCGTCTGCTCGAGCAGCAGGCCGAGCAGGCCGCCGACGACGAACCCGAGCGGGATCGCGATGAGCAGCGAGAGTCCGGCGCTGCCGACGATGCCGCTCATGACGTAGGCGGTGTAGGCGCCGGCCATGATGAATTCGCCGTGGGCCATGTTGATGACGCCCATCTGGCCGAACGTCAGCGCCAGCCCGAGGGCGATGAGCAGCAGGATCGAGCCCTGCGAGAGACCGGCGAACAGCTGGCCTGCGAGTACGTCCATATCTGTGTCCTCAGCCGTGTTCCGCGGCGCTCAGCCGCTGATGTCCGCGGCCCAGGGGTAGTTCTTGAGGAAGGGGTCGGGCTCGATCGGCTGGCCCGACGACCAGATCGTGTTGATGAGTTCGTTGGGCTGGATCTGGCCGATGAGCGCCGTCTTGGAGATGTGGTGGTTCTCGCCGTCGACGGTGACCTTGCCCTCGGGGGCGTCGAAGCTGACTCCGTTGGCGGCGGCGTTGATCTCGTTGACGCCGAACGACTTGGCCTTCTCGACCATCGCCTTCCACAGGTACATCGAGGTGTAGGCGGCTTCCATCGGGTCGGAGGTCACCCGGTCGGCGCCGTACTTGGCCTTGAAGTCGGCCACGAACTTCTTGTTCTGCGGGTTGTCGACCGTCTCGTAGTAGTTCCACGCGGTGAGCTGGCCCGCGATGTTGCTCGCGCCGATGCCCTTGACCTCTTCTTCGGCGATGCTCACCGAGAGCACCGGCAGGGTCTTCGCGGCGAGTCCGGCGTTCGTGTACTCCTTGAAGAACGCCACGTTGGAGTCGCCGTTGAGGGTGTTGAAGACGGCGTCGGCGTTTGCGCCCTTGACCTTGTTGACGATCGTCGCGAAGTCGGTCGAACCCAGCGGGGTGTATTCCTCGCCGACGATCTGCATGCCGTTGGCCTGCGCGTACGCCGTGATGATCTTGTTCGCCGTGCGCGGGAAGACGTAGTCGGAGCCGACGAGGAAGAGCGACTTCTTGCCCTGCTCCTTGAGGTAGTCCAGGGCCGGGATGATCTGCTGGTTGGTCGTCGCGCCCGTGTAGTAGATGTTCTTGCTCGCCTCGAGGCCCTCGTACTGCAGGGGGTAGAACAGCAGCGCGTTGTTCGATTCGAAGACCGGCAGCATCGCCTTGCGGGAGGCCGACGTCCAGCCTCCGAACACGGCGGCGACGCAGTCGCTGGAGATGAGCTTCTGGGCCTTCTCGGCGAACACGGTCGGCTCGCTCGCGCCGTCTTCGGAGACGACCTGCAGCTGCTTGCCCATGACGCCGCCGGCGGCGTTGATCTCTTCGGCCGCCATCGACAGCGAGTCGTAGACGGTGTTCTCCGAGATCGCCATCGTGCCCGAGCGGGAGTTGAGCAGACCGATCTTGATGTTCGGGCCGCTGGTGTCGACGCAGGAGTTGGCCGAGGCTGCGGCGGTGCCGCCGCCGGAGGAGCCCGCATCGACCTTGCTGCCGCCGCACGCGGCGAGCAGGGCGACGGGCACGATCATGGCCAGGGCCGCGGTGGCGCGGCCGGTCTTTCGTGAAGCCATGGAGACGAAGGTCCTCTCACTCGGCCGGGGGCGCTGGGAGGCGAGGCGCTCGTCGTGGTCGTCGTCTGGCCGTGGCGGGCTTCCCGGAGCGCGCCGGCGCTCGATGTGGTCGTGACCGGCGGTGTCGCCGCTCACGATTCGAGAACCTAGGCAGGGGTTGTTACCGGTCGTCGCGTGCCGTGTGACCGGCATGTTTCGCAGGCTCGGGCCGGGAGAAACGGCGCGGATGAATGGTGTTGGCAGGCAAGCGGCGTTCGGGATCGTTAACAAAGGGTCGTGGCTGTTGATGCTGTGGCCTCGATGGCCCCACGCAGCTCTCGCCGCCGCAGTTCTCAGGGGCGATGGGGGCGCACACTGGCCGGGTGAGGTTCGCGCGGGTGGTGCAGGCGTCGGCGCGGGTCGCGGCGACGCGATCGCGGCTGGCCAAGACGCAGGCCGTGGCGCAGGCGTTGGCCGAGGCCGCCGAATCCGGCGCCCACGAGGCGCGGCTCGCCGCCGCCTACCTCGCCGGGTCGCTGCCGCAGCGGCGCACCGGCGTCGGCTGGCGTTCGCTCACCGCGTTGCCCGCGCCGGCCGCCGAGTCGAGCGCCACCCTCGGCGAGGTCGACGCCGCCCTCGAACAGCTCGCCGCCCTCTCGGGAAGCGGGTCGGCCGGCCGCCGCGCGCAGGCCGTCGCCGATCTCTTCGGCCGGCTCACGGTCGACGAGCAGCGTTACCTCGCAGACCTGCTCACCGGCCAGGTGCGTCAGGGCGCCCTCGACGGGGTGCTGCTCGCCGCGATCGCCGCGGCCGCCGAGCTGCCCGAGGCCACGGTGCGCCGGGCCGTCATGCTCGCCGGGTCGCCGACCGAGGTCGCCGGCATCGCGCTCACCGAAGGCGCGGCCGGCCTCGACGCCATCGGCCTGGCGGTCGGCCGGCCGCTGCGTCCCATGCTCGCCGCCTCCGCTCCCGACATCGACGCCGCGCTCGCGCAACTGGGCCAAGCCGGCCAGGAAGGTCAGCCCGGCCCGGGCGGCCAGACCGACCAGCGGGGCGAAACCGCCGTCGGCGCAACGCCCGTCGCGCTCGAACGCAAGCTCGACGGCATCCGCCTGCAGGTGCACAAGCGTGGCCGCGACGTGGCCCTGTTCACCCGGTCTCTCGACGACATCACGAGCCGTCTGCCCGAGGTCGTCGAGCTCGTCGCCGCCCTGCCCGCCGACGCGCTCGTGCTCGACGCCGAGGCCATCGCCCTGCGCACCGACGGACCCGCCGCCGGGCGCCCGCACCCCTTCCAGGTCACCGGCGCCCGGATCGCCTCCCGCACCGACCCCGCCACCCTCGCCGCGACGACGCCGGTGACGACGTACGCCTTTGACCTGCTGCACCTCGACGGCGACGACCTGCTCGACCGGCCCGCCTCCGAACGCTTCGCCGCGCTCGCGGCCCTGCTGCCCGAGAACGCCCTCGTTCCGCGGCTCGTCACCGACGACCCGCGGGCGGCCCAGGCGTTTTTCGCCGACCAGGTCGCCGCCGGCCACGAGGGCGTCGTCGTCAAGAGTCTGCACGCTCCCTACGCCGCGGGTCGCCGCGGCGCGGGCTGGATCAAGGTCAAGCCGCGGCACACCCTCGACCTCGTCGTGCTCGCCGTCGAGTGGGGCAGTGGGCGCCGCCGCGGCCTGCTGTCGAACATCCACCTCGGAGCCCGGGACCCGGGCTCCGCCACGGGATTCACGATGCTCGGCAAGACGTTCAAGGGCATGACCGACGAGATGCTCGCCTGGCAGACCCAGCGCTTCCTCGACCTGGAGGCGGGCCGCGAGGGCCACGTCGTGCACGTGCGCCCCGAGCAGGTCGTCGAGATCGCGTTCGATGGACTCCAGCGCTCCAGCCGCTACCCGGGGGGCCTGGCGCTGCGGTTCGCACGCGTGCTGCGATACCGCGACGACAAGTTCGCCGACCAGGCCGACACGATGGAGACGGTGCGCGGGCTCGCGCAGACGTGAGGCACGTGGCCGACGCCACCGGCGGCTGGGGTCGCGCTCGGCGGCGATTCACGGCAGATTCTGAGGTGACCCGCGACGACAGACAGGGAGTGACGCCATGCCCGCCACCGACGAGCGCGCGGCCGAACCGGCCCAGGACGAGCAGGAATCCGGTCTCAAGGGCCTCATCGCGAAAGTGATGGCCTCGCGCGTCATGCGCGCGTTCCAGCGCTACGGCAAGGCGCGCGGCGCGCTGCTCGCCGGCGGGATCGCCTACTCGGCGCTGTTCTCGATCGTCGCGGCGCTGACGATCGCGTGGACGGTGTTCATGGCGACGCTCGGCGGCAACGCCCAGCTGCGGTCGTCGGTCATCCAGGCCGTCAACCAGGTGCTTCCCGGCATCCTCGAAGATGGCTCCGGCGGCGGCATGATCAACCCCGACTCCCTCGTGCTGGACTCGGCGATCAACCCGGCGTCGATCGTCGCCGCCCTCGTGCTGCTGTGGACCTCGATCGGCATGATGACGAACATCCGCCAGACCGTGCAGGACATGTTCGGCATCGTCGCGCCCGTCGAGAACTTCGCCGTGCAGAAGCTGCGTGACCTCGGCGGATTCATCGCGATGGCGCTCGGGATCGTCGGCTCCGCCCTGCTCGGCACCGCCGCCGGCACGATGGGCGGCACGATCGCCGGCTGGATCGGCCTCGGCGACAACCCCGTCATCTCGTTCCTCGTGCGCGTGCTCGGCCTGCTCGTCGCCGCCCTCGTCGCCGCGGGTACGTTCGCCTTCCTCTTCCGCGTCACCGCCGCGGTGCGGCCGCTGCGTCGCGACATGCTCATCGGCTGCGGGCTGGGCGGCGTCGCCGTGCAGATCGTGCTCGCGCTCGGGACCGGGATCGTCTCCTCGGTCAGCGACGACCCGCTGCTCGCCGCCTCCGCCTCGCTGGCCACCCTGCTGCTGTTCGTCAACCTGCTCTCGCGGGTGCTGCTCCTCGTCGCCGCGTTCACCGCCAATCCGCCGGCGCCGGTGACGCCGCAGTCCGACGAGGAGGTGCACTTCAAGGAGACGCCGAACTTCGTCACCGAATCCGCCGAGCACACTCTCGACTGGGAGTACCAGGACGTCACCGGTCAGGTCGGCATCGACGAGAACCTGCGGTACGGCAAGACCGACCCCGTGCCCGACTACGACGTGCGCCCCGACGGCAAGCCCATCGACAAGCCCGAGTACCTCGGCTGGTTCGCGCGCCGGCGCGCCTACAAGAGCGCCCGCAAGCACGAGCTCGCCGCCGTCAAGGCCCGCGCCCGCCTCGGCCAGCGCCCCCGCATCGAGAGCGCCGAGAAGGAGTACTGGGCCGAACAGGGCGTCGAGGCCGCGCCGCGCCGTCGCTGACGCGAGCCAGAACGCCGGGCAGAACACCTCCTCGGAGGCTGGACACCCGAAACTGCACCGGACACCTGCGATCGCGCGTGTCCCGTCGAGCTGCCGGTGTCCCGTCGAGGAGTCGGTGTCCCGCCGAGGAGCGGGTGTCCCGTCGAGCCTCGGCGGGGCACCCGACTCACGGCACCTTGCGGGCGGCTCCCTTGTCGGCGGACTGGGCGAACATCGCGAAGATCCGCAGCGCCGCCGAGACCTCGCGAGACCGGTTGCGCGGCACCCAGCCGTGCTGCTCGCGCTCGGCCCGGCGACGGTCCAGTTCCTCCTGCGGCACAGCGAGATTCACGCGACGGTCGGGGATCGAGAACTCGATGAGGTCACCGTTTTCGACGAGCCCGATCGTGCCGCCGCTGGCGGCCTCGGGGGAGACGTGGCCCACCGACAGGCCCGAGGAGCCGCCGGAGAACCGGCCGTCGGTGATGAGGGCGCACTTCGGGCCGAGCCCGCGGCCCTTGAGGAAGCTCGTCGGGTAGAGCATCTCCTGCATGCCCGGACCGCCCTTGGGGCCCTCGTAGCGCACGACGACCACGTCGCCGGCGTCGATCTTTCCGCCGAGGATGAGGTCGACCGCCTCCTCCTGCGACTCGGCCACCTTGGCCGGGCCGGAGAACTCCCACTGGTGCTCGGGCACGCCCGCGGTCTTGACGATGCAGCCGTCGGGGGCGAGGTTGCCGGTGAGCACCGCCAGCCCGCCGTCGACGGTGTACGCGTGCTCGACCGAGCGGATGCAGCCGTTCTCGGCGTCGGTGTCCAGGCTCGCCCAGCGGTTCGTCGAGGAGAACGCCTCGGTCGTGCGCACTCCGCCCGGTGCCGCGTGGAACAGCTCGACGGCCTCGTCGCTCGCCGCCCCGCCGCGGATGTCCCAGGCGTCGAGCCACTCCCGCAGCGACGGCGAATGCACCGCGTGCACACCGGTCTCCAGCATGCCGCCGCGGTCGAGCTCGCCCATGATCGCGGTGATCCCGCCGGCGCGATGCACGTCCTCCATGTAGTACTTGTTCGTGTTCGGCGCCACCTTGACCAGGCACGGCGTCACCCGCGACATCGCGTCGATGTCGCCCTGGTCGAAGTCGATCTCGCCCTCCTGCGCCGCCGCGAGCAGGTGCAGGATCGTGTTCGTCGAGCCGCCCATCGCGATGTCCACCCGCATCGCGTTCGCCAGCGCCTCGCGCGTGACGATCGAGCGCGGCAGCACGGACTCGTCGTCGCCCTCGTAGTAGCGCTTCGCCAACTCGACGACGAGCCGGCCGGCTCCCTCGAACAGCTCCTTGCGCGCGGAGGCGGTCGCCAGCGTCGACCCGTTGCCCGGCAGCGCCAACCCGACGACCTCGAGCAGGCAGTTCATCGAGTTCGCCGTGAACATGCCCGAACACGAGCCGCACGTCGGGCACGCCGAGCGCTCGATCGTCGAGATGTCGGAGTCGGAGACCGACTCGTCGACCGACTTGATCATCGCGTCGATGAGGTCGAGGCGGGTCGTCGCGGTGCCGTCCTCACCGATGACCGCGTTGCCCGCCTCCATCGGGCCCCCGGAGACGAAGACCGTCGGGATGTTCAGCCGCAGCGCGGCGAGGAACATGCCGGGGGTGATCTTGTCGCAGTTGCTGATGCACACGAGGGCGTCGGCGGCGTGCGCCTGCACCATGTACTCCACCGCG
>NZ_BCNQ01000038.1 GCF_001515525.1 Piscicoccus intestinalis NBRC 104926 | reverse complement strand
CCCGCCCATGTCCTTCAGGTGCACGTGCCCCGGCACGAACTGGGTGAAGCTGTTGGCGATCGCGACGATCGGCTTGCCGAAGTCGCTCTCGGTCATGCCGGTGGCGCGCCACAGGGCGCGCGCGCCGGCCATGTTGCGTCCGTGGGTGGTGGTGCGGGACCGCAGGGCGGGCATCGTGACCTCTTTCACAACTCGTGGAACGACCTCGACACTAACGCCGCCACCCGCACGCCCCGACGCCGGGAAGGGGACCGCGCAGACGACCCGCACGCTGCCGTGTGGGGATGTGTGCTTCGACACGATCCGGCCACACCTGCCCGCACACCCTTGCCGTCACCACCCGCGGCGGCGAACACTGCCTGCGTGACAACCCGGCCGAAGGCTGCCCTATCGGCCGAGGGCTAGGGGGAGAACCCCGGCTCTCGACCGAAAGGGCAGCCTTCGGCCACGGGGGTACCCCGCACCACACCAGCACCGCACCGGCCCCGCACCGCACCGGCACCACACCAGCCCGCCCCTTCCCGCCCGAGGAGTTCTTGTGAAGAAGACGACCCGCATGAGCGCCCTGGCGCTGGTCACCGCCGCCGGCCTGACCCTGACGGCCTGCGGCGGCAGCACCGGTCCCGCCACCGACTCCGGCTCGGGGGGCTCCGGGGGCGCGGCCGCCGGCGGAGACTGTGCCAGCGAGGAGGTCTTCTGCGTCGGCCTCGTCACCGACATGGGCAACGTCGACGACAAGTCGTTCAACCAGTCCGCGTGGGAGGGTGCGCAGGCCGCCGCCCAGAAGATCGAGGGCGCGCAGACGAAGTACATCGAGACGACCGACACCAAGGACTACGCGAGCAACCTCAAGCAGTTCACCGACGCCGGCTACGACGTCGTCATCACCGTCGGCTTCCTCATGGCCGAGGCCACGACCGCGGCCGCGCAGTCGGCGCCCAACACGAAGTTCATCGCCGTCGACCAGCCGCAGGAGACGACGGTCGCGAACGTCTCGGGACTGGTGTTCCCCGAGGACAAGGCCGGGTACGCCGCGGGCTACCTCGCCGGCCTGCTCACCAAGACCGACAAGCTCGGCCAGGTGCTCGGCATGAAGATCCCGCCCGTCGAGAAGTTCGCCCTCGGCTTCACCGCCGGCGCCAAGGCCGCCAACCCCAAGGCCAGCGTCGCCACCGTCTACCACCCCGCCGGCGACAACGCCTTCTCCGACCCGGTCTGGGGCGCCACCACCGCGCGCCAGCAGCTCGGCCAGGACGTCGACGTCGTCTTCGGAGCCGGTGGCAAGACCGGCAACGGCGCGCTCGGCGAGGTCGCCAAGGCCTCCGGAGCCGGCACCTCCGTGTTCTGCATCGGCGTCGACACCGACCAGTGGGAGACGGTGCCCGAGGCCCGCCCGTGCCTGGTCACCTCCGCGACGAAGCTCATCACGCAGGGCACCACCGAGCTCGTCAACCAGGCCCACGACGGCTCGTTCAAGGGCGGCGACTTCGTCGGCGAGGCCGGCCTCGCGCCGTACCACGACCTGGAGTCGGCGGTGCCGGCCGACGTGCGCACCAAGGTGGGGCAGATCGTCGAGGGCCTGAAGAACGACACCGTCAAGACCGGCGTGAGCCTCGGCTGACGCGCGTGCCGGCGAGAACCGAACAGACCCCCGGGCCGCCCGCGGTCCCGCAGGAGCGGGCGCCGGACGGGCCCGGCTCGGGCTCGCGTGTGCGGGCGCGGCTGGCGCGCCACCAGGGCCTGGTCGTGCCGATCGTCGCGCTCGTGCTGGCGTTTGCGCTCGGCGCACTGCTCATCCGGCTGCAGGGCGTCAACCCGTGGTACGCCTACCGCACGCTGTTCGGGTCGGCGCTGCTCACCCCCGACGGGCTGCTGCGCACGCTGCAGAAGGCGACGCCGCTCGTGCTCGCCGGGCTCGCGGTGGCGGTCGCCCTGCGGGTCGGGCTGTTCAACATCGGCGCGCAGGGGCAGCTGCTGTGGGGCGCGATCGGCGCCGCGTACGTCGGGGTCGCCCTCGCCGGCTCCCCGGCGGTGATCATCCTGCCCGCGGCGTTGCTCGCGGGTGTGGTGTGCGGCTCGCTGTGGGCCGCGATCGCCGGCCTGCTCAAAGCGACCCGCGGTGTGCACGAGGTGATCTCGACGATCATGCTGAACTCGATCGCCGCCGGGATCATCGACTACCTCGTCTCGGGCCCGCTGAAGGCGCCGCGCCAGGTCATCCCCAAGTCGGCGCCGGTCGACCCGGCCGCCCGGCTGGGCGACGTCGGCGTCGTGCCGGTCGGGTTTCTGCTCGCCGTCGCCCTCGCCGCCGCCGTCGCCTGGATGCTGGCCCGCACGACCACCGGCTTCCGGTTCGACGTCGTCGGCACGAACCGGTTCGCGGCGCGGTACGCGGGCATCGGCATCCCCGGGGTCGTCGTCGGGGCGATGGCCCTGTCCGGCGCCCTCGCCGGGCTCGGCGGCGCGATCGAGACCCTCGGCGTCGTCGGCCACTACGAGTCCGGCAGCAGCGCCGGGCTCGGCTTCGACGGCATCACGATCGCGCTGCTCGCCCGGGCCAACCCGCTCGCGACGATCCCGGCGGCCCTGCTCGTCGGCGTGCTGCGCACCGGCGCCTCGAGCCTGCAGTTCAACACCGGCATCCAGCCCGAGGTCGTCGACGTGCTGCTCGCCGTCACGCTGCTGCTCGTGTCGCTGCCGATGATCGCCCGGCTCGTCGTCGGCCGCCGCGCCGGCCGCGGCCTGACCGTCACCAGCGGATGGGGGAACTGATGGGCCAGACCTCCGGCTTCTTCGCGGTCCGCCGGCTGTGGCTGTGGTGGGTGGCGCTCGTCGTGCTCGTCGCCTACGCCGGGTACGCGATCAACGCCCAGCTGACCCAGTCGCTGCTCGGGTTCTCGTGGAACTACGCGGTGCCGCTCGTGCTCGCCGCCCTCGTCGGGATCCTGGGCGAGCGCTCCGGGGTCGTCAACATCGGCATCGAGGGGCAGATGCTCGGCGCCGCGTTCGTCGCGTTCTTCGCCGCCGCGCTCTCCGGCTCTCTGCTCGTCGGGGCGCTCGCGGGCATCGGCACCGGGCTGCTCGCGGGTGCGTTCCTCGCGTGGACCACCGTCTCCTGGCAGATGGACCAGATCATCGCCGGGGTCGTGCTCAACATCGTCGCCACCGGGCTGACGTCGTTCTACTACCGGCAGGGGCACACGCTGCCGCAGGTCATGCCGCACCTCGAGGTGCCGGTGCTCAGCTCGATCCCGCTGTTCGGGCCGGTCTTCTTCACCGGCGGGCCGTTCGCGCTGCTCGCGATCGTCGCGGCGCTCGTCGTGCACTACGGGCTCTTCTACACCCGCTGGGGGCTGCGTACCCGGGCCGTCGGTGAGCACCCGCACGCCGCCGACACCGCGGGCATCGACGTCATCCGCATGCGGCTGCTCAACGTCACGCTCGCCGGGTCGCTCGCCGGCGCCGCCGGGGCCTACCTGTCGATGGAGGCCTCGAGCACCTTCGAGCGCGGGTTCACCGCCGGGCGCGGCTTTCTCGCGCTGGCGATCATGATCTTCGGAGCCTGGTACCCGCTGCGGGCGCTGGCCGCCGCGCTGTTCTTCGGGCTCATGGCCGGCACCGCCTCCCAGCTGCAGGCCGGCAACGTCGTCGCGATCCCCGAGCAGTTCGTCAACCTGCTGCCGTACGTGCTCACGCTCGTCGTGCTCGCCGTCGCCGCCGGCAAGGTGCGACCACCGGGCGCCGTCGGCGACCCGTTCGTCAAGGAGGACGCGTGAGCGCGGGCAGGCCGGCTCGCGCGCCGCGGGAGGTCGGGGAGCGCCTCCTCGACGTGCGGGGCGTCAGCAAGACGTTCGGGTCGGTGCGGGCCAACACCGACATCACGGTGCACGTCGACCGCGGCGAGGTCGTCGCGCTGCTCGGCGAGAACGGCGCCGGCAAGTCGACGCTCGTCAAGGCGATCTTCGGGCTGCTGCGGCCCGATTCCGGAACGATCGCGGTGACCGGGTCCGACCGCCCGATCACCGGCCCGGCCGACGCCATCGCCCGGGGAATCGGCATGGTGCACCAGCACTTCCAGCTCGTGCCGGTGATGACCGTCGCCGAGAACATCGTGCTCGGGCACGAGCCGGTGCGCGCCGGGCGCGTCGACCTGCGCGCGGCCCGGGAGCGGGTGCGGCAGCTGTCGAGCCGGTACGGGCTGGCCGTCGACCCCGACGCCCGCGTCGAGGACCTGCCCGTCGGGGCGCAGCAGCGCGTCGAGATCCTCAAGGCGCTCTCCCGCGACGTCGACCTGCTCATCCTCGACGAGCCGACCGCCGTGCTCACCCCCCAGGAGACCGACGAACTGCTGCGCGTCATGCGCGAACTCGCCGACGACGGCACGTCGATCCTGTTCATCACCCACAAGCTGCGCGAGGTGCTCGTCGCCGCCGACCGGGCCTATGTGCTGCGGGCCGGTGCGGTGGCCGGCGAGGTGCGGGCCGCCGACACCGACCAGGCGCAGCTGGCCCGGCTCATGGTCGGTCGCGACGTCGTGCTGCGGGTCGAGAAGCCGGAGGCCGAACCCGGCGCCGTCGTGCTCGACGTCGCCGACCTCGCCGTCGACGACGACCGCGGGGTTCCCGCCGTGCGCGGCCTGTCGCTGCGGGTGCGCGCCGGGGAGATCCTCGGCGTCGCGGGCGTCGAGGGCAACGGGCAGCGCGAGCTCGTCGAGGCGGTCGCCGGCATGCGGCCCGTCTCCGCGGGGACGATCCGCCTGGAGGCTCCGGCGGAGGCCGAACCGGAGGCGGGTCGGCCCGCCGACCTCACCCGGCTCGGCCCGGGGGGCGTGCACGCCGCGGGCGTGGGTCACATCCCGGAGGACCGGGAGAAGCACGGGCTCGTCGGCGGGCAGTCGATCGCCGACAATCTCGTGCTCAACCGCTTCGCCGAGCCGCGGTTCGCCCGCCACGGGGTGCGCGACCGGGCGGCTGTGGCGGCCAACGCGACCGCGCTGCGCACCGACTACGACATCCGCTCGGCGGGCATCCGCGCCACCGCCGGGTCGCTGTCGGGTGGCAACAAGCAGAAGGTCGTCGTGGCCCGCGAGCTGTCGGCGCAGCCGCGGCTGCTGGTGGCGGCCCAGCCGACCCGCGGCGTCGACGTCGGGTCGATCGAGTTCATCCACCGCCAGATCGTCGCGGCCCGCGACGGCGGGGCCGCGGTGCTGCTCGTCTCCGCCGAGCTCGACGAGGTGCTCTCGCTGTCGGACCGGATCGTCGTGTTGCACGAGGGACGCATCGTCGCCGAGGTCGCCCCGGACGTCGACCGCGCCGAGATCGGCCGGCTCATGGCCGGCGGCGACCGCGCGGCCGACGAGCAGGCCGCCGAGTGGGCCGGCCCCGCCGCGGACTGAGGCCC
>NZ_BCNQ01000037.1 GCF_001515525.1 Piscicoccus intestinalis NBRC 104926 | reverse complement strand
CGGCGCCGCCGGAGCGGCCTGCGCGTCACCGTCCTCGCCGTCCGCGTCGTCGGCCTCGTCGCCGTCGGAGTCGGTCGCAGCGTCGTCAGCCTCGTCGCCGTCGGAGTCGGTCGCAGCGTCGTCAGCCTCGTCGCCGTCGGAGTCGGTCGCAGCGTCGTCACCCTCGTCGGCTTCGTCGACGTCGGAGTCAGTGTCGTCCACGTCGGCGTCGGTCGCCCCGGCGTCGGCGCCCGCGGCCTCGAGGTCGTCGAGCTCGGGGTCGATGTCGTCGAGTTCGGCGTCGACCTCCGGGGCTTCCTCCTCCGCGGTCGCCGTCGTCGCCTTCTTGGCCGCCTTCGGCGCGGGCGTCGCCTTCTTCGTGCTCTTGCGGGCGCGCTTGGCCGCGCGGGCGGGGGCTGCGCCGTCGCCGTTCTCACTCTTCACGCGGTCGACGGACGCCGCGGAGTCGACGGCCGGTGCCGGCTGTGCACCGTCCGTCGCGGGATCCTCGATGGTCGTCGCGCTCTTGCGGGCCGTTGTCACCTTGGCAGCTGCCTTCCGGGTGCGGGCGGGCTGGGCCGGTGCGTCCGTGGCCGCTGCGCCGCCCTTGGCGGTCGTGGTCTTGGCGGTCGTGGTCTCGGCGGTCGCGCTCGTAGCGGTCTTGTTGGTCTTCGCAGTCTTGGCCGTCTTCGTGGTCTTGGCCGCGGTACGGGTGCGCTTGGCGCCGCGTCGCGTGGTCGTCGCGACAGCCTGCTCGGCATGCTCCGCGCCGAGGACCACGTGCACTCCGGCCCCTTCGAGGGCCCGCAGCACCGCCTTCTGGCGGGTGGGTCGCAGGTCCGCCGCCTCCAGGGCGGCCTTGAGTTCGTTGCTGTCGACGTTGCCCCGCGCCGCCCCCACTCGCAGCAACTCTTGGAGCGCCGGGTGGGAGAACTCCCCGGGGAGCGCTGCCGCGCCGTCAACGCCTGGGGCCGTTTGTGCGGTTGTGGAGCGGTTCGCCACGTGCAGCACCGACACCTTTCTTCACGCTGGATTCGCCTCGACCGGTCGGCCCCGACGACGCGCGTGACGCGACGTCGACACAAACGTCGACACACCGGGAAGCCGATGTGCGGAGCGGGAACTGGTCGAAAATGTTCGCTGCGACGCGCTGTTCGACTGACGGCACGTCACTAACATCACATTGTAATTCCTCGGTGTGTGTTGCGCTGTCCCCGCTCGCCTCAAGCCGCGCTCCGCAGTGCGCGCAGAGATCGACGGATCGGGACAAATCGCAGGTCAGCGCGCCACGACACCTCCGAGCCCGACGCGGACAGCTGTCTTGAACGACGGCCGAGTCGTCCGAGGTGTGAACTCGTGCCCCACCGATGGACGCTGTGAGCCAGGTCGTCGCGGGCTACCGCACACAGAAGACCCGGCGTCGAGCCCACAGGACAACGACGCCGGGCTCCGGGGTATTCCGGCTCGCCCGCCGAATTCAGGCGTCGCCGGTCACTCGGCACCCTCCGGGGCCTTGACGGCCAGCACGGGGCAGGTGGCCTCGAGCAGGATGCGCTGGGCGTTGGAGCCGAGCAACAGCTTGCCCACCGGGGTGCGGCGGCGCAGTCCGATGACGATGAAGTCGGCCTCGACCTCGTCGGCGACCGCGATGAGGTCTTCCGCGGGCTCGTTGTTGCGGGCGAACTCACGCGTCTCGTGCGCCACCCCGCGCCCGTCGAGTTCGGCGTGCACCTGCGCCAGCACCTCCTCGAAGTGCTGGACCTCGCGGGAGTCGTGCTCCCGGTCGCCTCGACTCGAGCTGACGACGACGAGCTTGGCGTTCCTGATGAGACATTCCTGGGCAGCGCGCTGCAGCGCGGCCCGGCCTTCCTTCGTGGGCACGAACCCGACGACCACGGCCACGACGATCCCCTCCTCCTGGGCATGACGACGACGGCGCCACGCGACGCCGCCGGATCGCCGGGCCGCACGCTGCGCACTCGCGCCTGCCCGCGGACACGGACGTTCCTCGCGAGACCCGACGACTGTGCACGTTAACCGATGTGCCCCCGGCCACCCCGGTAAAGCACCGCACCGGCGGCCCGGAATGCCCGGATCCACGAGGTGACTCGTGACAGGGTGCGTGAGCGCACGAGCGTGATCTCAGGAGGCGCGCCGCTGCTCCCGCGAGACGCTGCCGGGGCGCACGCAGTTGGCGATGGCGACCATGAGGAGACCGGCGAGCACGTAATCCGGGTCGAGGTCGAGGGCGCGGGTCGTCGCGTCGCGAGCGAGCGCACCGTCTCCTTCGTTCCAGGCGCACACCCCGAGCATGGTGAGCACCGCGACCCGTTCCTGCTCGGGCGTCGAGCGCACGAGCGCGCCGATCCGTTCCAGGAGCTGCCGGCCTTCGATCCGCGCCCGGTCGGGCGGCGGACCCAACGCCTTCGCCGCTCGGCCGCGGACGCGCGCGGGCATGTCGACCGGTTCGGCCGCCCAGTCCGGGGCGACCCACCCGAGGATCTCGTCGCGCACGGCGTGATCGTCGAGAGAGCGCAGGGCGATCGCGACCGTCTCGGGGTCGAGGCTCTCGCCGGTGGCGGCCGAGTCGGCACCGGGCACCGGGCTGTCCGTGCGACGGATCGCGCGGGCCGCGCGTGCCGTTCTCGCAGCCGTGGACGCGCGGCCCGCGCGCGGCGGCACGAGCAGCGCGCGCCACGCGGCGAAGGCCTCGTCGAGGGCGGCTCCGTCGATCCGGGGGCCGGTGGGTGAGACGTGGTCGAGAAGCGCGGCCCGCCGGCGCCGCGACGCCAGCCGCCGGGCGACGTCGGTGAGGTCGCCGCTGCGCCCGGTGATGGCGGCGGAGACGGCGTCCCGCGACGGCAGCGGCGCCCGGCCCACCGCGACGAACTCCGCGACGCCCGGCACATCGCCGATCGAGGGCACGACACCGCCTCCGCGTTCGACGCCGTCGACGACCCAGCACCAGCGATCGTCGACCACCCGCACCGTTTCGTCGAGTTCCAGGCCGGCGAGCTCGGCGCTGCCCCGCACCAGGCCCTCCATGGAGCCGGCCTGGCCCCGCCACGACTCGAAGACGATGAGGAACCCCCGGTCGCAGCCGGCGGCCATGGACCGCACGGTCGCGTCGAGCCCGTGGACGCGCGCCGGCTCCGGGTCGTCGCGGCCCGGCAGGTCGATCCGCGCGACGGGCCCGACCCGTCCGCCGGTGAGTCCGAGCAGAACGAGGCCGGGCCCGGGGTGGTAGCCGAGCACGTACGGGATGAGGACGATGAGTTCGCCCATGTCGCGGGCGCGTGACGTCGTGGTCATGCACCGAGACTGCGCGCACCGGCTCCCCCCACGAGGGGTCCGCGCGAATCTGTGGATAACCGACAGTCGCTGCGGAACCTGTGGACAGAATCGGGGTTAGGCCTGGGTGATCTCCCCGACGGCGTCCTTGGCGGGGAACTCGCGGCGGACGTGGTTGGCGATCTGCCGGATCATGTAGCCGTCGAGGCCTGCCCCGATGAGGCCGCCGGCGAGCGGCACGCCGCGGCCGAGCTTGGCGAACGTCTTGCGACCCAGCTGGGTCATCATGCGGAACCCGACGCCCTTGTTGACGGCCATGAGCACCGGGCCGGGCAGGCGCTGGGTGGCGAAGCTCGCCAACCGGCCGCCGCCGGAGGCGTAGCCGGCCTTGCGCAGCACGTCGTTGGCCTCGGCACCGACGAGGGCGAGCAGCACGGCGGACCGCACGCTGGGGTGGTCGACGTCGTAGCCGCGCACCGAGGCGATCGAGGCCGCCATGCGGGTCGCGAGCAGGTAGAAGCCCGCGACGTTGGCCGGCAAGGCAACCGGCAGCGTGACGAATCCGCCGAGGCCCGTGAGGAACCCGCCCGCGGCCGCCAGCTTCGTGTGGTCGTTGACGATCTCGTCGATGGCCCGCTCCGGGTCGCTGTGGCGGCCCTGCACGGTGCCCGCGACCTGGCGCGCGGAGTCGAACGTGCCCCGCCCGTCGATGCCGACGTCCAGCAGCCGCTCGACGAACCCGTTGGCGGCGTTGGCCAGGGCGCCCTCCGGCTCCGCGCGCCCGGTGGTGGCAGGCGCGTCGTCCTTGCCGAACCTGTCGAAGATCCCCACGTGTGTCTCCTTCATCGATTCACTCGCCGATCACGGCGCTGTCGCCTTCAACGCCGCTGACGTCGGCATTGATCCCGACATCAACGGCGGCATCGGTTCCTACCGAGGTCGGCCCCGAGGTCGACCCGGGCCGGAACCGCGTCAGCTTCGTTCCGTCGACGGGTGCCCCGTCGGGCCGCCTTTCATGCACGCGTTCGAGCTGACCGGGGCATCCGCGCGTGCCCACCGGCCGCCGTACCCTGGTGCGACCCGGGCCGCACCGCGCGGTGCGGCGGACCGGCACGGGAGCCGGTGAGAAAGGACACATCATGGGGGCCGAGGACGTCGTCCAGAAGGCACAACGGGGGGCGCGCGACGCCAACGATCACCCGGTGGTGCGCGCCGCCGCCCGCGTCGGCTACGCGGCCAGCGGCCTCATCCACCTGCTCATCGCGTGGTTGGCGCTGCAGATCGCGTTCGGCGCGTCCCGCGTGGCGGCCGACCAGTCCGGGGCGCTGACGATGCTCGCGGACCAACCCTGGGGCAAGCCGCTGCTGTGGGTGCTCGTCGCGGGATTCGTCGGGCTCGCGCTGTGGCAACTCACCGAGTCCGTCGGCGGCTGGCACGGCAGCGGCAAGGAGGCGGTGTTCAGCCGCGTCAAGGCGGCGGCGAAGGCGATCGTCTACCTCGCGCTGGCGTGGACGGCGGCGGCCGTCGCGCGCGGCCGGGGCACGAGCAGCAGCAAGCAGTCGGTGGAGACGACCCAGGACATCCTGCGCCTGCCCGGCGGCATGGTGCTCGTCGGCCTCATCGGTCTGGTCGTCGTGGGCGTCGGCGTCTACCACGTCGTCAAGGGCGCCCGGCGTTCCTTCCTCGACGACCTCGTGCAGGACCCCGGCGACGTGGCGGAATACGCGGGGATCATGGGCTACGTCGCCAAAGGGATCGCCCTCGTGATCGTCGGCGGCCTGTTCGCGCTCGCCGCGGTGAGCAAGGACGCCTCCGAATCCACCGGCATGGGCGGCGCGCTGACGTGGATCGTCAAGCAACCGTTCGGCCCGTGGCTGCTCGGGGCCGTCGCGGTCGGCATCGCCGGCTACGGCGTCTACAGCTTCTTCCGGGCCCGCTACACGCAGGTGTGAGCCACGGGGGTCTGCGCCGACGCCGGCGAATCCGCTACTTGCCGGTCTCCTCGCGCAGGTAGGCCTCGAACTCCTCGCCGAGCTGGTCGGCGGTGGGCACCTTGCCGTCGGAGTCGAGCAGCGCCTCGGCCGGCGAAGGCTCGTCGGTGTGGCTGTCGTACTGCTCCTCAAGGGTGGCCACGAGTTCGGCGGCGTCGGGCGAGCCCTCCAACTCGGAGGCCACGACCTGCATGGTCTCGTCAGAGGCCTCCCGCAGCGCCTGGTCGTCGACCCGCAACCCGGTGTATTCGGCCAGGCAGGCCAGCGCCTTGACCGCGGCCGGCGGGTAGTCCGACTGGGCGAGATAGTGCGGCACGTGCACGGCGTACCCGAACGCATCGCCGCCGGCCTCGCCGACGCGCAACTCGATGAGCGAGGCCAGGGAGCCGGGCACGTTGACGGTGCCGATGACCGGGCGGTGGCCCTCGCGGCGCTCCGGCCGCGCGGCGTGGAAGGAGGCGCCGATCGGTCGCGTGTGCGGCACGGCCATCGGGATGCCGTGCACGTGCACGATCCGCTCCACGCCCAGCAGCAGCATGAGCCGACGGACCGCCTCCGTCGTGCGCTCCCACTGGTAGTCCGGTTCCGGCCCGCTGAGCAGCAGGAACGGCCGACCGTCCTCGTCGACCATGCGGTAGAGCGCGAGCATCGGGTCGTCGTAGTCCGACCAGTGGTCGGCCCGGTACGTCATCACCGGCCGCCGACCGCGGTAGTCCAGCAGCTGGTCGATGTCGAAGGTGGCGACCACCTGGTGGTCGAGGCGGTCCATGAGGTGGCGCACGACGAGGCCCTGCGCCGAGCCCGCGTCGAAGAACCCGCCCAACGCGACGACGAGCACGGGCGCGGTCGCCTGCGCGGGGTCGATGTCCGTCTCGAGACGGAACAGCCCGTTCGGATCGATCACGGTCTCCTCCTTCGCCGTCGGCCTCGGTCGTCAACGCCGGTGCGCGGGGTCGATGTTCCCATCGCCACCCGCGCGGTCCACATCGCGGCACGCCGTGCGCGGCGACCGGGCCGACGTGACCCGCGTGCGGTCCGCCCCTCCACCGTGCCACTCCCGGCCGCCGCCGGCGCGGGCTTCACGCCACTCCGTGCGCATCCTCGACGCGGTCCATGGCGGCGAAGATCCGTTTCGGGGAGACGGGGTGGGCGGTGCCGAGACGCTGCGCGAACAGGCTGATCCGCAGTTCCTCGATCATCCAACGCAGCTGCACGACGTCGGGGGCGCGCCGCTCACCGGGAGGCAGCCGGTGCAGGAGCCGGTCGTACTCCTCGCGCACGCCGGCGACCGTCTCGCGGCGCTGCGCGTCGCGGCGCAGATCCTCCGGCGCCTTGTCGAGGCGTTCGAGCATCGCGGCCAGATAGGTCGGGAGCCGGCGCAATTGGGCGGCGCTGGTGTCGGCCACGAAGCCGGGGTGGATGAGCTCGTCGAGCTGGGCGCCCACGTCGTCGCGCAGGGGTGCCGCGGCGGGCCCGGTGAGCCGGTCGAGCCGCAGCCGCACGGCGAGCGCCCGGTCGAGGGCCGGATGCACGAGTTCGACGAGATCGAGCACGGTCGGCACGATGCGCTGACGCACGGCGGCGAGCACCGCGTCGAAGTCGGCTCGCGTGCGCACGGCCCCCGCGCCGCGCTCGGCGACGATCTCGTCGACCGCGGCGGCGAGCACGTCGTCGAGCAGCGCCGGCACGCTGCCGTGCGGGTTGTTGCCGAGCGCCAGCTTCTGGGCGTTGGTCATGAGCCCGAGGATCCGTTTCCACGGCACGGTCACGTTGAGCAGCAGCAACCGGCGCACGCCCGCGCGGGTGGCGGCCTCCTGCTCCGCGGGGGTGGCCAGCACCCGCACCGCCACGCTGGTGCCCTCGTCGACGAGCGCGGGAAAGCCCTGCACGACCCGCTCGCCGCGGCGGCGCTCGAAGGTGGCGGGTAACTCGCCCAGCTCCCACCCGGTCAGGCCCGCCCGCTCGATGCCGGCGTCGGAGGCGACCCTGGCCATCGTCGAGCGCACCGACCCGGCGAGGGAGTCCTGCAGCGCGGGCAGGTCCTTGCCCTCGCCGAGCACCGTGCGTCCGCCGCGCCGCTGTCGCCCATCGCCTCGCGGCCGCCCACGACCGCTACGACCGCCCTCCGGCGTGCTCGGGCCGTCGACCCGGAACGTCATCCGCAGGTGGTCGGGCACGGCGTCGAGGTTCCAGTCGCCGGGCGGCACCCGGTGGCCGGTCGCGATGTACAGGCCGCGGGCGAGCTCGTCGACGAGCCGCCCGTTGGTCGGGTCGGCGTCGGCGAGCGCCGCGCGGGCCCGGTCGGGGGCGGGCACGAAGTTCTTGCGGGTCGCCTTCGGCAGCGAGCGCACGAGCGCGACCGCGAGCTCCTCGCGCATCCCGGGCACCAGCCAGTCGAAGCCCTCGTCGCGCACCTGGTTGAGCTGCTCGACGGGGATGTGGCACGTCACGCCGTCGGCGTCGGCGCCCGGCTCGAACTGGTAGGTCAGCCGCAGCCGCAGGTCGCCCTGCTCCCACACGCTGGGAAAGGCGTCGTGGTCGACCCCCTCTGCCGCCGCCTCGTTGACGAGCAGCTCCTCGGTGAACGTCAGCAGGTCGGGGTTCTGCCGCCGCGCGGTCTTCCACCAGGAGTCGAAGTGGGCGCCGGAGACGACGTCGGCGGGGATCCGCTCGTCGTAGAAGTCGACGAGCGTCTCGTCGTCGACGAGGATGTCGCGGCGCCGGGCCCGCGACTCCAGCTCGGCGAGGGAGTGGATGAGCTTGCGGTTGTCGTGGAAGAACCGGTGCGGGGTGTCCCAGTCGCCCTCGACGAGCGCGTGCCGGATGAACAGGTCACGGCTCGTCTGCGGGTCGATCGCGCCGTACGCGACGCGGCGACCGGCCACGAGCGGGATGCCGTACAGCGTCACCCGCTCGTCGGCGACGACCCCGGCTCGGCTGCGGCTCCAGCGCGGCTCGCTGTACTGCCGCTTGACCAGGTGCGCCGCCGCCTCCTCGACCTGCTCGGGGTGCGTGACCGCGTTGACCCGGGCCCACAGCCGGGTGGTCTCGACGAGTTCCGCGCTCATCACCCAGTCGGGCGGCCGACGGAACAGCGTGGAGCCGGGCTGGATCGCGAACCGGGCACCGCGGGCTCCGAGGTAGTCGCGGCGTTCGGGGTCGCGCAGCCCGACCTGGCTGAGCAGCCCGGCGAGCAGGGCCCGGTGCACCGACTCCGCGTCGATGGGCGCGCCGCGGGCGGGCTTCTCCCAGTGCAGGTCGAGGTCCTTGGTGGCGTGCCGCAGCTGGGTGACGAGGTCCTGCCACTCGCGGATGCGCAGGTAGTGCAGGTACTCGTCGCGGCACAGCCGGCGAAAGGCGCTGCCGGACAGCTCGCGCTGCCGGTCGCGCACGTACCGCCACAGGGTCAGCAGCGTGACGAAGTCGGAGTGCTCGTCGCGGAACCGGGCGTGCTGCTGGTCGGCCTGCGCCTGCTTCTCCACTGGGCGCTCGCGCACGTCCTGGATCGACAGGGCCGCGACGACGACGGCGACGTCGGGCAGCACCCCGAGCCGGTCGGCCTCCAGGAGCATCCGGGCCAGCCGCGGGTCGACCGGGAGCCGGGCCAGCCGCCGCCCGACCGATGTCAGCCGCCGGCGCGGGTCGCGTTCGTCGGGGTCGATCGCGTTCAGCTCGTGCAGCAGCCGCACGCCGTCGGCGACCATGCGGGAGTCGGGTGGGTCGACGAACGGGAACCGGCTCAGGTCGCCCAGGCCCAGGCTCGTCATCTGCAGGATGACGCTGGCGAGGTTGGTGCGCAGGATCTCGGGGTCCGTGAACTCCGGGCGCTCCCAGAAGTCGTCCTCGCTGTAGAGCCGGATCGCGATGCCATCGGCCACGCGGCCGCAGCGGCCCGAGCGCTGGGCGGCGCTGGCCCGGCTGATCGGCTCGATCGGCAGCCGCTGCACCTTGGTGCGCTGGGAGTAACGGGAGATGCGGGCGGTGCCGGCGTCGACGACGTAGCGGATGCCGGGCACGGTCAGCGAGGTCTCGGCGACGTTGGTGGCGAGCACGACCCGCCGCCCGGAGTGCCGCGAGAACACTCGGTGCTGCTCTGCGGAGGACAGCCGCGCGTACAGCGGCAGGATCTGCGTGCCGGGCAGGTTCAGGCCCTCGAGGGTGTCGGCGGCGTCGCGGATCTCGCGCTCGCCGGAGAGGAAGACGAGGATGTCCTCGCCGCCGCCGTCCCGCGCGCGGTCGGCCGAGCCGGTCTCGGTCCACAGCTCCTCGACGGCCTCAGCGATGCCGGTGACCTGGTCGATCTCGACGTCCTCCAACGCACCCCCGGGCTTGGCGGAGCGTTGCTGGCGCACGAGCGGCCGGTACCGAATCTCGACGGGATGGGTGCGCCCGGAGACCTCCACGATCGGCGCCGGTTTGCCGTGCTGCGCAAAGTGATTCGCGAACTTCTCGGGATCGATGGTGGCCGAGGTGACGATGACTTTCAGGTCCGGGCGGCGCGGCAGCAGCTGCTTGAGGTAGCCGAGGATGAAGTCGATGTTGAGGCTTCGTTCATGGGCCTCGTCGATGACGATCACCTCGTAGCGGCGCAGGTCGCGGTCGCGCTGCAGCTCGTTGAGCAGCACGCCGTCGGTCATCACCTTGACGAGGGTGTCGCGGGTCGAGTGGTCGGTGAATCGCACCTGATAGCCGACCTGCTGGCCGAGTTCGACGCCCAGTTCGTCGGCGATGCGCTCCGCGACCGAGCGGGCCGCGATACGCCGCGGCTGGGTGTGCCCGATCTGCCCCGCGACCCCGTACCCGAGCTCGAGACAGATCTTCGGGATCTGCGTCGTCTTCCCGGAGCCGGTCTCGCCGGCGACGACGACGACCTGATGGTCCCGGATCGCGGCGGCGATGTCGTCGCGGCGGGCGCTGACCGGCAACTCGTCGGGAAACGAAATGTCCAGGCCCGCGGCGGCCTCGCGCCGGGCCGCCTCCCGGATGGCGCGGGCCGCGGCCCGGGCCGCCCGCTGCTCCTCGCGCTCCCGGGGGCTCTGCGGGCCCCGCGGATTCCGCGAGCCGCGGGGAGTCTGCGAGCTGCCGGGATCCCGGCCGGCTCCCCGACGTCCGCGCGACCGCCGTGGCCCGGGCGGCCCGGGTGACCGGGGCGGGCGGGGGGTCTGTTCGGGCACCGACCCAGGATAGGCGGCGGTCGAAACAGCCTCGAACGCCTCATCCTGAGACAGCGATTTGTCTTGACTCGATCCAGATTTAATGATCGGCTGAGGTCATGACGACGACGCCACCGGAGGCCGCAGCGCTGTTGCGGAACGCGTACCTGCGCGTGACCCGGCCGCGCACGGCCGTCATCGACGAGCTGTACCGGCACCCGCACACGGACGCCGACGACGTCGCCACCGCGGTGCGGTTGCGTCTGGGCAAGGTGAGCCGCCAGGCCATCTACGACGTGCTGCACGCGCTGACCGACGCGAGGATCGTGCGCCGGATCGAGCCCGCCGGCTCCCCCGCCCTCTACGAACTGCACACCGGCGACAACCACCATCACCTCGTGTGTCGCCGGTGCGGCCGGCTCGCCGACGTCGACTGCGCCGTCGGCGAGGCCCCCTGCCTGGAGCCCTCGCAGACCCACGGCTTCGAGGTCGACGAGGCCGAGGTCGTGTTCTGGGGGTTGTGCCCCGAGTGCCTGGCGGCCGACGCGACCCCGCCGTGACCAACTCCCCCGACCAGCCTCACGCCGACCAGACGCACCCCAATCCCCCCGGTTCAGACGACCGCCTGTTCCAACCCGACACAAGCCGACACAAGCCGACACAAGCCGACACAGGCCGACACAAGGAGAAAAACCCATGGGAATCGATGGCCCCCGCCAGGAGCCCGGCAACACCGCCCCGCTGTCCACCGTCGCAGGCGCTCCGGTGTGGGACGGGCAGAACAGCGTCACCGCGGGTCCGCGTGGGCCGATGCTGCTGCAGGACGTGTGGTTCCTGGAGAAGCTCGCCCACTTCGACCGCGAGGTCATCCCCGAGCGCCGCATGCACGCGAAGGGCTCGGGAGCGTTCGGCACGTTCACGGTGACGCACGACATCACGCAGTACACCTGCGCGAACATCTTCAGCGAGGTCGGCAAGCAGACCGAGATGTTCCTGCGCTTCTCGACGGTCGCCGGTGAGCGCGGCGCCGCCGACGCCGAGCGCGACATCCGCGGCTTCGCGATGAAGTTCTACACCGAAGACGGCAACTGGGATCTCGTCGGCAACAACACCCCGGTGTTCTTCTTCCGCGACGCGCTGAAGTTCCCCGACCTCAACCACGCGGTCAAGCGCGACCCGAAGACCAACCTGCGCTCGGCCGAGAACAACTGGGACTTCTGGACCAACCTGCCCGAGGCCCTGCACCAGGTGACGATCGTCATGTCGGACCGGGGCATCCCCGCCTCCTACCGGCACATGCACGGGTTCGGCTCGCACACGTTCAGCTTCTACAACGCCGAGGGCGAGCGGTTCTGGGTGAAGTTCCACCTGCGCACCCAGCAGGGCATCAAGAACCTCACCGACACCGAAGCGGCCGAGCTCATCGGCTCCGACCGCGAGAGCCACCAGCGCGACCTGTTCGACTCGATCGAGCGCGGCGAGTTTCCCAAGTGGACGATGTTCGTGCAGATCATGCCGGAGGCCGACGCGGAGAAGGTGCCCTACCACCCGTTCGACCTGACGAAGATCTGGCCGAAGGGCGACTATCCGCTCATCGAGGTCGGCGAGTTCGAGCTGAACCGCAACCCGGAGAACTACCACATGGACGTCGAGCAGGCCGCGTTCAACCCGGCCAACGTCGTTCCCGGCATCAGCTTCTCCCCCGACCGGATGCTGCAGGGCCGGCTGTTCTCCTACGGCGACGCCCAGCGCTACCGGCTCGGCGTCAACCACCACCAGATCCCGGTGAACAGCCCGCACGCCGCCCCCGTGCGCGACTCCTACCACCGCGACGGCGCGATGCGGATCAGCCAGGGCGCCACCCCGGCGATCAACCCCAACTCCTACGGGCGCTGGGACGACCAGCCGCAGTACCGCGAGCCGGCCCTGAAGATCGACCCCACCGCCGACCGGTTCAACCACCGCGAGGACGACGAGGACTACTTCAGCCAGCCGGGGGTGCTCTTCCGCGAGAAGATGACCGCCGAGCAGCAGCAGGCGCTCTTCGAGAACACCGCCCGCGCGATCTCCGGCGCGAGCAAGGAGACGATCGAGCGGCACATCGCCAACTGCACGAAGGCCGACCCGGCGTACGGCGAGGGCGTCCGGGCCGCCGTCGAGGCCCTGGGCCGCGACGACATCGAGACGCCCGGTCCGAACTCCGACGAGACCGACAACCCGGTCACCGGCAAGACCGAGGAGCAGTTCGTCTCTTCCGGAGCCTGATCGAATCCGGCCGGTCGTCAAGGCCAGTCACCGGCGAGGCCGTCGCCCCCACCCGGGGGCGGCGGCCTCGCCGCGTCGCCACCGATAGGTTCGTCGCTAAGTTCACGACCCACCCCGACCGTTCCGGCTCTAGGAGGCAGCGACCGTGTCCGGCATCGACCTCAACACGGTGGTCCTGGTCTTCACCGCGATCGTCGTCGCCGCCCTCGTTGGGGTGCGCCTCGCGCACCGGATCGGTATGCCCACCCTCCTCGCCTACCTGTTCATCGGGCTCCTCTTCGGGGAGGCGGGCCTGGGCATCCAGTTCTCCGACCCCGGCGTCACGCAGGTGCTCAGCACCCTGCTGTTGGCGGTCATCCTCATCGAGGGCGGCTTCACGACCCGCGCCGCGCAGATCCGCCCGGTGGCCGCGCTCTCGGCGGTGCTCGCGAGCGTCGGGGTGCTCGTGACCGTCGCGGTCACCGCCGGCCTGACCTACGTGCTGCTCGACGTCGACGCGCGCACCGCGATGCTGCTCGGTGCGGTCGTCGCCTCCACCGATGCGGCGGCCACGTTCGCGGTGCTGCGCCGGCTGCCCCTGCGACCGACGACGCGCTCCGCCCTGGAGGCCGAGTCGGGCTTCAACGACCCGCCGGTCATCATCATCGTCACGGTCATCGCCTCCGACGCCTGGCACGCCGCCTCCCCCGGCCTCATGGCGCTGACGATCGTCTACCAGCTCGTCGGCGGCGCGGTGGTCGGTCTGCTGGTGGGGTGGGGCGGGCGGTGGCTGCTGGCCCGGTCGGCGCTGCCCACGGCGGGGCTGTATCCGCTGGCCGTGCTGTGCATCGCGCTGTTCGGTTTCGCGCTCGCCGGCGTGGCCGGCGCCAGCGGGCTGCTCGCCGCCTACGTCGTCGGGATGATGCTGGGCAACGCGACCCTGCCGCACCGCGGCGTCACCCAGGCCTTCACCGAGGGACTCGCCGCGCTGAGCCAGATCGTGCTGTTCGTCATGCTCGGCCTGCTCGCCAGCCCCGCCCGCCTCCCGGAGGCGGTGATGCCGGCCCTCGTCGTCGGGGTGGTGCTGACGTTCATAGCCCGACCGATCGCGGTCGCTGTGTGCGCCACGGGGTTTCGCGTGCCGTGGCGCGAACAGGCGTTCATGAGCTGGGCCGGGCTGCGCGGCGCGGTGCCGATCGTCATGGCGACCGTGCCGATGAGCAACGGACTGCCCGCGGCCCACCGGATCTTCGACGTGACGTTCCTGCTGGTGGCCACGTTCACGCTCATCCAGGGGCCGCTGCTGCCCTGGGCGGCGCGGCGCACCGGCGTGCTCGAGCCCGACCGCTCGCGCGAGGTGGAACTCGACTCGGCGCCGCTGGAGAACATCGACGCGACGCTCATGCAGGTGGGGATCCCGCGCGGGTCGCGGCTCGCCGGGGTGTACATCGAGGAGCTCGGGCTGCCCGAGCGCACGGTCGTCGCACTCGTCATCCGCGACGGCGAGGCGATCGCCCCCGACGACTTCACGGCCCTGCGCACCGGCGACCAGCTGCTCGTGGCCACCCCCGTGCGCCACGCCGCTCGCACCGAGCGCCGGCTGCGCGCCGTCGGCCGCGCGGGCCGTCTCGCCACGTGGTTCGGCGAGCACGGCGACGACACGCCCGCGGACCGGCCCGTGCGGCAGCAGGGGTGGCCGTTCGGGAGGCCGGTCTCGCGCGGCGGACGCGAGACCGGCTCCGGTGAGCCCGTCAGCCCAGGGTGACGTCGCCGAACCAGGGTTTGGTCGCGGCATCCCACGTGCCGCCCTTCTTGGCCATCGTCAGCCACGTGTCGATGTACTCCTTGAACACGACGTCGCCGCGCGGCAGTAGGTAGGCTTTGCCGAAGTAGTCGAACGGCTTCGTCGGGTGCACCGCGCACAGCTGCGGCTTCTCCTTGGCCACCCACACCGTCTCCGAGGCGTCTGTGGTCATCACGTCGGCGCGACCGGCGATGATCTCGTCGAAGATCGTGTTGTTGTCCTTCCAGCGGATGATCGTGCCGCGCGGGTAGTGGGCGTCGGCGAACTACCTTGATGTTGAGCGTCGGCATGAGGAAATTCTACCCTCGCCTTCTACCCTCGACCCCCGCTCCGTTCGCGATCCAGCCCGTCGAACTGCAGCGCCGGTGACAGGATGCCTGGCTATTCTGTCGCAACGGCCACTACCTATGTCCGTAGATCGTGGCCCCGGCATCCGGCGACGAAGGAGTCCCCCGTGACGCTCACCGACCCCAGCCCCACCGCGGGCACCACCCCGGCTCCGGCGGCCGGCGCGACGCCGACGACGACGGCGAAGATCTTCGGCTACCCGCTCAACGCCTGGTACGTCGCGGCCTGGGACCACGAGGTGACCGCCCGCGGCATCCTCGCGCGGCGCGTCTGTGACCGGCCGCTCGCGCTCTACCGCACGGCCGACGGCCGGGTCGTCGCCCTCGCCGACGCCTGCTGGCACCGGCTCGCCCCACTGAGCAAGGGAAAGCTGGTGGGCGATGAGGAGATCCAGTGCCCCTACCACGGCCTGCGCTACAACGCCGCCGGTCGCTGCACGCACATGCCGGCGCAGAAGACGATCAACCCCAGCGCCACCGTGCCCTCCTACCCGGCCGTCGAGCGGTACCGCTACGTCTGGGTGTGGCTCGGCGACCCCGACCTCGCCGACCCCGCCACGATCCCTGACATGCACCAGATGGCCTCGCCGGACTGGGCGGGCGACGGCAAGACGATCCACGCCGGCTGCAACTACCAGCTGATCATCGACAACCTCATGGACCTGACCCACGAGGAATTCGTGCACTCCTCCTCCATCGGGCAGGACGAGCTGAGCGAATCCAGCTTCGAGACGACCCACGACGAGCGCACCGTCACCGTGACCCGCTGGATGCGCGACATCGACCCGCCGCCGTTCTGGCTCAAGAACATGCGCGACAAGTACCCGGGCTTCTCCGGCAAGGTCGACCGCTGGCAGATCATCCACTTCGAGGCGCCCTCGACGATCTGCATCGACGTCGGCGTCGCCAAGGCCGGCACCGGCGCGCCCGAGGGCGACCGCAGCCAGGGCGTCAACGGCTACGTCATGAACACGATGACCCCGGAGACCGATCGCACCAGCCACTACTTCTGGGCGTTCATGCGCAACTACCGCCTCGACAGCCAGCTCATCACCACGCAGCTGCGCGAGGGCGTGCACGGCGTGTTCGGCGAGGACGAGGAGATGCTCATCGCCCAGCAGGAGGCGATCGACGCCAACCCCGAGCACGAGTTCTACAGCCTCAACATCGACATGGGCGGCATGTGGGCGCGACGCATCCTCGAGCGCATGATGGCCGCCGAGGGGCGGGCCTGACGTGGCGGCGGGCACCGCACCGCACCGCCAGGAGGTGACCGTCGCCTCCGTCGGCGACGTCGCCGAGCGCATCCGACGGGTCGTGCTGCGCTATCCGACGCCGCAACAGGCCAAGGCCGGCACTCACGTCGACGTCGAACTCCCCACGGTCGACGGGGTTCTCACCCGCTCCTACAGCGTGGTCGACGCATCGCCCGACGGCCGCGAACTCGCGCTCTCGGTGCATCTCGCGGCACGGAGCCGGGGCGGCTCGGCGGCGATGCACGCGCTGACACCCGGTGCGCGGCTGTGGGCGACCCAGCCCCTGCAGAACTTTCCCCTGGGAGTCGGTGCGGCCCGGTACGTGGTGCTCGCCGGCGGCATCGGGGTCACGGCCGTGGCCGCGATGGCGCGGGTGCTGAAGGCCCGGCAGGCCGACTACCGCGTCGTGTATGTCGGCCGATCCCGGCACGCCATGGCCTATCTGGACGATCTGGCCGCCGAACACGGCGACCGGTTGGCCGTCCATGTCGACGACGAGGGCAGCGCGCTGGATGTGGACGCGCTGCTGGCGCAGATCGCCGACGACGACCGGGCCGGCTCCACGGAGTTGTACATGTGCGGGCCGATCCGGCTCATGGACGCGGTGCGCCGCGGGTGGGAGAACCGCGGGCTGCCTGTGACGAACCTGCGGTTCGAGACGTTCGGCAACAGCGGCGCGTGGGCGCCGCAGGATTTCGTCGTGCGGATCCCCCGCCTCGGGGTGGAGACACGCGTGGACGCCAACGCGACGATGCTCGAGGCGCTCGAACGCGCCGGCGTCGAGATGATGTTCGACTGCCGCAAGGGCGAGTGCGGCCTGTGCCAGGTCAGCGTGCTCGGTCTCGACGGCCAGCTCGACCACCGCGACGTGTTCTTCGACGCCGCCGAGAGGGCGCAGGACGATCGGCTGTGCGCCTGCGTCTCGCGCGCCGTCGTCACCGGCACGCCCCGGATCGACGACGTCGATGCGCCCACGGGCGCTCCCGACGGCACCGCGGTCGTGACGATCGAGGTGACCTGACCCGCTCAGGGCACGACGGGCCGGGCGCGGTGGTCGATGCGGTCGTTGATGAACGGGGCCGGGCGGTAATCGACGAAGGCCGCGTCGCCGAGGCCGGTGGCCTTGGCGGCCCGCTGCAGCGCCGACGGCTGGGCGGCCTTGCCCCCAGCGGCTCGTGTCGAGTCGGTGCGCCATGGCCCCGACCGCGGCGAGGTCCTCGGCGACCGTGAACGTGCAGTGACCGGTCCGCTGCACGTAGGCCTCCCGCAGCAACTCCCGGTCACCGGCGCGACGCACCTTCGTGCGGTAGTTGGAGAGGTACTCCACGGGCGCGGCCGGGTCGGCGAGGGTGTGCATCGTCAGCACGGGGATGCGCAGGTTGCCCGTGGGGTGCGACGTGCGCCCCAACCAGGCGACCGCCTGCGGGTCGGCGGTGACCCGGGCGTCGCGAACTTCATGGAATCTCCTCGACGGTGAGGGCAATGACAGGAATCCTTATCCTGGCGACCCCCGGTCGCATCTGGAAACCCCTCAGCCACACGCAAACCCTTGTGGGGCACGAACCCCGGACGCACCCGCACGTGCTGCGCTTGAGTCAGGCGACCTTGTTGCCGTATCGCTGGCGGGCGGCCTCACCGCTGGTCCCGACGAGTGAACCGATCGCCGACCAGGGCATCCCGGACTCGCGGGCGGAACGCACAGCATCCAGGAGGTGTCGCTCCGCCTCGGAGCGTTCGGCGACGGCGGCTCGGAGCGCAGTGACGGCGTTGGCATCGAGCTCGTCGTCGGGGTTGGGCTCGTAGTCCTCGAAGCGCGCCGCGAGCTCGTCGGCGTGCTGCAGGATCTTCTCAACTGTGCGCGGCATGGCCTTCACCTCAAGAACTTGTCGCGGGCCCGCATGGCATGGACGATGACGTGGGCCTGGTCGCCATCGACGTATC
The DNA here is from genome assembly GCF_001515525.1 of Piscicoccus intestinalis NBRC 104926. Taxonomy (GTDB): domain Bacteria; phylum Actinomycetota; class Actinomycetes; order Actinomycetales; family Dermatophilaceae; genus Kineosphaera; species Kineosphaera intestinalis. The sequence goes on along the minus strand of NZ_BCNQ01000037.1, from coordinate 24,724 downwards.
CGACCTGCGAGGCGCCCAGGCACCGCCCCGCTACGGTGGGTCGAACATGATGAAACCGCCCTATAGCCGGTTCTGCACACCCACAAGAAGCTGCCGCGCGATGACGACGCGCTGGATCTGGTTGGTGCCTTCGTAGATCTGGGTGATCTTGGCGTCGCGCATGAGCCGCTCGGCGGGAAAGTCGCGGGTGTAGCCGGCGCCGCCGAGGATCTGCACGGCGTCGGTCGTCACGGCCATCGCCACATCGGAGGCGAAGCACTTGGCCGCGGCGCCGGCCAGGCTCATGTCGGGGCCGGCGGCCTCGGCCTCCCGGGCCGCGTCGTAGGCGAGCAGCCGCGCGGCGCGGATCTTCGTCTCCATGTCGGCGAGCATGAACTGCACGCCCTGGAATTCGCCGATCGGCCGGCCGAACTGGCGGCGCTCCCGCGCGTAGGCGAGCGCGCAGTCCAGCGCCGCCTGGGCCACCCCGACGGCCTGCCCGGCGACGACCGCGCGGGTGCGATCGAGGGTCCCCAGCGCCAGGCGCAGCCCCTGGCCGGGGTCGCCGACGATGCGGTCGGCGGGGATCGTCGCGTCGAGGTAGACCTCGGCGGTCGGCGAGCCGCGCAGCCCCATCTTCTTCTCCGGTGCGCCGAAACTCAGCCCGGCGTCACCGGATTCGACGACGAACGCCGAAATGCCCCGCGCCCCGGCGCCCGGGTCGGTGACGGCGAAGACGACGTACAGGTCGGCCCGCCCGGCGTTGGTGATCCACCGCTTCGTGCCCTTCAGGCGCCACCCGCCCTCGCTCCCCTCGACGCGGGTGGCCCGCGTCGTCATCGCGGCGACGTCGCTGCCCGCCTCCGGCTCCGAGAGCGCGAACGCCCCCAGCGCCTCACCGGAGGCGATCCGCGGCAGGTACCGGTCGCACAGCGCCTGCGACCCGCCGAGCAGCAGCGGCCACACGAACAGCTCGTTGCCGCCGCTGACCTGCTGCGTCGTCATGCACGCCCGCGCGATCTCCTCGGCGACGATCACGGAGGCGAGCAGGTCGCCGCCCTGCCCGCCGTACGCCTCGGGCAGCCCGATGGCGTGCAGGCCCGCCGCGACGAGCGCCGCGAGCGAGGTCTCCGGGAACACCCCGCCCTCGTCGACCTCCGCGGCCCGCGGCGCGATGACCTCGCGCGCCACCTGCCGCGTCACCTCGCGCAGTTCGAGATGGTCCTCCGACACCCCGAACGTGCTCACGACAGACCCAGCACCCGGGCCGCGTTGCCCTTGACGATGCCGGGCACCCGCTCGGCTTTGACGCCCAGCGTCGCGAAGTCGGCCAGCCACCGTTCCGGCGCGATGAGCGGATAGTCGGAGCCGAACAGCACCTTGCCCGATAGCATTCCGCCGGCGGCCTTGACGAGTTCGGACGGAAAGTACTTCGGCGACCACCCCGACAGGTCGATGAACACGTTCGCCTTGTGGGTGGCCATCGAGATCGCCTGCGCCTGCCACGGCACCGAGGGGTGGGCCAGGATCACGGTCAGCCCCGGGTGGTCGGCGGCGACGTCGTCGAGCAGCAGCGGGTCGGAGAAGCGCAGCTTGATGCCGCGGCCGCCGGGCAGCCCGGCGCCGATGCCGTTCTGGCCCGTGTGGAACAGCGCGGGCACCCCGAGCTCCTCCAGCGCCGCCCACAGCGGAGTGAACCGCTCCTCGTTGGGCGCGAACGCCTGCAAACTCGGGTGGAACTTGAAGCCGCGCACGCCGTGGTCGATGACGAGCGAGCGCGCCTGCTCGATCGCCGCCTCGCCGCGCCACGGGTCGATCGACCCGAACGGGATGAGCACGTCGGCGTGGTCGGCGCAGCGCGCGGCGATGTCTTCGCTCGAGATCGGCTCGCGCCCCAGGCTCGTGCGGGCGTCGACGGTGAACACCACCGCGGCCATGCCCGCCCGGCGGTAGCGCTGCGCGAGGAACTCGACCGTCGGGGTGCGGTTGTCTGCGGTACGGAAGTACGCCGCCGACGCCTCCATCAGCTCGTCGTCGAGCGAAAGATGTCCGTGCTCATCGGATTCCACGTGCACATGGACGTCGATCGCCTCGATCGCCTCGAGGTCGATCGCGGGTTCGTACCTGCTCATGACGACTCCTTGCCGGACGCGGAGGGCTCGGACCACTCGGGAGCGCCGTAGGCCCGCCGCAGCGGACCCTTGACGAGCTTGCCGGAGGCGTTGTGCGGCAGCTCCTCCAGCACGATGACGGACTTGGGGATCTTGTAGCGCGCGATGCGCCCGTCCAGGTGGGCGATCAGTTCGGTCTCCGACAGGGCGGAGCCGGGCTTGAGGGAGACGATCGCGCGCCCGACCTCGCCCCACCGGGCGTCGGGGATGCCGATGACCGCCGCCTCGGCCACCGCCGGGTGGCTGTGGATCGCGGCCTCGACCTCGGCGGGGTAGATGTTCTCGCCGCCGCTGATGATCATGTCCTTGACGCGGTCGACGATCGTCAGGAAGCCGTCGTCGTCGACGGTCGCCAGGTCGCCGGTGCGCAACCAGTCGCCGTCGACGAACGCCTCCGCGGTAGCCGATTCGTTGCGCCAGTAGCCGGGCGTGACGTTCGGGCCCTGGCCGAGCACCTCCCCCGGCAGCCCGCCGTCGACGTCGTCGAACATCGGGTCGACCACCCGCACGTCGGAGAAGAAACACGCCGTGCCCGCCGACCCCACCTTGGCGATGCCCTCGGCCTTGCGCAGCATCGTCAGCCCCGGCGAGGCCTCGGTCAGGCCGTAGCCCTGCACGATCATCTGGCCGCGGTCCAGCCAGGACCGCAGCAGGCTCTCGGGCAGCGGCGACCCGCCGCTCATCGTCACGTTGATCGAGGACAGGTCGGCGGTCTCGAAGCCGGGGGCGTTCATCAACGTCAGGTACATCGAAGTGACCCCGAACAGAAAGCTCACCCGCTGCGTCTCGATGAGGTGCAGGGCGTGCGCCGGGTCCCACTTCTCCTCGATGAGGCAGCGACCGCCCTTGAGGAACGTCGGGAAGAACAGCTGGTTGAGCGCCGCGGTATGGAACAGCGGCGCCGTGACCAGCGCCACCTCCTGGCTGGACAGGTCGAGGTCGACGAGCACGTTGTAGACGTTCCAGATGATGTTGCCGTGGGTGAGCATGACGCCCTTGGGGCGCCCGCTCGTGCCGGAGGTGTACTGGATCATGAACAGCTCGTCGCGGGAGACGGTTTCTTCGATGGGCTCGGTCCCGCCCCGCGCGTAGAGGTCGGTGAGCCGGCTGCCGTCCGCGCCGTCACCGTCGCCGACCGCGATCCGATCCAAGCCCAGCTCGGCGACGTCGGGGGCGTCCACCACCGCGGCGAACGGCGCGTCCCAGACCAGCACCGCCGGGTCGCAGTCGCGCAGGATGAACGCGGTCTCCGGGGGCGCGAGCCGGGTGTTCAGCGGCACCGTCACCGCCCCGAGCTTGGCCGCGGCGAACATCACCGCGATGAAGTGCACGCTGTTCAGGCCCAGGTAGGCGATCCGGTCGCCGTGCCCAACCCCCCGCTCGCGCAGCGCGTGCGCGAGCGCGGTGGCGCGCTCCTCGACCTCGCGGTACGTCCAGTCGATGCCGTGCTGGCTCAGGGCGACGGCGTCGGGGGTCATGCGCGCGCGGCGCGCGGGCCACGAGCCGAGTCCCTGATCGTGCATGGGCAGTGCTCCTTCGCGGTATGTCGCGGGTGTCGCGGTATGTCGCGGGTGTCGCTGATGGTGTCGGGCAGGGCCGGTCGCGCTCAGGCCGGTTCGGAGCCGGGGTCGCCGACTCCGGCGTCCAGGCCCCGGCGGGCCTTGAGGTCGAGCAGGTCGCGCAGCGCGTCGTCGCGGCGCGAGCGGACGTCGGCGGTGTCGACCCCGGCGAACTCCGCCTGCACCGAGGCGACGAGGGTGTCGACGAGTTCGGGTGTCAGCCGCGGGGTTCCGAGGTCGTCCCACCAGTCCTGGGTGGGCGGGCCGAGGTGTGCCAGCACGTGCGCGAAGCCGCCGGGCCCGCCGGAGAGGTGCTGGGTGGCGAACGGCCCGAGCAGCGCCCAGCGCAGGCCGGGGCCCGCGGCGATGGCCGTGTCGAGGTCGGCGGCGCTCACCGCGCCCTGCGCGACGAGGTGGTAGGCCTCGCGCCACAGCGCCGCCTGCAACCGGTTCGCCACGTGCCCGGGCAGTTCGCGGCGCAGGTGGATGGGCCGCTTGCCCAGGTGCGTGAAGGTGGCCATCGCCGCCGCGATGGCCTGCGGCGAGGTCGCGGCGCCGCCGACGATCTCGACGAGCGGCATGAGGTGCGGAGGGTTGAACGGGTGCGCCACGAGCATCCGCTCGGGGTGGGCGGCGCAGGCGTCCTGGAACGAACTCGGCAGCAGGCCAGAGGTGCTGCTGGCGAGCAGCACCTGCGGGCGGGCGGCGGCGTCGAGCACGGCGAACAGCTCGCGCTTGATCTCGAGTCGCTCGGGGCCGGCCTCGAGCACGAGGTCGGCCTGCGCGGCCGCCTCCGCCGCATCCGTCGTGAAACGGAGCCGGTCCGCCGGCGGCGGCGCACCGGTCTGGGCCTGCACGGTCGCGACCAGCTGGTCGTGGGCGCCGTCGGCCGGGTCGCTGGCGAGCACGGCGTAGCCCTGGCTCAGCGCCAGGCTCACCCAGCTGGCGCCGAGCGCGCCGGTGCCGATGACGGCGATCGTTCGGATGTCGGCGGGGGCGATGAGGTCGGTCATCGGGTCTCCTTGGCGGTGGCGCGCACCCGGGCCAGGTCGACGACAGCGTCAAGGCTCGTGGGCACCGCGAGGGCGTCGGGGCTGGCCACGGCCTCCACCGGCGTGCCTTGGAGGATGCGCTTGACGGGCAGTTCGAGCTTCTTGCCGGTGAGATTGCGTGGCACGACGGGCAATTGCACGATCTCGTCGGGGATGTGGCGGGGCGAGAGCGAGGTGCGCAGCGCGGTGGCGATGTCGCGGCGCAGCGCCTCGTCCAGCGATCGACCCGGCTCGGTGGCCACGAAGCAGATCAGCTCGCCGTTGCCGCCGTCGGGGTCCTCGAGATGGACGACGAGGGAGTCTGCGACACCGTCGATCTCCTCGACGACCCGGTAGAACTCGGCGGTGCCCAGGCGCACCCCGCCGCGGTTGAGCGTCGCGTCCGAGCGGCCGGCCACGTGGCAGCTGCCGTTGGGCGCGAACACGATCCAGTCACCGTGCCGCCACACCCCCGGATAGTGGTCGAAATAGGCTGCGCGGTAACGCGATCCGTCGTCATCGCCCCACAAACCGACGGGCATCGAGGGCATCGGTGCGGTGATGACGAGTTCGCCGAGCTCACCGACGACCTCGCGGCCCTGCTCGTCGAAGGCGTGCACGTCGGCGCCGAGGCAGCGGGCCGAGATCTCCCCCGCCCACACCGGCACGAGCGGGTTGTTCTGCACCAGGCCCGAGCACACGTCGGTGCCGCCGGAGCCGACGTTGAGCTGCACCCGCGGGCCGAGCTGGTCGGCGATCCAGGCGTAGCCCTCCGGCGGCAGCGGCGCACCCGCCGAGCCGACAACGCGGATGCGCAGGTCACGCCCGCGCAGGTCGACGCCCTCCTTGCGGCAGGCCATGATCCAGCCCGGGCTGGCGCCCATGATCGTGGCGCCGGTCGCCTCGGCCAGCTCCCACTGCCACGCGACACCCGGATACATCGGGTTGCCGTCGATCATGACGATCGAGGCCCGCACGAGCAGCGAGGAGACCAGGGCGTTCCACATCATCCAGGCGGTCGTGCTGAACCACAGCATCCGGTCGCCGGGGCGCATGTCCCAGGAGAGCGCGTGGTTCTTCAGGTGCTCGGACAGGATGCCGCCGTGGCCGTGGACGATGGCCTTGGGTTGCCCGGTCGTGCCGGAGGAGAACAGCACGACGAGCGGGTGATCGAAGGGCACGGCCTCGAACGGCGGCGCCTGCGCCGGGTCGGCGGCGGCGAGCAGGTCGGGCCAGCTCAGGGCGTCGGGCACGGCGAAGTCGCCGTAGCCCAGGTCGACGACGTGGCGCACGGTCGGCAGCTCGGCGCGCACGGCCTGCACCTCGGCGGCGCGGTCGACGTCCTTGGTGCCGTAGCGGTAGCCGCCGACGACGAGCAACACGCTCGGTTCGATCTGCGCGAAACGGTCGATGACGCTGCGCGGGCCGAACTCGGTGGCGCAGCTCGCCCACGTGGCGCCCAGGCTCGCCGTGGCGAGAAAGGCGACCAGCGCCTCGGGGATGTTGGGCACGTAGCCGGCCACCCGGTCTCCGCGAGCCACGCCGAGGTCGGCGAGCGCGCGGCGGGCGCGGGCCACCTGCTCGCGCAGCTGCGCCCACGTGAGGTCGACGTCGGCGCGGGTCTGCGAGCGGCCCAACACCGCGATCTCGTCGGCGTCGGAGCCGGTCTCCAGGTCGCCCAGGGCGTGCTCGGCGTAGTTCAGGGTCGCCCCGGGAAACCATTGCGCCCCGGGCATGCTCGCGTCGGCGAGCACATTTTCGTAGGGGGTGTGGGTGCGGACCCCGAAGAACTCCCAGATAGCCGACCAGAAGCCCGGCAGGTCCCGGACCGACCACTCCCACAACTCGTCGTGGGTGCTCATCCGGCGCCCGCGGTGGGTCGCCACCCAGTCGAGGAACTCGCCGACGACGGTGGTCGACAGCACGTCCTGCGACGGGGTCCACACGACGTCGCCGCGCTCCACGGCCCGCTCAGTCATCGGTCGCCTTCTTCGCGCGGCCGGCGAGGAAGTCGCTCATCCGGCCCTTGGCGTCGTCGGTGCCCTGCGCGATCGCCGCCATCAGCGACTCGACGAACAGCCCCTCCTGGGGCCCGAGTTCGGCGATCCGCGGAAGCGCCTGCAGCACCGCGAAGTTCGTCTGCGCCGCGTTGCCGGCGATGCGCTGCGCGAGCTCCAGCGCGCGGTCCAGCCCCGCCCCGTCGGGCACGACGTACTGGGAGAAGCCGATGGCGTAGCCCTCCTGGGCGTCGTAGCGCCGGCCGGTGAGCATCATGTCGGCCATCCGCGCGACCCCGACGAGCCGGGGCACCCGCACCGAACCGCCTCCGCCGACGAACAGGCCCCGTTGCCCCTCGGGCAGCGCGTAGAACGTCGAGGCCTCGGCCACGCGGATGTGCGTCGACGTCGCGAGCTCCAGGCCGCCGCCGACGACGGCGCCCTTGAGCACCGAGACGACCGGCACCGAGCCCTTCTCGAGGCGGTCGAACACCCGATGCCACATGCGGGAGTGGGCGACGCCCGCCATCGTGTCGCGCTCGGCCATCTCGGCCAGGTCCAGGCCGGCGCAGAAGTGGTCGCCGGCCGCGTCGAGCACGATCGCGCGGACGTCGGTCGGCAGGGAATCGAGGAAGCGCTCGAGGCCCAGGATCGTCGCGTCGCTGAGCGCGTTGCGCTTCTGCGGGCGGTCGAGGGTGAGGATGGCGACCGCGCCCCGCCGGGTGGCGCGTAGCGAGGGTGGCAGATCGAGTCCGAGCTCCTCGGTGGTCGTCGTCATCGAGACCCCTCTCACGTCGCGTCGCGCGGCGGGTCCGCACGAGGGCTATCAGGAAACCTGATACTTACGGACGGCGTCCCTCCGGGCAAGGGCCCTCTCGGGATTCGGACATCCCCCCGATGGGCGGACGCGCCACTTGCTTGAATGGTGCGGTGACCCCGGCCGACGCAAGCGTCCCACCCGCGACGTTGCTGTACGTCGTCAAGCAGCTCGAACTCGTCAGCCGAGCCCAGCTGGACGAGTTGTTACGCCCGGCCGGGGTGACGACCCTGCAATACACGGCCCTGACCGTGTTGGCGCGCCGGCCGCACATGACGAGCGCCGACCTGGCCCGGCTGTCCTTCGTGCGCGCCCAGTCGACCGCCGACCTCGTCTCGGCCCTGGCCAAGCGCGAGCTCATCTCGCGCTCCCCCGACCCGGCGAATCGCCGCCGCCTGCTCATCAGCCTCACCGACGCCGGTCGCGAGCTGCTGGCCACCTACGACCCGCTCGTCGCGCAGCTCGAGGAGCAGATGCTCGCCGACTTCAGCCCGAGCGAGCGCGACGACTTCCGCGAGCTGCTGGGGCGGGCGCGTCGCTCGCTGACCCCCGTGCCGTAACCCGCCGCGCCCCGGGCCGAGCACGCCGCGGCCGACCCCGCTTCCACACAAGGTCTTGCCACGGCGGAGCCAGTCTGTCACTCTGCTGCTCTCTGTTTCAGGAATCCTGTCAATGCGGCCCGGAGGTCCACGTGCCCAGTTCGTCCCCCACTCACGAGGATCCCCGCGCGATCCTCGCCGCCGGCAAGATGGGCGGACGCCAGATCCTGGCCGTTGCCATCTGCACACTACTCAATGCCCTCGACGGCTTCGACGTGCTGTCGATCAGCTTCGCCTCCCCCGGCATCGCCGCCGAATGGGGCATCGGACGCGGTGCGCTCGGCATCGTCTTGTCGATGGAGCTGATCGGCATGGCCGTCGGGTCGGTCGTGCTCGGCAACATCGCCGACCGCGTCGGGCGGCGCAAGACGATCCTCGGCGCCCTCGTCGTCATGGGCGTGGGCATGTACCTGGCCACGACCGCCACCGGCCTGGCCACGCTGTCGGCCTACCGCCTCTTCACCGGACTGGGCATCGGCGGCATGCTCGCCGCGACCAACGCCGTGGTCGCCGAGTTCTCCAACGCGCGCCTGAAGAGCATGTCGGTGGCGATCATGGCCGCCGGCTACCCGGTCGGCGCCATCGTCGGCGGCTCGATCGCCTCCTACCTGCTCGCCGCGACCGGCGACTGGCGCTCGGTCTTCTACTTCGGCATCGTCGCCTCGGCGATCATGCTGCCCGTCGTCTGGTTCCTGCTGCCGGAGTCGGTGGGCTACCTCGTGCAGGCCCGCCCGCACGGCGCCCTGGAGCGGATCAACGACATCATGCGCAAGCTCGGCCACCGCACCGTGCCCGACCTGCCGCCGGCCACCGCGGACGAGCCGAAGACCTCGGTCAAGCAGCTGTTCAGCGGCCGCCTCGCGCGCATCACGATCCTGCTGACGCTCGCCTACTTCGCGCACATCATGACGTTCTACTTCATCCTCAAGTGGGTGCCCAAGGTCGTCGTCGACATGGGCTACCCGCCGGCGCTGGCGGGCGGCGTGCTCGTCTGGGCCAACGTCGGTGGCCTGCTCGGTTCCATCGTGCTGAGCCTGCTCAGCGTTCGGATCCCCACCCGCACCCTGGTGCTGGGCGCCATGCTGCTGTCCACGGCCACCGTCATCGTCTTCGGCACCGGCGCCAGCGGCCTGGCGATGCTCAGCCTGATGTCCGCGCTCGCCGGGTTCTTCACCAACGCCGGCGTCGTCGGCCTCTACGCCCTCATCGCCCACGGCTTCCCGTCGGCCGTGCGCGCCGGCGGCACCGGCTTCGTCATCGGCGTGGGCCGCGGCGGCGCCGCGCTCGGGCCCGTCATCGCCGGGTTCCTCTTCGAGGCGGGCCTCGGCCTGCTCGGCGTCGCGATCGCCATGGGCCTGGGGTCGCTCATCGGCGCCGTGTGCATCTTCGGGCTCAAGCAGTCCGACGAGGCCGCGCTGTAGACGAGGCGGCGCTGTAAGGGTCGGGGCGGGCGCCGGGTTTGCCAGACTAGCGGCATGGATCGACCCGCCCTCGACGCGGCGCAGCAGCGGGTGCTCGGCGCGCTCCTGGAAAAGGAGCGCACGGTGCCGGCCACGTATCCGCTGTCGCTGAACGCCCTGCGCACGGCGTGCAACCAGACCACGAGCCGCGACCCGGTGACCGACTACCCCGACTCCGAGCTGGAGGCGGTGGCGCGCGGCCTCAAGGAGCAGGGGCTGCTGCGCATCGTCTGGGCCGGGAAGGGCTCGCGCACGCTGAAGTTCCACCAGCTGCTCGCCGACGTGCTCGGGGTCGACGACGACGAACGCGCCGTGCTGACCGTGCTGTTGCTGCGCGGCCCGCAGGCCGCCGGCGAGCTGCGCACCCGCACCGAACGGATGCACCCGTTCCTCGACCGCGAGGAGGTCGAGGCGTGCCTGCAGCGCCTCGCCGACCGGCCCGCTCCCCTCGTCGCGCAGCTCGCCCGGCAACCCGGACAGCACGATCCGCGCTGGACGCACCTGCTCGGACCGACTCCGGAGCCGGGGCGGGGGTGGGTGTCGCGGCTGCTGCGGCACCCGCCGGGGTCGACCGCGACGTCGTTCTCGCCGACGGCGCCGCGGCCCGGGACTCGCGGGTGCGCGCGGCCTACGACGTCGTCGCCGACTCCTACGCCCAGCACATCGGTGAGGAGCTCAACGACAAGCCGTTCGACCGGTGGCTGCTCGAGCGGGTCGCGGAATGGGCCTCGGGGTCGGCCGGCGGACCGGTCGCCGACGTCGGCTGCGGCCCGGGGCATCTGGCGGCCTTCCTCGCGGACGCCGGCGCCGACGTCACCGGCTTCGATCTCGCGCCCGCGATGGTGGCGCGCGCCCAGACCGACTACCCGGACCTGCGTTTCGAGGTCGGTGACCTCACCCGGCTGCTGCGGCCGCCGCGGGCGCCGGGATGGTCGGCGATCGTCGCGTTCTACGCGCTGATCCACCTCGCCGGCTCCGAACTGCCGGGCGCGGTCGCGGCGCTCGCGCGCACCCTCGACACCGGGGGCCGGCTCGCGCTCGCGGTGCACGTCGGCGACGAGGTGCGCCACCAGCGGCAGTGGTGGGGTCACGACGTCGACCTGCAGATCGTGCTGCACGACCCGCGGGCGGTGCGGGAGGCGGTGACCGCGGCCGGGCTCGTCATCGAGGAGTGGTATGTGCGTGGGCCGCTGGCCGGGGTCGAGCTGGAGACCGAGCGGCTCTACGTGCTCGCGCGCCGGCCGTGAGACGATCGCGGAGATGAGCCGACCCGCCTCCGAGCCGAGCTCGACCCCGCGACCCTCGCCCATCGCTGCGCCCGGCAGCCCGACGCATCCGATCGCGCTCGTCCCCTGCGCGTTGATCTGCGCGGGCGCGGTCTTCCTGTTCTGGCTGATGATCGACGTGCCCGGCTACCTGTGTCTGGCCGCCGGGCTCCTCGGCGCGGTCTGGACCGACCGCACCGGCCTTTCCCGGCGCCTGGCCACCGACCTGCTGCTCATCGCGATCGCGCTGACCGGCATCAGCTTCATCTCGCTGCACGCCGACATCTCGCCCGCCGGCATGCTGCGGTTCACGCTCGCGCTCGGCTGGGCGGTCGTCGTGCCGTACTCGATCAGCCGCTGGGTGTATCGCGAACACGCGATCGGGTTTCCGTGGGGGCTGGGGCGGTGGAGTCGGCGGATGTGGGCCTACCTCGTCGTCGTCATCGTCGCCGCGTACCTCATCCTGCCGTGGTACTTCCTCACCTCCGGCGTCTACACGAACTGGCCCGCGGTCGTCGAATGGCACGCGATCGCGCGGCTGTTCATCGGCGTCAACGCGGTCGGCCTGTGGGACGAGCTGTTCTTCATCTGCACCTGTTACGTGCTGTTCCTGCGGCACTTCCGCCCCGCGGTCGCGAACGTGCTGCAGGCGACGATCTTCGTGTCGTTCCTGTGGGAGCTGGGCTACCAGGCGTGGGGCCCGTTCCTGACGATCCCGTTCGCGCTGATCCAGGGACTGATCTTCTCCTGGACCAAGCAGAACCTGCTCTACGTCGTCGTCGTGCACCTCCTCTTCGACGCGATCGTCTTCCTCGTCATCGTGCACGCCCACCACCCGCAGGCCCTGCCGATCTTCCCCCTCGTCCACGGCTGACGGCCGCCCCCACATGGCCGAAGGCTGCGCCGTCGGTCGAGGGCTGCGGTTCTATCAGCAGCCCTCGACCGAAAGGGCAGCCTTCGGCCGAGGGTGAGAGGAGGGTCAGGCTTGCTCGGTGACGGCGGCGACGATCGCCTTGTTGAAGGCGGGCAGGTCGTCGGGGGTGCGCGAGGAGATGAGGTTGCCGTCGAAGTGTACCTCCGCGTCGACGTACGTGGCGCCGGCGTTGACGATGTCGTCGCGGATCCTGTTGACCGCGGTGACCGTGCGGCCGCTGAGCACCTTGGCGGAGATGAGCAGCTGCGGGCCGTGGCAGATCGAGGCCACCGGCTTGCCCGAGTCGACGAAGCGGCGGGTGAACTCGACCGCGTCGTCGTCGATGCGCAGGTTCTCCGGCGCGCCCCCGCCGGGGATGACGAGCAGGTCGAAGCCGTCGACGTCGGAGTCGGCGATGGTGGTCAGCGCCTCGACTGTCGCGCCCTTCTTGCCGGTGACCGTGCCGGTCTCCAGGCCGATGACGCTGACCTCGACCCCCGCCTCCTGCAGGGCCTCGATGGGGCTGGTGGCCTCGGAGTCCTCGAAGTTCTCGGCGATGATCACCGCGGCGCGGCGGGCTGGTGCGGACATGGGTTCTCCCTTCGGAGCCGGGGCGCGCGCACGCGCCGCGCGGCGTGGTCGATGACGGATCGGACGCCGCCACGGCTGTGTCTCGTGCGAATCGCGTCGCGACCCGCGGCGGCCTACGGCTCCCCTACCCCCCACGGCGCGTCCCGAACCGGGTGCACCGCCTCCGAACGTCCGTGAAAACTGCGTGTCGCGGTGAAACCTGCGACACGAACAGCAGGTCCGACCACGACACGCAGTTTTGAGGGACGTGGGAGCGACGCTGGCGTCAGGCGCGGGCGGCGGCGAAGCCCTTGTCGAGGTCGGCGACGATGTCGTCGATGTGCTCGATGCCGACGGCGAGGCGCACGAGGCCGGGGGTGACACCGGCTCCGCGGCGGTCCTCGTCGCTGCCCTGGCTGTGCGTCGTGGAGGCGGGGTGGATGACCAGCGAGCGCACGTCGCCGATGTTGGCGACGTGGCTGTGCAGCTCGAGGCCGTCGACGAAGCGTCGCCCCGCCTCCAGGCCACCGGCGATCTCGAACGACAGCACGGCCCCGGCTCCGGCGGGGGTGTACTTGCCCGCCAACGCCGCCCACGGGCTGTCCGGCAGCGAGGAGTAGAACACCGACTCCACCTGCTCGTGCCCGGCGAGGTACTCGGCCACCTTCAGCGCGTTCGACAGGTGCCGCTCCATGCGCAGCGACAGGGTCTCGATGCCCAGCTGCAGCACCCACGCGTTGAACGGGCTGATCGCCGAGCCGAGGTCGCGCAGCAGCTCCACGCGCGCCTTGAGGATGAACGCGAGATTGGCTCCCAGGGCCGAGCCGACGCCGAGGTCGCGCGCGAACACGAGCCCGTGGTAGCTCTCCGACGGCTCGTTGAACTGCGGGAACTTCTCGGGCGAGGCGCCGTAGTCGAAGGTGCCCGCGTCGACGATCGCGCCGCCGATGACCGCGCCGTGCCCGCCGAGGTACTTCGTCGTCGAGTGCAGCACGACGTCGGCGCCGTACTCGATCGGGCGCAGCACGTAGGGGGTCGCGACGGTGTTGTCGACCATGAGCGGCAGCCCCGCCTCGTGCGCCACGTCGGCGACGGCGGCGACGTCGAGGATCTTCCCGTCGGGGTTGGAGATCGTCTCGCCGAACAGCAGCTTGGTGTTCGGCCGGATCGCCGCCCGCCACTGCTCGACGTCGGCGATGTCGTCGACGAACGTCGTCTCGATGCCGAGCCGCTTCAGCGTGTACTTGAGCAGGTTGTACGTGCCGCCGTACAGCGCCGCGCTGGAGACGACGTGGTCACCGGCCGCCGCGACGTTGAGGATCGCGAACGTCGTCGCCGACTGCCCCGAGGCGAGCAGCAGCGCACCGACCCCGCCTTCCAGGGCCGCGATCCGCGCGCCGACGGCCTGCTCGGTCGGGTTGCCGAGCCGGGTGTAGATCGGGCCGAGGTCGGCCAGCGCGAACCGGTCGGCCGCGGTCTGCGCGTCGGGGAAGACGAACGAGGTCGTCTGGTAGATCGGCAGGGCCCGTGCCCCGGTCTCGCTGTCGGGCACCTGCCCCGCGTGCACCTGCTTGGTCTCGAAACGCCACTGCTCGCTCATGCTCACTCCTGCGGGGATCGTGCGGGGATCGTGCGGGGGAATCGTGCGGGATGCTCCGGTCGCGGCCGGGTGCGACACGCCCGGCCCGTTCGCCCCCGACGCTACCCGGAGACGGGCTCGCCAAGCCCTGCAGGCGCCTCAGCGCGGGTTCTCGTCGCGGTACCGCGCCCGGGCGACCAGGTGCGCGGAGACGGGGATCGTCAGCATCTGGAAGATCGCGATGAGCACGAGCATCCCGATGTCGAGGCCGGAGCGCAGCATGAGCCCCAGCCCGAGCAACGAGAGCAGCAGCCCCAGGGCCTGCGGCTTGGTCGCCGCGTGCATGCGGGCGTACAGGTCGCCCAGCCGCACGAGGCCGACCGAGCTGGTCAGGCACAGCAGCGCCCCGAACACGAGGCAGAACAGACCGATTCCGTCGGCCACGCTGTCCCAACTCACGACTGGCTCCCCGGGCGTGCGGTCGGCTCGTCACCGACGGGTTCGGCGGGCGCCGACGTGACCCGCCCGCCCTTGTCCTCCGGAGGCTGCGGCATGAACCGCGCCACCGACACCGACCCGAGGAAGCCGAGCAGCGACAGCGAGATGACGATCGGCAGCGTCGTCGCATGCCGGTTGATCGCGGCCTCCGCGCACAGCGCGCACACGAGGGTCGAGACGAGCACCTCGGTGGCGACCGTGCGGTCCAGCACGCTGGGGCCGCGCACGATCCGCACGACTGCCAGCAGCGCCGAGAGCCCGAGCGCGAGGGCGATGAAGGCGACGGCGAGATTCCAGATCACGAACGCTCCTCCCCATCGGGACCGGCGGCCGAGTCGGGACCCGGATCGTGCTCGGCGGCGACCTGGCGCGGCGGCGCGGCGAGCGCCCGCAGCACCCGCTGTTCCTGCGCGAGCACCCGGCCGCGCAGCTGCTCGATGTCGTCGGGCGATCGCGCGTCGAAGACGTGCAGCAGCATCGTGCGCCCGGCACCGTCAGACTCCAGGTCGATGACGATGGAGCCGGGCACGAGTGTCGTCATCTGCGCGGTGATCGTGCACAGCAGGTCGTTGTCACCGGCCAGGATGATGCGGGTGAACCGACCCTGCGGGTGCACCCACGGAGCGCACGCCTTGTAGGCGACCTCGACGCTCGCGGTGACCATGTCGACGAGAAACCGCACGACGAGCACGATCGTCGCCACCGGCCGCACCCGCAGGCCCAGGCGGATCGGTGGCAGCGGGAACAGCAGCAGCAACAGCCCGGAGATGAGCAGGCCGGAGACCACGTTGAGCACTGAGAAGTTGCCCCACAGCATGACCCACACGAGGGTCAGCACGACCCACGAGACGACCTGCACGCGCCGCTTCACGAGGCCGCGGCGACTGGAGTACTCGTCACCGAGGACGGTCGACGCGCTGGTGGCGTTCACGGCGCCTCCTGCCCGGGATTCGTCGGATCGTGCGCGAGCACGCTGTCGATGTACGGGGTGCGGGCGCGCAGGTCGGCGGCTGCCCGGTCGGTGATCGCGTACAGCGGCCCGGCGACGACGGTGATCGCCATGCCGATGACGACGAGCAGGGTGGTCGGGGTGGTCATGCCGCGCGGGATGGCGCGCACCGCCCCGAGGGCCAACGCCCCGGTCGGGCTGTCGATCGGGCGGTCCGTCTCCTCGGGCTGCCCGTCGACGCTCGGCGCGCCGGCGGTGACCGACGCGCGCTCGCGCTGCACCGTCTCCGAGGGGGTCGGCACCTTGCGCCAGAACGCCATCGACCACACCCGGCTCACCGCGTACAGCGTGAGCAGGCTCGTCAGCACCGACCCGCCGATGAGCAGGTACGCCAGCGGGGTCGCCGCCTGCGCGCCGGCCTGCAGCAGCGCGATCTTGCCGAGGAAGCCGGAGAACGGCGGGATGCCGGCGAGGTTCATCGCGGGGATGAAGAAGAGCACGGCGATGAGCGGCGACGTGCGGGCCAGGCCGCCGAGCTCGCTGAGCGAGGTGCTGCGCCCGCGCCACTCGATGAGCCCCGCCACCAGGAACAACGTGGTCTGCACGATGATGTGGTGCGCCACGTAGAAGATGGCGCCGGACAGCCCGAGCTCGTTGCCGATGGCCACGCCGAAGATCATGTAGCCGATGTGGCTGACGAGCGTGAACGACAGCAGTCGCTTGATGTCGTCCTGCGCGATGGCGCCGAGGATGCCGACGATCATCGTCAACAGCGCCGCCCACAGCAGGATCGAGTCGAGCGCCCCGTCGGGGAACAGCAGCGTCTGGGTGCGGATGATCGCGTACACCCCGACCTTCGTCAGCAGTCCCGCGAACACCGCCGTCACCGGAGCCGGTGCCGTCGGGTAGGAGTCGGGCAGCCACCCGGACATCGGGAAGATCGCCGCCTTGATGGCGAACCCGAGCAGCAGCAGCACCTGCAGCGTCACCCGCGTCGACTCCGGCAGCGCGTCGAGGCGCCCGGCGAGCTGGGCGAGGTTGACCGTGCCCGTCGCGGCGTACGTCATGGCGATCGCCGTGAGGAACAGCAGCGACGACAGCACGCTGACGAACACGTAGTTGACGCCCGCCCGGACCCGCTCGGCGGTGCCGCCGAGGGTGAGCAGCACGAAGCTCGCGATGAGCAGCATCTCGAAGCCGACGTAGATGTGGAACAGGTCGCCGGAGACGAACGTCGTGCACACGCCCGCGAGCAGCACCATGAGCGTGGGGTGGAAGATCGGCAGCGGCGAGCCGGCGTCGCGTTCGCGGTCACTGGAGCGGCCCTGCCCGATGGAGAACAGCAGCACGGCGAACGTGATGATCACCGACACGAGCACCATGAGCGCCGAGAGCCGGTCGGCGACGAGCACGACGCCCCCGAGGGCGGCCGGCCAGCCGCCGGTGCGCAGCACGAGCGGGCCGTGGGCGTCGGCGCCGATGAGCAGGCCGACGGCGGCCGCGAGCACGCCGACGAAGACGACGATGCTGACCGTGCGCTGGAGCTGGTCGCGGCCGCCGACGACGAGCGTCAGGCCGGCGCCGACGAGCGGCAGGAGCACCGGCAGCGGCACGAGCCAGGTGGGCGGGGTGGCGTAGAGGAAATCCACCATGCTGATCACCTCCCGTCCGGGTGGGGCGTGTGGCCGACGTGCTCCCCGGCGTGACCGTCGGCCGGGGCCGGGCAGTCGGGGTGGTAGCAGGCGCCGGGGTCGGGATCCTCGTCCGGTTCGTCGGGGGCGTCCTCGGCGAAGTCGCTGTCGGAGGTGTCGTTGGCCTGCGCCTTGCGGCCGATGCGCGCCGCCTCGTCGTCGTCGGCCACGTCGTCGGTGCGGGTGACCTGCCAGGAGCGGTCGGCCAGCGCCAGCACGAACCCGGTGAGCGCGAGCGTGATGACGATCGCGGTGAGCACCAGTGCCTGCGGCAGCGGGTCGGTCAGGCCGGTCTGATCGCCGGTGTCGTCGACGATCGGCGCGAGCCCCGGGCGGCCCGCGGCCGCGATGAACATGAGGTTGATGCCGTTGCTGATGAGCAGCACCCCGAGGAAGGCGCGCACGATGCCGCGCGACATGAGCAGCACGACGCCGGAGCCGAAGAGCACGCCGATGAGCAGCGCGAGCGTGACGTTGGAACTCATCGCTCCCCCTCGAACAGGCCGTGGGAGCCGCCCATCGGGTCGTCGCTCGGCGGCGTCTCCCGAACCTGCGTCGGGGTCGCCGGGTTGGTCGCCGCGGCGTCCTTGCCGGGACGCATCGGGCGCATCGTGCGCGTCGTGCGCGTCGACCACCACGACGAGGCGGGCGAGGAGGTCGGGGCGGCGGCGCCACCGGCCGACCACGAGCCCGGGCCGGAGTCGGGCCGGCGGGCGTCGTCGATCTGCTGGTCGATGGAGGCGCCGAGGCTGCGCAGGATGTCGAGCACGAGGCCGATGACGACGAGGTAGACCCCGACGTCGAAGACGAGCGAGGTGACGATGTGCAGTTTGCCGATGAGCGGCACGGGCACGTCGAAGACCCAGGTCTGCAGCACCGAGCCGCCCGCAAGCATCGAACCCAGGCCGTTGCCGGCGGACAGGAAGAGCCCGATGCCGAGCAGCCAACCCGGCAGCACCGGGATCGCCGCGCGCAGCTCCTCGCGGCCGCCGGCGAGGTAACGCACGGTCAGGGCGAGGCCGGCGACGATGCCGGCGGCGAAACCGCCTCCGGGATCGTTGTGCCCGGCCAGCAGCAGGTACACCGACCAGAGCATGACGACGTGGAAGATGAGCCGGGCCACGACCTCGAACATCGTCGAGCGCTGCTCGGGCCGGATGAGGGAGTCCTCGGCGAGCCAGCGGCCGTGCGACACCCCCGAGCGGGTGGCCTCCCGGCGGCGCGCCCACGTGTCGGCCAGCCGCGCCCGCACGACGGCGAACCGGTCTTCGTGCAGGAACACCAGGCTCGCGATGCCGGTGGCGGCGGCGAGCACGACCGACAGCTCACCCATCGTGTCCCAGGCCCGCACGTCGACGAGAATGATGTTGACCATGTTGTGGCCGCCGCCGTAGTCGACGGCGATCGGGCCGAGCCCGTCGGAGGCCGGGTTGGCGGTGCGGGCCTGCGGCAGCACGAGCGCGAGGGCCGCCGCGACGACGCCGACGGCGAGGCCGAAGACGGCGCGGGTCGCGCGGTCCCAGCGGGGGCGGTCGGCGGTGAACCGGCTCGGGAAGCGGCGCAGCACGAGCACGAAGACGATGATCGACAGGGTCTCGACGAGCACCTGGGTCAGCGCGAGGTCGGGCGAGCCGAAGAGCAGGAACAGCAGCGCGCAGCCGTAGCCGGTGACCCCGACGAGCAGCACGGCGCGCATGCGGCGCCGGGCGCGCACGGCCCAGATCGCGGCGACCGCCATGACGCTCGCGGTGATGAGCTGCGGCACGCCGTCGGAGAGCCGCAGCCGCATGCCGCTCCAGTCGGTGAGGAACAGCACGGCGCCGCCGGGCAGCACGATGAAGACCATGAGGATGAGCCCGAGGCTCAGCGGCAGCGAGCCGCGCTGCAGGGCGGCGGTGACTTCCAGCGACCCGCGGTCCAGCGCGCGCATGAGCCGCCGGTAGCTGTTCTCGGCCGAGAGTTTGTTCCAGGCGCGGTCGTGCAGGGTCGTCTGGAACGACTCGACCCGGATGTGGCCCAGCGCGAGCGCGACACCGACGGCCCAGGTCAGGAGCGTGAGCCAGAGCGCCGCGGTGAATCCGTGCCACAGGGTCAGGTGCCCGGAGGCGGGCGCGGCACCGACGGTGTCGGCCCAGCCCCGCAGGGCCGGCTCGAGCAGCGGCGCTGCCGGGCCGAGGCCGAGGGAGAGCCCGGCGAGCACGAGCGGCACGCCGAGCAGCACCGGCCCGGGGGCGTGCACGGAGGTGTCCTCGCGGTCGGGCTGGGTGCGGAAGGCGCCCCAGACGAACCGCACGCTGTAGGCGAAGGTGAGCATCGAGCCGACGACGAGCACCGCGAGCACCCAGAAGTCCCAGGACTGTTCGCCGGCGGTGAAGGCGGCGTACGCGGCCTCCTTGCCGACGAACCCGAGCAGCGGCGGCAGGCCGGCCATGGAGACGGCGCCGACGACGCCGGCGATGGCCAGCCCGGGTGAGCTGCGGGCGAGCCCGGACAGTTCGCGCAGGTCGCGGGTGCCGGTGGCGTGGTCGATGGCGCCCACGACGAGGAACAGGCAGGCCTTGTAGAGGGCGTGCGCGAGCACCATCGCGACGCCGGCGAGCGCGGCGTCGCCGGTGCCGGCGCCGACGAGCACGACGAGGAAGCCGAGCTGGCTGACGGTGCCGTAGGCGAGCAGGAGTTTGAGGTCGTATTGGCGCAGCGAGCGGTAGGCGCCGATGATCATCGTCGCGCCGCCGAGCACCAGCACGAGCACCCGCCACAGCGGCACGTCGGCGTAGGCGGGCGCGAACCGGGCGACGAGGTAGATGCCGGCCTTGACCATCGCGGCCGCGTGCAGGTAGGCGCTGACGGGCGTGGGCGCAGCCATCGCGCCGGGCAGCCAGAAGTGGAACGGCACGAGCGCCGACTTGCTCAGCGCGCCGAGGAGCACGAGCCCGACGGCGGCGACCATCGTCGCGTCGGCGGCGGGCGGGGCGGCCGCGGCGGCCTCGATGATCTGGGACAGCCGGTAGGTGCCGGCCGACTCGCCGATGACGATGAGGCCGACGAGCATGGCCAGGCCGCCGAAGGTCGTCACGACGAGGGCCTCGGTGGCGGCGGTGCGGCTCGACTTGCTCTCGGGGCGGTGCCCGATGAGCAGGTAGCTCAGTACCGTCGTGGCCTCCCAGAACAGGTAGAGCACGAGCAGGTCGTCGGCCGTGACGAGGCCGAGCATCGCGCCGGCGAAGCCGAGCAGGCAGCCGGCGAAACGGCCCAGGCCCGGCTCCTCGTCGGAGAAGTACGCGGAGCAGTAGGCGAGCACGAGGGCGCCGATGCCGCCGACGATGAGGCACAGCAGCCACGACAGGGCGTCGAGGCGGAACGCGAGCTCGAGCCCGATGCTGGGTACCCACGAGACGACCTGGGTGGGCGGCGACTCGGAGAACGCGTGCGAGGTGTTCCGGACGGCGTAGGCGAAGGTCGCGGCCGGAGGCAGCGCGAACAGCCAGAAGGCGCGACGGCCCAGACGACGCACGATCGGGGGTGCTGCCACTGCCAGGACCAGATGGGCTACGAGCAGAAGGCTCAGCATCACTCCCCCAGCTCGTCGGTCTCTCGCGTGCTGGGTAGAGACGTTATCAACCGAAGGGGCCAACCACCGCATCGAGTCGCGCTGGCGCCAGCGGCGGGGGCGAGCGCGAATCTGCACGAACTCCTGGGCGATCAGCGCTGGGAGACGGGCCCGGCGACGGGCCCCGCGACGGGCCCGGCGTCGACGCCGTCGAGGTGGGCGAGCAGGCGATAGGGCGCCGCGGAGACCAGTCCGGGAAAACGCCGCCGGAGCCGGGACACCTCGGCGCGGGCGGTGACGACCGAGGCCTGCGTGCCCCAGACGCTCTCGGCGAGTCGGGTGGGCGTCAGCGGACCGCGCGCTCGCGCGAGGGTGGTCAGGAGCGCGATGTGCCGACCGGTGAGGTGGTGTACGGTCGCGCCGACCCCACCGCTCGTGACGAGACCGGTTCCGGCGCGCAGGTCGCCCATGGTCACGGTGAGCGTGCCCGCGGCCGCGTCGAGCCGGTAGCCGAGATCGACCCCGGAGCCGGTGCGCGGCACGAGCACCACCGCCTCGCCGATGCGGGAGATCTCCACCTGCCCGAGACCGGCGACGACGGCGAGGCCGCCGCCCGGCGCTCCGGTGAGTTCGACGCGCTCGTCGACGTCCAGGCCCTGCGCGCCGACGACCCAGCCCCACTCGTCGGTGAGCGCCCACGGCCCGCGCAGTCGGGAGACCGCGGACCACGTGCGCTTGCGCAGCTTCTCGAGGCGGGCGCGGTGCGCATCGCGCAACCGCAACTCGGCCTGCGTGGCGACAGCCTGCACGAGCCCGAGAAGCGCGGGATGGGCCAACTCGATGCCTCCCGAGATGTCGACGACGGCCACGACAGCACCGTCGGCCGGGTCGCGGACTGGCGCGGCGGCGCACGACCAGTCGTGCTGGTTGACGCACCAGTGCTCGGGGCCGTGCACCTGCACGGGCCGCGTGAGCAACCCGGCGAGGCCGATCGCGTTGGTGCCGACCGCGGACTCACCCCACGCGGCGGCGTGCACGAAGCCGATCCGGTCGGCCCGGCGCAGGGCCCCGGGGCTGCCGTAGCGGTCGCCGACGCGGCACGAGGGGGTGGCGAAGATGCCGACGAGGTCGCTGTCGAGCAGGCAGCCCTCGAGGGCGCGTTTGACCTGTCGGCGCACCTCGCGGCCGTCGGCACCGTAGCGCGTGCTCATCGCGTCGAGTTCGGCCTCCAGCGCGCCTTCGTCGATATGCGGGTCGGGCCGGTGGACGGGCACGCCGTCGCGTTCCATCCGGGACCAGGACTCGTCGACGAGGTGGCGGGGGCGGGCCACGGGCCGGGACCCGAACATCCGCGACTCGTGCAGCCCGGCGAGTACCGCCGCGTAGGCGCGCGGGTCTCCGTCGTACGGCAGCGCGGGCTCCGGCGCCTCGATCCGGCTCATGACGGACTTCCTCTGACGGGCGAGAACGCCAGCCTACCGACGAGCACGCGCCGGGTCACGGGCGTTTGCGTCCTGCGCCTGCCCGAACGGACATTTCGCCATGTTGCAGCACGTTGCAGTGCGTTGCAGCGCGCCCGCCCGAGCAGGCCGCCCTACGGTGACTCGACCTGCCCGGACGTGGCGGCGGTCACACGACCACGCACCGCACCAGGTCGGGCAGTCCACGCGATCACGACGAGGTGAGGAATCCAGCGATGGAGTTGTCCAAGGAGCAGTTGCTCGAGGCCTACGACCGGATGTCGAAGATCAGGGCCTTCGAGGATCGCCTGCACAAAGAGAACACGACCGGGGAGATCCCCGGATTCATCCACCTGTACGCCGGTGAGGAGGCCATCGCCGTCGGCGTCTGCGAGCACCTGGGGCGCGCGGACTACATCGCCTCCACGCACCGCGGGCACGGCCACTGCATCGCCAAGGGCTGCGACATCCGCGGCATGATGCTCGAGATCTACGGCCGCAAGGAGGGCCTGTGCCACGGCAAGGGCGGCTCGATGCACATCGCCGACCTGTCGGTGGGCATGCTCGGCGCCAACGGCATCGTCGGCGGCGGCCCGCCGATCACGATCGGCGCCGCGCTCACCGCGAAGTACCGGGGTGAGGGCGCGGTCGCGGTCTCGTTCACCGGAGACGGCGGCTCGAACCACGGCTTCACGCTCGAGTCGCTGAACATGGCGGTCGTGCTGAACCTGCCGATGGTCTTCGTCTTCGAGAACAACGGCATGGGCGAGGCGACCGGCACCGACTACGCCGTCGGCGCCGACTCCATCGCGCACCGCGCCGGCAGCTTCGGCATGCCCGCCGTCACCGTCGACGGCACCGACTTCTTCGCGGTGTACAACGCGGCCGGCGAGGCCATCGACCGGGCCCGCTCCGGCGGCGGCCCCTCGGTCATCGAGGCGACCGCGTTCCGCTTCTACGGTCACTTCGAGGGTGACCCGGGGCTGTACCGCACGCCCGAGCAGCTGCAGGAAGTGAAGGACACCAAGGACCCGCTGAAGATCTTCCGTGAGAACGTCGCCGGGTCGATCGAGCCGTCCGAGCTCGACGCCATCGACGAGGCGAACACCGAACTCGTCGACTCCTCGGTCACCGAGGCGAAGGCCGCCCCCGTCCCGGACATCTCCGACGTCGACTCCGACGTCTACGTCTCGTACTGACCACGCCCACACAGCGATCGAAGGAGATACCTGTGCCCACGATGAGTTTTAGGGAAGCCGTTCGCGCCGGGATGGCCGACGCGATGCGCGAGGACAAAGACGTCGTCCTCATCGGCGAAGACCTGCGCGGCGGCAAGGCGGCGTGGAACCCCGACCCCACCCTCGAAGCCTTCGGTGGCGTCTTCGGCGTCACCCAGGGGTTGTGGACCGAATTCGGTGACGACCGCGTCATCGACACCCCGATCACCGAGGCCGCGTTGTGCGGCATGGCGGCCGGGGCCGCCGTCACCGGCCTGCGCCCGGTGGCCGAGCTGATGTTCATGGACTTCTTCGGCTGCGCCTTCGACACGATCTACAACCAGGCGGCCAAGTTCCGGTACATGTTCGGCGGCAAGGCCCGCACCCCGCTGACCGTGCGCGGCATCATCGGCGCCGGCGCGAGCGCGGCTGCGCAGCACAGCAACTCGCCGTACAACATCTTCACCTCGACAGCCGGCGTGAAGGTTGTCGTGCCGTCCAACCCGTACGACGCCCGCGGGCTGCTGCTGCAGAGCATCCGCGACGACGACCCGGTGATGTACTGCGAGCACAAGATGCTCTACGACGGCAAGGGCGAGGTGCCCGACGAGCCCTACGTCATCCCGCTGGGCGTCGCGAACTACCCCCGCGAGGGCACCGACGTGACGATCGTCGGCCTCGGCCAGACCGTGAACTACGCGATCACGGTCGCCGACAAGCTCGCCGGCGAGGGCATCTCCGTCGAGGTCGTCGACCCGCGCACCACGTCGCCGCTCGACGAGGACGGGATCCTGGAGTCGGTGGCCTCCACCGGCCGGCTCGTCGTCGCCGACGAGTCGGCGGCCCGCTGCGGGTTCGCGCACGACGTCGCGGCGCTGGTGGCGTCCAAGGGCTTCGGCTCGCTGAAGGCGCCGATCCAGCTCGTGGTTCCGCCGCACTCGCCCGTGCCGTTCTCGGCCCCGCTGGAGAAGGAGTGGATCCCGGGTCCGGAGAAGATCGAGGCCGCCGTCCGCACCGTCGTGGGGGCGTGACGATGTCGACGATCAAGGGACTCGAACTGCCCAAATGGGGCATGACCATGGAGGAGGGCACGGTCACCAGCTGGCTGGCCGCGGTCGGCGACGAGGTGTCCGAGGGCACCGCGCTCGTCACCGTCGAGTCGAGCAAGATCGCCGGTGACGTCGAGGCCCCCATGTCCGGGGTGCTGTGCCGCATCCTCGCCGACGCCGGCGCGACCGTGCCCGTCGGCGACCTCGTCGGCGTCGTCGCTGACTCCGGCGCCACCGACGAGGAGATCGACGCCTTCCTCGCCGAGCACGGCGCCGGGTCGGGCTCTGGCTCCGGCACCTCCGACGCTGCAGCGGCGGCCAGTGACGGTTCGGCGCAGGCGGCGCCTCCCCCGCCGCCCTCGCCCTCGCC